>JAOAIM010000251.1 GCA_026414705.1 Verrucomicrobiia bacterium | reverse complement strand
CGCCCTCCTTGCGCCGGATGATATACTGCACCTCGGCGTAGTTGACCTCCGTCATGTGGACGGGCTGGTCGCTCTTGCCGGCTTTCTCCAGGAGCTGCGAAACGGTTTCCGCGCCCGGTTCGTCGCGCAGGAACGTGAGCAGTGCGTGGCTATCGAGAACCACCTGTGCAGCGGGCATATTTGGCCTCTTCCAACCGTCTTTCCTCGCGCTTGTGTTCGGCCCACTCCGCGTCGAACGATTTGGCGCCGGGCTTGCGCTTCAAAATGCCGCGCAGCCTGCGAATGGTGGCGGCGGTCACCGGCTTCAAGAGAATCCCCTCGGGCGTCGCCTGCACCACGGCTTTGGTTCCGTCCTCAATCCCGAAAAGCTTGCGCAAGCGCAGCGGGATCACCACCTGGCCCTTGGTCGTGAACCAGACGGTTTCGGTTGTTTGAGTCGTATTCATTGTCCAGAGTATGATTTCAGAATCAAACTCCGTCAAGGCTCAGCGCGTAAGATTCATTTTGCGCGTTCTGATCGCAAGCACGCCGCATGAACCCGGTGCCGTTTGGCCAGCGCGCTGGCAGGAACGGAAATGTGGCACGACCGGGAAGCTCCCGGGGACGATCGGGTTCAGTTCGGTCCGGGCCGGAAACGAGCGTGCAGGGCGGGGCGGCTTCAGGCCTTCAGCCGCCGGGGCGTTGTCGGGCGCCATGCCGGAAGCGGAACCGTCGCGCGTGCCGGGCGCACGGTGGAAATCGGGCGGGATCAGCCCGAATGACGCGCACCTCGGTCTTGGGTTCGGGGGATGTCTTCGACAGGTTTGACGCGCGCAACTCCGGCGAGCGGCTGCCTCGCTTGACGCCGCTGATGCGCTTGGATACTGTGCGCCACGGGAACGCAAAGAGCCTGACATGAACGAGAAAAATTTTCTGGTGCCGATTGTCGTGGAGCAAACCGGTCGCGGCGAGCGCTCCTGGGACATCTACTCGCGGTTGCTGGTGGACCGGATCATTTTCATCGGCACGCCCATTGACGACGCGGTCTCCAACACCGTCATTGCGCAACTGCTATTCTTGCAGATGTCCGACGCCAAAAAGGACGTGCATCTCTACATCAATTCGCCCGGCGGCAGCGTCACAGCGGGGCTGGCGATCTACGACACGATGCAGTTTTTGACCTGCGACGTGAACACCTATTGCATCGGCCAGGCGGCGAGCATGGGCGCGGTGTTGCTGGCCGCCGGCACCAAGGGCAAACGCTACGCCCTGCCCAACGCGCGCATCATGATCCACCAGCCCTGGGGTGGCGTGCAGGGCCAGGCTACCGACATCAGCATCCAGGCGCGCGAAATCCTCCGCCTCAAGGACCGGCTCAATGAAATCCTCGCCAAACATTGCGGGCGCACGGTGGAGGAGGTTGCACGCGACACCGACCGCGACCGATTCATGTCCGCCGAGGAGGCGCGGGAATACGGCATCGTGGACCACGTCGTGCAGTCGCGGAAGGAAATCTCGACGCTCGCCGAGAAAACCTCTGTGACCCTTTGAGCCGGGCGGCGCCGGCCCGCACCCGACCGGCGAACCCAAATTCCCAAGCGCCAATCTCGAATCGCAACTCGCCATGGCCCGGCCCACGACCCTGACGCTGTGCAGCTTCTGCGGCAAATCCCACGCGGAGGTGCGCAAACTCATTGCCGGCCCGGGCGTTTAC
The DNA here is from genome assembly GCA_026414705.1 of Verrucomicrobiia bacterium. Lineage (GTDB taxonomy): Bacteria > Verrucomicrobiota > Verrucomicrobiia > Limisphaerales > JAOAIM01 > JAOAIM01. Next base: position 1,827 of record JAOAIM010000251.1, on the reverse strand, counting down.
ATCTGTGACAACTGCATCATTCTCTGCAAAAACGTCCTCGACCGCGAACTCGAACTTCAGAACCGCCGCGCGCCCCGGCCCGTCGTGCCCCGGCCCGCCGAAATTCGCCGCCAACTTGATCTCTACTGCGTCGGCCAGGACCACGCCAAAAAAACCCTCGCCGTCGCCGTGCACAATCATTACAAGCGCATCCTCTCAACGCCCGACGCCGGCGCGCCCGCATCCCCTGCTGCGAATTCGCCGCACGCGGACGTGGAGATCGAGAAGAGCAACATTCTGATGATCGGCCCGACGGGTTCGGGCAAAACGCTGCTGGCCCGCACGTTGGCGCGGATTTTGGACGTGCCCTTTGCCATCGCCGACGCCACGACGCTGACCGAGGCCGGTTACGTGGGCGAGGACGTCGAGAACATCATCCTGCGTCTGCTCCAGAACGCCGATTATGACGTCAAACGCGCGCAGCGGGGCATCGTTTACATTGACGAGGTGGACAAGATCGCGCGCAAGGGCGACAGCCCCTCGATCACCCGCGATGTTTCGGGCGAGGGCGTGCAGCAGGCGCTGCTCAAAATCCTGGAGGGCACCGTCTGCAACGTTCCGCCGCAGGGCGGACGCAAACACCCGCAACAGGAATACATCAAGGTGGACACGACGAACATCCTGTTCATCTGCGGCGGAGCGTTTGTGGGCTTGGAAAAAATCATCCAGCGCCGGCTCGGACGCAGCGTCATCGGCTTCGGTGCCGTCGAACAGGCGCAAAAAACCATCACGCTCAGCCGCGATGAAATTCTGGCGCACGTCGAACCGGAGGACCTGTTGCAATACGGCTTTATTCCGGAGTTCATCGGGCGGTTGCCGGTGGTGACGACGCTTTCGGAGCTGACGGAAGAGCAGCTTGTGGCGGTGCTGACCCAGACGCGCAACGCGCTCACCAAACAATACGCCAAGCTGCTGGCGATGGAGGGCGTGGAACTGGAATTCACGCCCGATGCGTTGCGCGAGCTCGCCGCACAGGCGTTGCGCAAGGGCACCGGCGCGCGCGCTTTGCGCGGGCTGATCGAGAAGCTCATGCTCGATGTGATGTACGACGTGCCCGAAAGCGGCGACATTGTGAACATCAAGATCACCCGACCGGTGGTGCTGGGCGAGAGCCAGCCCGTAGTGCGCCGCAAACAGGATCAGGCCGCCGCGTAATGCCGCAACGGCAAAGCGGCATCCAGATTCCTCCAAACCCTCAGGCGCATCTCAGTTTCTCGCCACCTGTCGTGAAGACCGGGCTTCAGCCCGGAGCGAAGCCCGCGCCCGCGCTGCCAGCCATTTCACCGGCTTGGACCGGCGCGCATAAAACGGTGGAAACCGTTTTCGGCCACCGCCGCTGCTGGTCACCTGGCTGAAGCCGTCTGCCAAAAAGAGAGGAATGGTGGTCGGCGTGAAATTGAGAATGCGCCCCGAACGCGCCCCAATCATTACAAGTGAGCTAAAAACCTGCAAATCGTGGTGAATTTTTTTCGCGCCTCTTCTCTGAACCCGCATGCCGGCCATCACCAAGAAAGACACCCGCCTCAAACTGCAGTTCGTCGCCAACTCCGACCATTCCATCCACGCCGGGCTGGTCGCCCTCCAAGCCGTGGCCCGGCGCTTCGCACGAAGCGCCCTGGGTTCAAGGCGCTGCCTTGTTGCCGTCGAAGGCTGGCTCGACACGGAGAGCGACAACAAATGGACCGGCCCGCTGGAACGCGCCGCCTGGGCCCTGCCCCGACTGGCGTGGAAAGAAAAACGGCGACGCGCATCACGGCCTGCGGCGCCACCAACTCGAAGGCCGGAACG
>JAOAIM010000024.1 GCA_026414705.1 Verrucomicrobiia bacterium | reverse complement strand
GGGATGAACAACGGGTCGTAACCAAATCCGCGCGTGCCGCTCGGCGACAATCCAATTCGGCCCTCGCACACGCCTTCAAAAAAGATCGGCGCGGCGATCGCCTCGGCCGGAAACGGACGCAGCAAGGCCAGCACGCAACGAAACCGGGCGGTGCGTTGGTCGGGCGGAACGTTTTGAAGCAGGCGGAGCAGTTTTGCGTTGTTCGCCGCGTCGGTCGAGTTGCCCGGTGCTCCGGTGTCCAGGGCCGCGAAGCGCGCGGAGTGGACGCCGGGCGCGCCGCCCAGCGCGTCCACTTCCAACCCCGAATCCTCAGCCCCGACGTAACAGCGCGCCGGGTCGGCCGGCAGGGCGACGCGCGCCGACACCAGCCACTGGGTCAGCGCGATGGCCTTCGCAGCGGCGTTGCCCTCGAAAGTCTCGGCGTTTTCGGGCAGGGGCGGCGCGCCGGGCAGTCCGTCCAGCCCGACGCAGCGGTGCGGCGCGCCGAGGATGGCGCGGATTTCGGTCAGCTTGTGCGCGTTGCGTGTGGCGACCAGCAACGTCGTCATTCGAGCCGGCATCGTTTCGCAGTGGCGGCGAATCGGCAAGCAGCGAGTCAGTTCTGTTGATTGCGGATGCGCAAGAGCGCGCCGTCCGGACCGCAAATCGCCTCCAGTCGCGGGAAGGTGGTCGTGTTGGTGCCGCTGGCGAAGACGTTGGTGTAGCCGGGCACGACCAACCAGTTCGTGCCGTTGATGCACCGGTATTCGGGGATGGCGCTCCAACCGTTGGTGCCGGTCGAGCGGATGGTGATCAGGTCGGCCACATTGACGTGGACGATCGTGACGGTCGGCGGCGCGGGCGGCGAAACGATGTTCAACACGCCGTTCATCGCGGAATGATTGCCGCATTGATAAAACAGCGTGCCCGGCGCGCTCGCCTGAACGGCAAAAATGACGTTGCCGGAGGTCGCGCCGTTGTTGGTCACGCCCACGTCGTAGCGGCCGGTCGAGCCGAAGCCCAGCGAAGATTTGATCCAGAACGGGTGGAGCGAAACGTTGCTGAGCTGGAAGATGTAAGTGACGCCGCGCTGGAGGGTGAGCGTCGGATCGTTTTGCCCGTTGATGAAATAATTCACGCCGTCACCGCCGGTGACGTTGTTGGTGGTTTGGGCCCGAGCGCCGAACAGGTTGCTCAACATCGCCAACGCGGCGAGGGCCAGCGCAGCGGGACAGGGGGTTCGCAGGATCAAGGAGTTGTGTTTCGTTTTCATGGGGTTCGGACGGTTCTCAGGTTAGAGGTTTTGTCGCATTCGGTAAAAGCGCTCCAGGACGTTGGTCGCCGTTGAATCGGTCACATTGAACAGGTTTGCAGGAGCGACGTTGGTGTGCAGCGCCGACCAGTGCAGCAGATTGGAGGAGAATTCGAGCGCGTAGGACTGGCTGGCGACGCCGGAGACGGTGAAGCGAAACGCGCCATCGGGCAACCGTTCAGGCGCGAGCAGCAGGGCGTTGGTGAGCACTGAGACGTTGACCGGCGCGGAGGTGGCGGCTGCGCCGGCGTTGTCCACGGCGCGCGCCGTGAAGGCGTAGTTGCCGGCGGCCAGATTGCTGACGGTGAAGACGTAGGGCGCGACCGTGGCGTGGCCGAGCAGACCGCTGTTGATGAAAAACTGGACGTTGGTGACGCTGCCGTCGGGGTCGCTGGCAACGGCCTTGAGCTGAATGTCAGCGGGCGCGCGAAACCGCGCCAGATGCGGCGGGTTGGTCAGGCTGACCGAGGGCGGCAGGTTGGCGGCGACGACGGTGACGGTGCCGGTCTGCTCCGGGTGCGAGCCGTTGAGGACGTGGCGCGCGCAAATGTAGGGGAAATAACCCGCGTTGGTGAAGCGGAGCGCGAAGGTGCGTCGCGTCGTGGTCAGATCGCCGCTGGCCCAGGGCATCGCGGCGTTGGTGCTGGTGCTGTCGTGGATGGTTGTGGCGGCGACGGCATTCGACCAGAGCACCGTGTCCCCGACGGCGATGGTGATGTTGGTGGGCCTGAAAAAATAGTTTCCAATCACGACAAGATTGGTCGCGGCACGGGCCGTTGTCACCGCCAGCGCTGCGGCAATAACGCTCAATGCGATGCCGATCGTTTTCATGGGAGTCAGGGCAGTTGCCAGTGCAGTGAAATGAAAATCGCATGGGCCACGTAATCGTTGGCGCGGCCCGAAGACGGCTCGTCGTAATGCCAGAAGCCGTATTGGACCTTTGTGGTCAGTTTCGGGCTGCATCGGGAAACTACGCCCGCCTGAACCGCGTGCAAATCGTAATCCATGCCGACGGGCAGTCCGGTGGAGAAGGTGCGTTGTCGAAAATCGGCGCGTGAAAAGCTGTAGCCGCCGGTCAGGTCGGTCTTTTGCGTCAGCACGAACCGGCTCTGGGAAAGGACGCTCCAAACATCGCCGCGATAGACGACCACCGCATCGGAAAAATCGTGGCGCGCGGCGGTGCGCACGTCCTGAAACGTGAACGTGTTGAACCAGTGCAATCGCCGCCACGGCGTGAGCGTGGCGTTGAACGAGAAGACGTGCGCGTCGTAGTTGCCCGCCAGCCACCGTCCGCCCGGAGAAGCATCGCCGGGGTCCAGCAGCGAGACCGGCCCGGTTGCGGTGTGGTAATCGGTGGCAACGAGCCGGTGCTTGAGCGTCAGGCGCAGCCACTGGAGCGGGCGCAGGGTCAGGCGCGATTCGACCTCCTGCGTGTCGAGGTCGCGCGAGCGGATCAACGTGGGGTAGCCGATGATGTCCGCCGGGTCGCCGTCAGCGAAGCCGTCGTCGTAGGAGCTGTGCCGGTTCTGGATGCGGTAATGCGCGCCGAATTTGAACCAGACCAGCGGTGAGCAATCAAAGCCGAACCGGCCCTCCCAGAGCCGGCTCTCGGCGTCGGTGTCGCGGGCAAAGATGTGATGGGCTTCGGCGCTTTCGTGGTGCGAAAGCCATTCCTGCTTGAGTCGCGCGTCGGCGAAGAGCGTGGTGTAACGCAGGCAGGTGGAGCGCAGCGCCAGGCCCTCGGTCAGGGTGGTGCGGTCCACGTCCGAAAGGCCGCGCACCGGCGTTGTTAAATCGAAGGGAAAAGCGGGTGTGGTGACGCTTTCTTCGGTGCCTTCCATGGTGCCGTTTTGTCGGGTGCGTTCGACCTGCAGCGCCAGCGCCAGCGTCGTGGCCTGCCACGGGCCGAGGAGCAAATTGGCGTTGCCCACGTGCGATTCGCGCTCCAGGACGATGCGCTGGCTGCGCCATTCGATGCGTTGGATCACCGGCGGGAACAACGGCATGCCGCCGGGATTGAAGGTGTCGAGGCTGAAGTCGGCATCGGCGGTCAGGCGGCTGTAAAGGTAGCCGGCGGAGGCGTGCAACCAGTCTTTGAAGCTGCGCTCCAGGCGGAAGGTGTTCGCGCCCTGAAACGCGCGCCAGCCCTGGCGCACGGAATCGTTGGCGCGTGACGCCGGCGCGTCGAGTTCCAGGCGACTGACGTTTTCCTGGCGCGTGTCCAGGCGCGTCCACTCGCCGCGAAACTGGTTTTCCGCGCGCCAGCCGTTGCGCTCGTAATCCAGGTCGAATTTCAGGATGTGCGTGCGTTCATGGAGGCGCTTGAAGGCCGGGTAAATGTTGCGCGTCCGGTCACCCTCGGAAACCGGGCCCCACTGGAGCGTGGATTTTTCGCCGTTGCGATACTGGAGTTCGTAGCCGAGGAGCACGCGCGGCCAGTCGGGCAGCGTCAGGCCGACATCGAACCAGGCGCGGCCCACGTCCAGGTGCAGGTCGCGTCCGAGGCGAAACGTCGGCTGGCTGAAATCGGGAAACCAACCGCCGGTGTCGGCGTCGAATTTTCGGAACTGCTCGAAGCCGCCGCGAATGAAACCGAGGTCATGCTGTTCGAGCAGGAAGTCGGCGCGGTAATCATCGCTCAGTGCGTGGCCGCTGAGTGTCAGGCTTGCGTCGGCTGAAAAGCGGCGGGTCAACTCGAAGCGTTCAATCCCGCCGCGCCAGCCGTCGCGCATCCAGGCGTGCTCGCGGAATTTGGCCTCATTGCCGCTGACCGTTGTGAATCCGACGGCCGGCGCGAACTCCAGGCGGACGTCCTCGACTTTTTCGTCGGGCCAGGGTGCGCCTTGATCAATCCAGGCGCGGAGCAGGCCCACTTGCTCCGGCGTCAGCGGTTCGCCCTTGCCTTCGGGCGGCATCGCGGTCTCGGGGTCGAGGCGAGCGACGTAGTGGATGAGGCGCGACTCGGCGCTGTTGCCGGGCAGGATGTCATTGCCGCTGTGGCCGCCCTTGAGCGCCGCGTCGCGGTTGTCGAGGCGGAAACCACTTTTGGGCCGCACCGGGCCGTGGCAGCGGAGACAACTGCGCTCAAAAATTGGCCGGATGTCCGTGGCGAAATCCACTGCGCGGGTGGCAGGCGGCGGGAGTTTGGACACGTCCACGGTTTGAGCGGCGCAGCGAACGGCCACGGCGCACATGCAACCCAGTCGCAACAACGGGCGGCCGTGGGTGCGGCGGGCTGAAGCGCAGGGGTGGGGTGGCGGGCGTCCAGGCATGGCGCGTCAGTAGAGTTGGGTCGGATGAAAATTCGAGCCGTGCACGGCGGTGTGGCAGCCCGCGCTCCAACAACTGCCGAGCCGCAGCTTGTCGGTGTGATCTTCCTTGCCGATGAAGATGCTGCTGCCGCCGCCGAGCGGGCCCTGAATTTGGGCGTGGCATTTGAGGCAGAGGTTGTTGTCGCGCTCGACCAGAAGTTTCGGGTTCACCGAGCCGTGGGGCACGTGGCAGACCGTGCAGCCCTCGCGCATCGCCTCGTGCTCGAAGACAAACGGTTTGGCCTGATCACGATGACATTCGCCACAGGTTTCGTTGACGCGGGCGAGCGCCAGGCCGCGTGCGGGCTTGAGGATGTCGAACCCGTGCGGGTCGTGGCATTGAACGCAATTCATCCGACCTTCGAGAACGGGGTGATGCTGGGGCAGGGCGAACTCAGCGTGCGTTTCGAGGTGGCAGCGAAAGCAGGCGGCGGGGTCGCGTCCGGGATTCAAGATCAGGCCCGATCCGCGCGCGGGGGCGGCGACGTGGCGGCTGCCGGGGCCGTGGCAGGCCTCGCAACCGGCCTCGCCGGGCGGGGGTGCCTGGGCAATTTGGAGGCGGGCGTGCGGGCTGGCCGGGAACACGCGCGCGTAGTTGNTGTGGCACTCGTAGCAGACGCGATCGCCGACAAATGTCGCGCCGGGAATCACCTGCGGAACAACAACGGTGCGTTGGGGCGTGGCGCAGGAGTTTAAGAAAACGGCGATTGCTGCGGTCGCTGCCGCCAACGCCAGCGCTGCGCCGATGCGCACAAGAAAAACCCACGGCAGCCCTGGCCGAGGGTGGCCCGGCGGGCCGGGCAGCCCTGGTTGAGACGGCGAAGATCGGGCTTCCGCCATCGCGTCAGACATTCAAAAGCAGTTGAGCGGCGTTCTGTGCATCGGAGCGTAGCTGCCTACGTCGTCGGGGTCGGGAACGGGGGCGAGACGGAAGTGGTCGCGCGCGACGCGGGATTTTGGTCCAAGCGACGCTTTCCCAGACGCTGAGCGGCAGGCGGCGTTGGGCCGGGCGCTGCCGCGAGCCGGCCCGGACGCGCCCGACGCCCGGCGCAAGGAAGCGGGTGGCGGCGCGACCTCGCGGCGGCTGCGTTCGAGCGCGCGCGGTGCGGCGCGACACGCGGCTGAATGGCGCGAGGAACGCGCTGTTTCCCCCGCCGGGCGCGGGTGACATTGGACGCGGCGCGCGGTGGGTTGGCGCGCGCCGCTCCGGGTTGGGGGTGTCGGATTTCACGCTGTGTGCGGTGCCGATTGGTGTTCAAGGGTGAGACGGTTGACGGGCGATTTGGTTCCCGGGGTTTTGCGCTCGTGCGGCGGCTGATCTCCGTGCAGGGTGAAACCGTCATCGGCGCGGGAATTGGGGAACATCCACGGCGGAGCGCCGTCTTAAAAGAGACGCGGTGTCATGGCGCGCGAACTGGATTTTGAAGGCGTGGTGACTCGTTACTACGAGTCGCTTTACCAGTTCGCCTACAGCCTGACGCGCTCGGAGGCCGACGCGTGCGATCTGACGCAACAGACGTTTTACATCTGGGCGACCAAGGGCCATCAGTTGCGCGATCCGGCGCGGGTCAAAACGTGGTTGTTTACGACGTTGCACCGACAATTTTTGGAGACGCGACGGCGACAACAGCGCTTTGCGCATGAGTCGCTGGAGGACCTGGAGGTGGAGCTGCCGGCGCTCACGCCGGAGGCGGTCAGCAGCCTGGACAGCGCGCAGGTGCTGCGCGCGCTGGCGCAGGTGGACGAAATTTTCCAGGCGCCGGTGGCGTTGTTTTACCTGGAAGACTGTCCCTACAAGGACATCGCCGAAATCCTGGGCGTGCCGCTGGGCACGGTCAAATCCCGGATCGCGCGCGGGCTGATGCAGTTGCAGAAGATTCTGGCCGATGACCTGGCCGCCGCGAATCGGGAAGGAGAGCCGACGCCGTGACCGAACTGGAAGCCAAACGGACTTTGCTGTTGTGCCGGCCGGACACCGGCGACGCGGCCGAGCCGGAATTCGCCGAGGCGCTGGCGCTGGCCGACGCGCGACCGCCACTGCGCGAGTGGTTTGAGACGCAGACGCAGGTGCACTGCCAGTTGCGGGCGCGGTTCCGGGCGATTCGTCCCCCGGAAGGATTGCGGGAGCAAATCCTGTCTGAGAGCGGCACGTGGGCGAGGCATCGGCGCGAGCAGCGCCTGGTGTTGGCGTTGGTGGCGCTGGCGGGCGGCGTGTTGCTGGCGCTGGGGTTGTTCCTGTGGCAACCGCGTCCGCGTTCGCGCGAAGTGGTCACGGTGCAGACCTGGTCTCAGCGCATGATCAGCGCCGTGCAGCGCCAATACGTGATGACGCTGGAGTCCGCCGACCTGGAACGCATTCGGGCGCACCTGGCCGAGATGCGTGCCCCTTCGGATTACGTGTTGCCGGGCGGGCTGGCGCGCCTGCGAGCGACAGGCTGCGGTGTGCTCAGTTGGCAGGAGAAGCCGGTGGCGATGCTCTGCTTCCATTCCGGTCGTCCGCTGCCGCCGGAGGAAAAGACCGACGTGTTCCTGTTTGTGGTGGATCGGGCGGCGGTGCCGGACGCGCCCGCAACGGCCGGGCCGCAGACCGGGCGGTTGAACGGTTTTGCAACGGCGGTGTGGAGCGCGGGCGAGCGGGTGTATCTGCTGGCGGTGACGGGCGACGAGCGGTTGGTGCGCGAGTATTTGGAGTGAACCGAGCGGCGTGGGACAGGGCAGCGGCCGCTCAATATTCGTAGGTTTGGCCGGCGGACGTCCGCTCAATGCTCATGTGCTCGAGCACCCATTCAAAGTCCTTGCGCTCGTCAGCGGGCACTTCCATCGGCAGGTTCACGGCGAAGGCCCGGGGCGGTTGTTTGGTGCTCGGATGCACCCAGCGATGGATTTCGCTGTGCCCGTCGGCGAAAGCGAATGTGCCCGCGCCGTTGTGGTAGGAGGCGGGCAGGTCATACCAACGGTTGTAGTAGGCGCGGTTCAGGAAATAGCCGTCGTTGATGCTGTCGGGGTGCTCGTCGAGGAAGACGAAGATCGTGGCGGGCTTGGGGATGTTGGCGAATTTGAAGAACTGGACGTAGCCGGGGTTGTTGCGATTGTAGCCGCCCTTGGAGAAATCGCCGGCGTCGCCGACCATCATGTTCATGGAGTAGCTGCGCACGCGCGCGGTCCAGCCCGCGTCGCGCTGGCGCGCGCTCAAAACGCGGTCGGCGGGGCAACGATAAACGTGAAAGGCGTGGCGGGTGTAGGGGCCCAATCCGGCGTGAGTGAGCGTGGCGGTGTTGGTGTTGTCCGGCTCCAGGCCCCAGGTCAGGACGCTGTTGACCCAGTTGAGGTCGGTTTTGGGAGCGGGCGCACCGGCCAGTCCGACGCCGCTCATGGCGAGGTTGTAGGCCAGTCGCCCGTCGTGCTCATCAGCATAAAGCGCCCAGGCGGTGGCGAGTTGGCGGGTGTTGTTGAGACAGTTCAGGCCGTGGGCGCGGTCACGGGCGCGGTTCAAAGCGGGCAACAGGAGGGAAGCGAGAATGGCAATGACCGCGAGGACCACCAACAATTCGATGAGCGTAAACGCCCCTCGAGAGCCATGTTGCCTTTGCCCGCTGCTCCGCAGACTGTGAAGCGTCGCTTTCATGCGCGCAAGCGGCGATGCGATGAACACGCGCCGGGAACTGCGTCGCAATTATTTGTAAGTCCGCCTGTTCCTCATGTCAAAGATTTTCCTGACGGGTTGCGGCGCTGGCGCGTCTCAGGAGGCCCGCGCGCCAGCTCCGAGCGGTTTCAGTGCCTCGGATCGGGGAGCGCGGAAAACGGTTAAAACCGTTTCCGGCCGCCGACGGCCCCTGCACGCGGCTGAAGCCGGGTGTTAATGAGAGAAAAGGTGCTCTGCGGGAAAGTCAGATGGTCCTGGCCGCGTTACCGGGCGCCGGAAACAATCGCGTTTCTTTTTGAACCGTGGCGCGGCAGATTTCAGCGCCATGAAGCGATGGATTTGGGCCGTGCTGGCGTGGGTTTTGGTGGCCGTGCCCGCGGTAAGCCCGGCGGCGCACACGCGCGCCTCGCTCCTGTTGTCTGCCGCCGAAGCGCGTCCGGGCGAGACGGTTCTGGCCGGGGTTCGGCTGCAAATGGACGAGGGCTGGCACACGTATTGGAAAAACCCCGGCGAATCCGGCAAAGCCACCGAAATCCTCTGGGAACTTCCGCCGGGCGTGAGCGCCGGAGAAATTCAGTGGCCCGTGCCTGAAAAACACGTGGCCGAGGGCCTGACCACCTACGTGTATCACCACGAGGTGGTTCTGCTCGTGCCCCTGACCTTGCCTGCGGACGCGCCCCCCGGCCCGCTGCGCATCGGCGCCCGGGTGAACTGGCTCGAATGCCAGACCCTGTGTTTGCCCGGTCGCGCGCAGGTTTCGGCCGAACTGCGCGTTGGCCCGGACTCCAGACCGTCGAACGACGGGGCGTTGTTGGAGTCGTGGCGGGCGCGGTTGCCCGAAGCGGGGGAGCGGCTTAATCCGCGCGCGTGGTGGGACGGGCCGGCGAGCGAGAGCACGCGAGCCTTTGTGCTTGAGTTCGATGTTCCGACCGGCGTGTCGGAAGCGGATTTGTTTCCCGACCCGGCGGAACGATTCGAGGTGCGCCCGGAGGTGGAGGCGTTGAAGTCGGCTGCGGGCAGGATGCGCCTGCGCAAGTCGGTGAAACGGTTTGAGGGCGAGTGGCCGGAGCGCATCAGCGGCGTGCTGGTGTGGCGTGAGGGTGCGACGCACAAGGGTTTTGCCGTGGACGTGCCGGTCGAGGCCTCGCCTCCGGCTGAGCGTGGGGCGGGTCAACAGGTGGTTGATTCCGGCCGCGGGCCGTCGCTGGCGTTGATGTTGGTGTATGCGTTCCTGGGGGGATTGATCTTGAACGTGATGCCGTGCGTGTTGCCGGTGATTGCGCTCAAAATTCTGGGTTTCGTGAACCAGGCGCGCGAAGAGCCGCGGCGCGTGCGGCAACTCGGTCTGATTTATGCCCTGGGCGTGCTGGTGTCGTTTCTGGCATTGGCCGGGGTGGTCATCGCGGTCAAAGCGGCCGGTCAGAAAGCGGGCTGGGGAATGCAGTTCAGTTCCCCGACGTTTGTGGTGGGCATGACGGTGTTGGTGACGGTGGTGGCGTTGAATCTGTTTGGCGTGTTTGAGGTGACATTGGGCGGGCGGGCGATGGATGCCGCCGGAGCGCTGGCGTCGAAGCACGGCGCTGCGGGATCCTTTTTCAACGGCGTGCTGGCGACGGCGCTGGCAACGCCCTGCACGGCACCGTTTCTGAGCGTGGCGTTGGGATTCGCGTTCACGCAGCCGGCGCCGATCATTGTGCTGATGTTTCTGGCGGTCGGGGCGGGGCTGGCGTCGCCCTATGTGGTGCTGAGCTGGCAGCCGCAGTGGCTGAAGTTCCTGCCCAAACCCGGCGACTGGATGCAACGCTTCAAGGTGTTCATGGGCTTCCCGATGCTGGCGACGGCGGTGTGGTTGACGAGCCTGACGACCGAACATTACGGCGAGCGCGCCTGGTGGTTGGGGATGTTTCTGGTGTTTCTGGCGCTGGCGGCGTGGGTGTTCGGCACGTTTGTGCAACGGGGCACCCGGCGGCGCGGGGTCGGAGCGACGGCGGCGCTCTTGCTCCTGGCAACGGGTTACCTGTGGGCGTTGGAATCACAACTGCGCTGGCGCGAGCCGGTGGCAGGGACGGGCGCGACGCCAGGGAGTCTGCGGCTGGCACCGGCAGGTTATGGCTGGCAACCGTGGAGCGCGACAGCGGTGGAGCGCGCGCGCGTCGAAGGGCGCGTCGTGATCGTGGATTTCACGGCCAAATGGTGCATCACATGCAACGCTCTGGTGAAACCGGCGCTGGAGAAGCCATCGGTCGTTGAGGAACTGCGTCGGCTCAACGCGGTCGCCTTGCTAGCCGACTACACCGGCTTCGCCCCGGACATCACCGATGAACTGGCGCGCTTCGGTCGGGCCGGCGTGCCGTTGGTGGTGGTGTATCCGAAGCGCGCCGACGCCGCACCGCTGGTGTTGCCCGACCCGAATCCGGTGCTCGGGCCGGGGCATTACGCGGGGTTGATCGTGGAGGCGTTACAAAAGGCCGGGCAGTGACGAGCCACGGGGCGATTCTGCATTTTTTGCAGCAGAGCCAACGGATGGGCTAGGTTTGGCTCGACGCAAAAAGACATGCACATGGCATCGAGAGTTTCGGCGACAACCTCGGCGGCTCTGGCCCGTTAAGCCAAACCGGAAAGATTGATGGGGGCATTCGGCGGTGCATCCTTACGTTGCCGACAACGGGTGCGGCAGGATTGAGAATGAAATATGGAGACGGTTTACATTGAGACGACGGTCGTCAGTTATCTCGTAGCTCGGGAGAGCCGTGAGCCACTTAAAGCCGTCCGTTAACAAATCACCCGGACCTGGTGGACGCAACGACGGGTGCATTATTTATGCGTCACCTCGGATGCGACGGTATTGGAAGCGGAGCGCGGGGAACCGGAACAAGTGAAACTCCGGATGGAAGCGCTGCGCGATGTGCCCCGCCTTCCGAATACGGAGGCCGCTCTTCGCTTGGCGCGGAGCTTGTTGGAAAGCGGAATTTTTCCATCGCGCGCCACAACCGACGCGATCCATCTGGCATTGGCGTCGGTGGCGGGAGTTGATTACCTGTTGACGTGGAATTTTCGCCACCCGCTCAACGGCGCGATTCGTCGCCGGGCGCGCCGTTGGATCACGGAGGCGGGCTTTGAGATGCCAACGATTTGCACGCCCGAGGAACTGATGGAAGGATAGGCCATGGAACCGGATTCCATCCTTGAAGAAACCTGGCGCACCAAAGACGACCTGGCGCGCGAGGCGGATTACGACGTTGGCAAGGTCTTCCAGATGCTTCGTGCCCACGAGCAGGCAGATGCCGGGGCGCCGCGCATTCGCCAGCCAGAGGACCTCCGGCGGCTGCGGGCCAAGTCAGGCGGCTGCGCTCCGCCCGCGATGGCACTGGGAGAGGAGCCACCACCAACAAGCTGACGCGCTTCAGCGCCCTCTCGGACTGAACCGTTCCAATGCGCCGAACAGCAAGTCGGCCGAGATGTTCGGCATGTTTTGCCGAGCCAAGGCACGGTTCGCGATTTGCATCGAGCGGCACTTGAGGGCAGACGCTGACGGGCCGCCTGCAAACAACCTCAATTTGCAAACAAACGGCGAACTGGAAACCGCAGAGCTAACCGCGCATCAGGAAGCACAGGCGCCTGCGGCGTGCCAGCCAGGGACGAAGCCCTGATCTGAGCGCTTTTGCGCGCGGGACGGGTGGGTTGGCAGTGTTTGATTTCGGTTCGGACGGCCGGCCGTGCCCGGCGGAAGCGGGTCCGTTGTCGGACCTGATCTTCGGGATCAAACCTTTTCCGGCACAACGAAGGGCGCGCGATACTGGCGCGTGAGCAGCTCGTTGGCGGCGGAGTGGTTAAGGAACTTTTCCTTGCGCGGATCGAATTTGAGCAACGCACCGAGCGTGGCGGGGGTTTTAACGAGGTCCACCGCGTTGATCTTGAGGTGTTCCTCCATGCGGCCGAAGGCTTCGGCCAGGTCGGCGTTGTTGCGGATGGCATCGCGGATGGCTGCGGGCGGAAGTTTCTGACCGACGCGATGGGAGATGTTGCCCAGGTGGCAAAGGGCTGCCGAGAGACGCCCTTCGGAAACATCGGCATTGAGGTCGGTGGTTTTGCGACTGCGAACCGCCTTGATGAAGTTCTCGAAGTGATCGCCGCCGCCCTCGAACTTGCGGATGAGATCGCCGCTGTTTTCGTAGGCCTCGGCGCTGCTGTAGCTTTTGACGGTCATGTAGCCGGCCTCGCATTCGATGACCACGCCCACGCGCACGCCCCGGTAGTTGTCCATCTCGTCACCCTTGCTCGGATCAGCCGGCAGGCCGCGCACCTCGAAGATCAGCGGCGCGGGACGGTAATCGTAAAACACGATCTGTGTGTTGGGGGTGGTGCCGTCGTCCACGTAGCCGAGCCGCTCGCCGATGCTCCAGACTGCGGAGGGCAGTTGCGCCTGGCCCAACGCCCAGCGGCACATGTCCATCTGGTGCACGCCCTGATTGCCGATGTCGCCGTTGCCGGTGGGCCAAACCCAGTGCCAGTCGTAGTGCAGGCGCTTGCGCATGAGGGGTTCCTTGGGCGCCGGGCCGCACCACAAATCGTAGTCCACCGATTCGGGAATGGGTTGCGGGCCATCCACTTTGCCGATGCTGGGGCGGCGCTTGTAACAGAAGCCGCGGGCGCGAAGGATTTTGCCCAGATGGCCCTGCTGCAGCCAGGCGAAGGCTTCGGCCAGGCCGGTGCTGGAGCGGGATTGGGTGCCGATTTGTACGATGCGCTGATACTTGCGGGCGGCCTCGAGAGTTTTGCGCCCCTCCCAGACGTTGTGCGAGCCGGGTTTTTCCAGATACACGTCCTTGCCCGCCTGAACCGCCCAGATGGCGGCCAAAGAATGCCAGTGGTTGGGCGTGGCAATTCCCACCACGTCCACATCGGGATCCTCGAGCAATTTGCGCACGTCCCGGTAGGCGGCGACCTTCTCGTTGCGCTGCTCGAACTCGCGCACGCCGCGCGCCAGCACCTCCGAGTCCACGTCGCACAAGGCCACCACGCGCACGCCCTTGAGCTTGCGCAAGCCGTCAATCAGGTTGCGTCCACGCCCGTTGAAGCCGACCACGGCGACGCGGATGTCCTCATTGGCCCCGCGGACGCGCGCTGCTGATTGCGCGCTCCAACCCAGACGCGGCCACGCGCTCAACGAGGCGGTGACCAGCAGCGAATTGCGAAGGAATGAGCGGCGATTCATCGAGTTCATGGCACCAGAGGCGGACGCGACGCGGCGCCCGCACATTCAACGGGTCGAAACGGTTTTGACATATTCGGCATAGCGGTCGGCCACGCGCGCCTGTTGCGCGTCGCCTTCGTGGATGAAAATCCGATACCGGAAAGTGACGCTCTGTCCGGCGGCGATGCGCAGGTCGCCCGCGTGCGCATCGGCGAGCTTTTCAAAGTCGTGCCGCCCGAAAGGGTTCGCAGCAAAAAGGCCGTAATCGCGCACATGCCACCAGGTCGGATGCCGCGGGTTTTGCGGGTGATCGAAGATCGCGATGCCCACGGTGCGGCCCTCGACCAGCCCGGAATAATCGCACCAGGTGGCGCGTTTGCCCCAGGCCTCGGTGTCGCGCGCGCCGGTGCTCAGCAGGATGCGTCCGACCGGTTTGCCCTCGTGTGCCGGAGCGGGCTTTACGCGCATGGTCTCGTTGACGCGCAACGCGAACGTGCCCTCCTTGGTGTCGCCGAACACCACGTCACCGTTGGAGGCGTGGAGGGTGATTTCAAAGTCCAGCACCCGTTCGGTGTCGGGTCGAGCATAGAACCGCAGCGTGCGCACGTCGGAGCATTGGAGTTTGCCGTCGGCCGAAACCCAGAGGTTGGAAGTGCGAATCAGACCGCTGTCGCGGCCCGACCGGGTTTCCAAAATCGCCGCTTGCACGATGCGTCCGAACGACCCCTTCTCGCTCCAAAAATCGTGGCCGTTGACCGCGCCGTGGGCGAACCAGAAGGAGCGATGATGCGGATGGTCGCGGGTTTCATCGGCCACGTCGCGCATCGGCCAGTTGCGCGTCATGGGCAGGCCTTGCGGGCCGAGCATCGGATAACAAAACGGGCGCGGCACGTCCTTGAAGTGGTATTCGGTAAAGAGCTGGCCGTGGATTTCGACGCGGAGGCGGTCGTCACGAGCGGTGATCCGCACGCCGCTCGGCGAGTCAGCGGATGAACCGGAGGGACACGTGCACGACGCGGCGCAGAACGCCACGCCGACCAACGCCAACGCAAAACGCTTCATGGTCCGTCGAACGACCAGGGCAGGGTAGGCGGGCACCCGACCGAGCGCAACGGCATTCCTGGGCTTGCGGCGCAGTTGGAGGGATTCGACGGCAAGCTTGAATGAGACCGTGCGGTGACATGGCGTGTTGCGGGAACCTGACCCGGCGTTCGGCGCTCTTACCAGCGTGAACCCGGTCGCTTCGGCTGCGACGCTTGTTGTCCTGAAGAAGCAAAGCGCGCTCCTCGGTTTGATCATCGCAATGCCAATCGTGGGTCTGCTCAACCTCCCGCGTTCGCTTGGGCAGCAGAGCGTCAGCCTCGTGCCCGTGGCCGATACGACGTTGCACGAAGCGTTCCCGACCAACAATTTCGGTGGCGGCAGCACGTTCACGTCCGGCGGTCGGAACTTGGGTGGACGTGCCCGTGCGCTGTTGAAGTTCGACGTGGCGGGCAGCCTGCCGTCGGGCGCGACCCTCGTCTCGGCGTCGCTGACGGTGACCGTCACGGCGGCCAACGGGCCCGGGTCGGTTTTCAGCCTGCATCGCGTCGGGTCAAACTGGGGCGAGGGCAATGGCAGCGACTTTGGCTTCGGTTCGCCCGGCGGGGCAGGGGAGGCGACCTGGAACGACCGGCTCGGACCGGGCACGCCGTGGGCAACGGCCGGCGGCGATTACGTGCCCGCCCTCAGTGCCAGCACGTTTCTCAATCAGCCGGGCCAATACGCCTTCACGAGTCCGGGACTACTCAACGACCTGCAACTGTGGCTGGCCCAACCCGGCACGAATTTCGGCTGGTTACTGCGCAGCGAAGATGAACACATCGCCGGAACGATCCGGCGTTTCGGAGGCCGCCTGCATGAAGACAATCCGCCGCGCCTGCAAATCACGTTCACCGTGCCCGTTCCGGCGCCGGTGATCACGAACACGCTCTACACCAACGGGCTGATCCAGTTCGAGTTCCTGGCCCGCTCGAATCGCGCTTACAGGGTTGAGACGCGAGCTTCGGTGACGGGCGGCCTTTGGACCACGCTGACGAATTTCCCCGCTCAACCGGCCGACACGCAATGGAGTTTCTCGACGCCCGCCACCGGGCCGGAGCGTTACTTCCGCGTCGCCACGCCGTAACCAGAACGTTGCGCGCACCGCCGCGTTTTGGGCTTGTGCGCGCGCCGCAGCGGGCCTACGAAATCGGTCATGCCGGTTCATCTGCCGCCCATTTCACGACGGGAGTTCGTCAAGCGGGTCGTGCTTGCCGGACTGGGGGCGAGTCTCGCTCCCACGGTGTGGGCTGCACGCCGCGGCGAAACGACCTGGGCGCTGATGGCCGACACGCACATCGCCGCCGACCCTTTGCAAATCGCGCGCGGCGTGAACATGGCGCAGCACCTGGAGACCGCGTCGCGCGAAATCCTCGGCCTGGCCGGGTTGCCCGCCGGGGCGTTCATCCTGGGCGATTGCGCGTTGCACAGCGGGGAAGTGGAGGACTACCGCACGCTGGTGAAGCTTTTGGAGCCGTTGCGCAGCGCGGGTCTGCCGGTTCACCTGGCGCTGGGCAATCACGACCAACGCGACCATTTCCGCTCGGTATTCAAGCCGGGCGGCATTTTCGCAAAGGCAAAACTTACCCAGCACGTGGCGGTGCTGCGAACCGGGCCGGTGAACTGGTTTGTGCTCGATTCGCTCGAACGGACGCTCCAAACGCCCGGGCTGTTGGGCGGCGAGCAACTCGCCTGGCTGGCGGAGATGCTCGATGCGCATCGCAAAAAACCCGCGATCGTGGTGATGCATCACAACCCCAACAGCGCCAACGTCACCACCGGCCTCAAAGACACCGAGCAGTTGCTGGCCATCCTGCGCCCGCGACGGCACGTCAAAGCGTGGGTGTTCGGCCACACGCATGTCTGGCGCGTCGAGACCGATTCCAGCGGGCTGCATCTGGTGAATTTGCCGCCCGTGGCCTACGTGTTTCGACAGGGCATGCCCTCCGGTTGGGTTCATGCGCGGGTCAGCGAGGAGGGAATGCGCCTGGAGTTGCGATGCATTGATCGCACGCATCCCGCGCAGGGGCAGACGGTGGAACTGCCCTGGCGGACAGCTTGAACCGGGCGCGCCGGCCGACGGCGGCAGGTCGCTCCCTGAAGAAAACGTGAGGAGAACCGAGATTCAGGTGTCGCTGCCTGATGCGCGGCTGAGCGGCGAGCTTTGCATTCCGGCGGATGCCAAAGGGCTGGTCGTTTTTGCTCACGGCAGTGGCAGCAGTCGGCACAGCCCGCGCAACCAGTTTGTTGCGCAACAGCTTCAGCGCGCCGGCCTGGGCACCCTGCTGTTCGATCTGTTGACAGCGGAGGAGGAACTGGCTGAATGGCACACGCGCCACTTGCGTTTCAACATCCCCTTTCTTGCCAGGCGGTTGCTCGGTGTTACCCGGTGGGCACAGGAGCAGACCGCAAGCGCGCCGCTGAAACTCGGCTATTTCGGGGCCAGCACCGGCGCGGCCGCGGCGCTTTTGGCGGCGGCGGAATTGGGCACCGGCATCGGCGCGGTGGTCTCGCGCGGGGGCAGGCCCGACCTTGCGGAAGCTGTGCTCCCGCGAGTCGTCAGCCCCACCTTGTTGATTGTCGGCGAGCACGATTACCCCGTGATCCCGCTCAACGAAACCGCGTTCGCGTTGTTGAAGTGCCCGAAGGAGCTCCGAATCGTTCCCCGCGCCTCGCATCTGTTTGAAGAACCCGGCGCGCTCGAATCCGTGGCAGACCTCGCGCGCGACTGGTTTTTGCGGTATTTGCCCGGCCCGGCTTGAGCGGTTCGGCCTCCCCTCTCAAAGGCTGTCGTAGTAGCGGTCCAGGTCCTCGTCGTCTGCGATCACGTCGCTGAAATCTTTTCCGCTTTCCTTCAGAATGCGGGCGATGTGTGGCGAGACCCAGCGTTTCGGGCCTTTGAATTTTTTGTCGGGCGGGCGGATGCGGTAGTGCCCGGCGGCGTCCATTTCCAGGATGCCGCGTTCCACCATCCGCGCCAGCGCCGGCTTGGCCCATTCAGGGTCATGGCGAAAACGATGTTTCCCGCCCGCGCGACGGCAAATCTCACGCGCCGAAACAAAAACGTGCTTCCACGCCTTCAGATAGTAGTAAATCTCGCGTTCTTCGGCGTCCATCGGCGACTCTGGTTTTTTGTATCGGCGACGGGGAGTGTCGCACCCTCTGTGCCACCAGCCGCCCCTCGGCCCTCTGACAATGCCCTGTTTGGTAGCTGCCCCTACCGCCAGAAGATATTACCGCCAGAAGATATGCCTGAACCAAGCCGGTCCGCGCGACCGCGTCAGAGTGTGCAATCGTGGCACAGCTTACAAGGGGAATTCGATAAGAAGTGGCCCAAGCGAGGGCAGGCTTGGAACACATCTCTAAGCGTAAGACATTGATAATCAAGCAACTATAAATCAAGGCTCCTCTTGGCATTCGGACTGCAAAATCTCCAAATGCAGTGCGACTCCGTTCGGGTGAACGGGCGGTCGGCACTGCGCGCGGCGGTTGGCCAAGGCAGACGGGGCTGACCGCAGCGGCGAAGCGGAAACCAGTCTGCAAACCCAGATGAGGTGAGACGATGACTGCTCTGACTCGTTGGAATCCTTTCCGTGAGATGGAGGAGCTGCAACGGCGGATGTCCACCCTCTTTGACTGGAGTCCGTTCCGTCGCAGCACCCTGACCGATGAGGAAGCGATCACGCTGCCCGAATGGGCGCCGTTGGTTGACATCGCCGAAGACGACAAGGAGTACCTGCTCAAGGTCGAACTCCCTGAAGTCAACAAGGACGATGTCAAAGTGACGGTGGAAGGTGACACGCTGACCATTTCGGGCGAGCGCAAGGCTGAAAAAGAGGAAAAGGGCCGCAAGTTCCATCGCGTCGAACGCTACTACGGGCGGTTTGAACGCAGCTTCAGCATCCCGGATGACGCCGACGCGGACAACGTGAAGGCGGAATTCAAGGATGGTGTGCTGCGGGTGCATCTGCCCAAGAGCGAGAAGGCCCGTCCGAAACAGATCGAAGTGAAGGTCAGCTAAGCGGCCCGGGGCGGCTCCGGCTCAACGCTGGAGTCCCGCCGGGTGGCTCGCGGCGAGGATGACCGCCGCGGGCCGGGGAAAAATTTAGGCGGCGCGGCGGACGGTCGCCCAACGAGGGGCAGTCCGGACGTCGCGCCCCTTCACCAGCGGAGGATTTACCATGACGACAACCACAACCACAACCAACACCGGCTCCAGCACGGCGCCGGCCGGTTTCTGGAAACGGCTCTGGCAGAGCATCCGGCGGCTGTTCAAACGCGAGCACGCCGGCTGTTGCGCCAGCGGCACAACCAGCGGCGCCTCCAGCGGCCAGGAAACCAAAGCCACCGCCTGATGTGGCCGGATGTTTGCGCGCGCCCGGGAGGCAGGTTTCTTGGCAGGCCGAAGGTGGGGTGTGCGCCTCCCGGGCGCGCTCACGTGGAATTTCGCCCGTGACGGGCCTACAGGAATGTTGGATTTTAACGTCGTTGTTCGAACCAAACCCAGGTCCAATCCGCGAACATGAAACCGCTTACCACTGACGGCCGGCTTGAAACTTCAAAACCCGCATCCGTTCGCGTTGTTGCGCGGACACTGGTGGTCAGCATAACGCTTGCATTGCTCCTGGCTCCGTGGTCCGGGACGGCGGCCACGCCCAAAATCAAATTTGACAACACGCCCCTGTCCGCTGATGCCCGCCCCGCCATCAGTTTCAAGGCCATTGTCCAAAAAGTCGCGCCGAGCGTTGTCAACATTTACACCAGCAAAACGGTCCGCGAGCCGGTCTTTGCGCCCTTTTTCGACGACCCGTTGTTCCGGCAGTTTTTCGGCGTGCCCTTCGAAAGCGTGCCGCGCGAGCGTCGCGAGCGCAGCCTCGGCTCGGGGGTCATCGTGACCGAAGACGGTTACATCCTCACCAACAACCACGTCGTGGAGGGCGCTGACGAAATCAAGGTCGCTCTCGCGGACGACAAAACCGAATACAGCGCCAAACTGGTGGGGAGCGACCCGCAAACCGACCTGGCTGTGATTAAAATTGAGGGGCGGCGTTTCCCGGCGATCACCATGACGGACAGCGACGCGGTGGAGGTCGGCGACATCGTTCTGGCCATCGGCAACCCGTTCGGTGTGGGGCAGACCGTGACGATGGGCATCGTCAGCGCCAAGAGCCGCGGCGGCATGGGCATTGTGGACTACGAGGATTTCATTCAAACCGACGCGTCCATCAACCCGGGCAATTCCGGCGGCGCACTCGTGGACGTGGCCGGGCGGCTGGTGGGCATCAACCAATCCATCATCAGTCGCACCGGAGGCAACCTCGGCATCGGCTTCTCGGTGCCCAGCAACCTGGCTCGTTACGTCCTGGAGCGCCTCATCGCCGAGGGAAGGGTGACGCGCGGCTTTCTGGGCGTGCTCATTCAACCGGTCACGCCCGACCTGGCCCGCGAGTTCAACCTGCCCGACAACAACGGCGCGCTCGTGGCCGAGGTCACCCCCGATTCGCCCGCCGCCAAAGCCGGTTTGAAAGAAGGCGACGTCGTGGTCGAGTTCAATGGCCGTAAAATTTCCGACAGCCGTCAGTTGCGTCTGATCATCGCTCAAACCCCGCCCGGCACGGAGGTCAGCTTGCGCGTGGTGCGTGACGGCAAACCTCAAACGGTCAAGGTCAAACTCGCCGAGCTTCCCGCCCAGGCACGTCGGGGCGAGGGTCGCCCCGGTGGCCTGCGGCGCGGCAACCAACCGGATTTACTCGATGGCGTGGTCGTGGACGACCTGACGCCACGTCATCGCCGCGCCTTCAACATCCCGGACGATGTGCAGGGCGCGCTCATTGTCCAGGTCGCGCCGAACTCCCCGGCCTCGGAGGCCGGGCTGCAGGCCGGCGACGTGATCCTGGAGATCAACCGCCGACGCGTGCAGACCGCCGAGGAGGCGGTTCGGGCCAGCCAGGACGTCAAGGGCGAGCGCGTGCTGCTGCGCGTCTGGGGGCGCGGCGGCAGCCGTTACGTGGTCATCACGGCAAAACCGGTACGACCCTGAACGCCTGTTTGCTCGAGCCATGAACACCACAGCGCATGTTACACTCGTTGAAGGCGCGCGCTTCGACGAGAACCATGCGCGCGCGTTGATGCAACCGCACCGGCGGTCGGCACGGCTCGTTTCACCCGACGAGCGGTCTCAAACCCGCACCGGTTCGCCGGGGGCCGAGCCGCGACTCGCCGGCGAAACTCAAAACTGGGACTGGTTGGCGTGGCGACTTCAGCATCCGGTCACGCTTCCCAGTCCGCTCAACGACATCGCCTGAATGCGCTGCCCGCAGACCACGCCCCCAAAGACCGGCGCCAGCAGGCCCGGTCACCCTGCGCGGGCGCTTCGCCTGCGGGCGGCGCCTCCGGCGCAGCTTGATGATCACCATCCACTCAATGCCGCGCCCGGCCACTTCCCGATGCTGACGCCATGAAAAAATCCCCGCCCCAACTCAAGCTGCCCGGCAAGTTCGATCCTCAGGCCCGCTGGATTGTCTGGTATTTCCTCATCACCCTGCTGGTGCTCTGGGGCTGGCAGGAATTCTTCAGTCAGGTCGCCGTCCGCACCATCCCTTACAGCCAGTTCAAGGCGCACCTCCAGCGCCGCGAAGTGGTTGAAGCCTCCGTGCGCCAGGACGAAATCCTCGGGCGCATCGTGCCGCTGGCCGCCACCGAAACCAACGCCCCCGCCGTCCCCGTGCTCAAGGCCGCTGAAACCAACGCCGAATCCGTGCCCCAAGGCCTGCGTCGCGCCCTGGCCGAGACCAAGCCCTTTTACTTCCGCACCGTGCGGGTTGAAGACCCCGACCTGGTCAAGGAATTGCAGGCCGCCGGGGTTGAATACAGCGGCACGCGGCCCAGTGCCCTTTCCCAGTTTTTGCTCGCGTGGGTGTTGCCCATCGCTCTCATGGTCGGCATCTGGGTATTCCTGGCGCGGCGCTTCAGTGCCGCCAGCGAAAGTGTCCTGGGTATCGGACGCAGCCGCGCGCGCCTGATCGTGGACAAAAACACCGGCGTCACCTTCAACGACGTCGCCGGCTGCGACGAAGCCAAACAGGAACTCAAAGAGGTCGTGGATTTCCTCAAAAACCCGCAGGAATACCAGGCTCTCGGCGCCAAAATTCCCAAGGGCGTTTTGCTGGTCGGGCCGCCCGGCACGGGCAAAACCCTCCTGGCCCGCGCCGTCGCCGGCGAGGCCGGCGTCCCCTTCTTCTCCATGAGCGGGTCGGACTTCGTCGAAATGTTCGTTGGCGTCGGCGCCGCCCGCGTGCGCGACCTGTTCAAACAGGCCAAGGAACACGCCCCGTGCATCATTTTCATTGACGAACTCGACGCCATCGGCCGCCAGCGCGGCGTGCACGTGGGCGCCGTGAACGACGAGCGCGAGCAAACCTTGAACGCGCTGCTGGTGGAAATGGACGGCTTTGAGGCCAACACCGGCGTGATCATCCTCGCTGCCACCAACCGGCCCGAGGTCCTCGACCGCGCCCTGCTGCGCCCCGGACGCTTCGATCGCCAGATTGTCGTGGACGCGCCCGACCTGGACGGCCGCGAAGCCATCCTCAAGGTCCATGCCCGTAACAAAAGACTGGCTCCGGACGTGGACCTGCGCCGGATCGCGGCCGCGACTGCGGGATTTTCCGGCGCCGATCTGGCCAACGTGCTCAATGAAGCCGCCCTTTTGGCGGCCCGTCGCAAGGCCAAAGCCATCACTCAGCAGGACCTCGAAGCGGCCATCGAGAAGGTCGTCGCCGGCCCCGAACGCCGCAGCCGACGACTCAACGCTGAGGAAAAACGCCGCGTCGCCTATCACGAGGTCGGCCACGCCCTGGTCGCCGCTTACAGCGAACACGCCGATCCGGTGCACAAGATCAGCATCGTCCCGCGCGGGCGCGCGGCCCTGGGTTACACCATGCAACTGCCCGCCGAAGACCAGTTTTTGCTCACGCGCAGCGAGTTGTTCGACCGGCTCTGCGGACTGCTGGGCGGGCGCGCCGCCGAGGAGATCGTTTTTGGCGAGGTCTCCACCGGCGCGCAAAACGACCTGGAGCGCGCGACGGCCATTGCGCGGCAGATGGTCGCCGTCTATGGCATGAGCGAGCGCATCGGTCTGGCCCACTGCGCCCAGCGGCAAGCGTTGTTCCTTTCCGGACCGGACGGTGCGCTGCAGCGGGACTGCTCCGAGCAAACAGCCCGCGAGATTGACGAGGAGGTCAAATCCCTCCTGAGCCACGCATACGCCAGGGCGAAGGAAATTTTAGCCGAACACCGCCACCAGCTCGAAAAGGTCACCACCGAACTCCTCGCGCGCGAGACCATTGACGGACCGGACTTTTACAAACTTGTCGGGCGGGACATGCCCCGGCCCAAGGAACCGGTGCCGCCAATGCCGGCGGCACCGACCGTCGCCGCAGCAGAGGCCCGACCGATCACAACCGGCTCGCGCCCGCCCGCGCCCCGGCCCGTTCCACCAGCGTCAAAACCTGAATCTCACCTGGAGCCATGAGCCCCTCTCTGCAAGCCGCGCAAACGCAAACGATCCCGTGGAACATCGTCACCAAAAACCTCCACGGTCACGAACTGCTCCGCAAAAAAATTCACCAGAAAATTTCCAAGCTCGCCCGGCATCTGGAGCATTTCCCGCCGGACACCGTGCATTTGCTCATCAGCCTCGAACGGCATCCCCGCAAGGAGCATTACACCGCCGCGCTCACGCTGCGCGTGCCCTCGAACATCATCCGCAGCGAAAAATCCGGGCCGGACCTCATCGGGGCGTTCGATCAGGCCGTCAAGGCGCTCCTGCGCGAACTCGAATCGCTCAAGGCGCAACTCCGGCGCGAAAACTTCTGGAAGCGCAAAGCGCGGCGCGCCCAATTGCACAGGCTCAAGCTCGCCGGCTTTGCTGCCGCGCCGCAGGCCGACGGCGAGGGACCGCAAAACCTGGGCGATGTCGTCCGCACCTTGTTGGCTGAACATTACCCGCGCCTGCTCCGATACGTGCGGCGTCAACTCTGGCACGACGTCACCGCCGGTGAGGTGCCGCCCAACGCCATTGACCCGCGCGCCGTGGTGGACGAGGTCGCCCGACGCGCTTTGAGCGAGTCCACCCGGAAGCCCGCAAATGTCAGCTTCGTGCTGTGGTTCTACATGCTGGCCCGCAACGAACTGGCCCGCCGACGCCGCGCGCTCAGAAGTTCCACCGCGACGGCCGTTCCGCTCGACACACCACGCCTGCTGCCGGAGGACGAAATCCTGCTCGAAGGCTACGACGCCGAGCAGCCGCTCGACATCATCGAACGACAACTCGAACCGCCCGTGGTCGAAACGCGCGACCTGCTGCCCGACCAGCGCACCACGCCGCCCGACCAGGCCGTGAGCCAACAGGAATTGCTCGCCCAAATGCGCCGCGCCGCCAGCCAGTGGCCGCGCGAGG
This sequence comes from Verrucomicrobiia bacterium, assembly GCA_026414705.1. Classification (GTDB taxonomy): domain Bacteria; phylum Verrucomicrobiota; class Verrucomicrobiia; order Limisphaerales; family JAOAIM01; genus JAOAIM01. Next base: position 5,209 of record JAOAIM010000024.1, on the reverse strand, counting down.
ATCGCGAGGTCTTCGAGCTGTATTACGTCGAAGGCTTTGAACCCGATGAGGTCGCCATGGTGTTGGGCGTGTCCAAAGCCCGCGCCCAGGAACGGATCCGTTCGGTCCAGGACCGCCTGCGCCAGCAGGTCCTGGAGCAGGCGCTGATCTGAAATCTCGGAGTCGAGCGCATCGTGATCCGCAGACGCCTGATATGAACCCAAACAACATTGAAAGGAACTTCCTGCTCCAACTCTACGAGCCGGACGCCCATCTGCTTTACACACTGGAAGAAGCGGCGCGTCTGGCCCACGTGCCCCGGCGTTGGATCGCGATTTACTACCTGCACGGGCTCGTTGCCCCGGTCATGGACCCGGACTCCGGTGGCTGGTTTTTCAACGACGAAGCCATCCGGCGGTTGCGCCGCGTTGAACAGTTGCGCCAGGCCCATGGCGTGAGTTTGCCGATCATTCGGCTGGTGCTCGAACTGGAAGCCGAGATCGAACGGCTTCAACGGGAGCTGCGTTTTTGGCGTGGTTTCTGAGCCACCGTGCGCTACTGTGCAACCGAGGCGATGACCTGGACGACGAGCCGCTAACAATGTTCGCCATGCCCGCTGCGCAACGACGCCATGCCGGTTGAATTCAAAGATTACTACGCCATCCTCGGCGTCCCCCGCGACGCCACTGACGAGGAGATCAAGAAGGCGTTTCGCAAGCTCGCCCGGCAGTATCACCCCGACGTCGCCAGGGACAAAAAAGCCGCGGAGGAAAAGTTCAAGGAAATCAACGAGGCCTACGAAGTGCTCGGCGACCCGGTCAAACGCAAGCGTTACGACGAACTGGGCGCCAACTGGAAGGCCGGCATGGGCTTTGAGCCGCCACCCGGTTGGCAGGGCAGGGCAGGGCGCTGGACCAGCCCCGACGGCACCGAGGCCTTCGAGTTCCACTTCGGCGGCACGGGTTTCAGCGATTTCTTCGAGCAGTTCTTCGGCGGGCGCGCTGCCGGTTTCGAGGATTTCTTCCGGCAGGCGCGCGGGCGACGCGGCGGCTTCGGCGACCAAAGCTTCGCCACACGCGGCGAGGACATCGAGGGCGACATCCTGGTCACCCTGGAGGAGGCGTTGCACGGTTCGGTGCGCAGCCTCTCACTCCAAAAAACCAATCCCCGCACGGGCGAAACCGAAACGCACACCTTCAAGCTCCGCATCCCGCCCGGCGTGCAGGACGGCCAGCGCATCCGCGTCCCCGGCAAGGGCGGCGAAGGGAGCGGCGGCGGCCCGCCCGGCGACCTGTATCTGCGCGTGCGCCTGGCCGCGCACCCGGACTTCCGCGTGCGCGGGGCCGATTTGTATCACGACCTGGAACTCGCCCCCTGGGAGGCCGTGCTCGGTTGCACCGTGGAAGTGCCGACACTCGACGGGCGCGTGACCGTTCGCATCCCGCCCGGCACGACCAACGGCCAGCGGCTGCGTGTGCGCGGACGCGGCCTGCCACGCGGCCCCGGCGGTGAGCGCGGCGACCTTTACGTGGTGGTCAACATTGCCGTGCCGGCCCAGGTGACCGAAGAGGAACGCGCCCTGTGGGAAAAACTCCGCCGCGCCTCGCGCTTCAATCCTCGAAGCGCCTCATGAAGCGACCATTCCACGCTCTGATCACCCGACACCATGCTGCCTTTGCGCGACAACATTCCGAGCCGGCGCTTCCCCATCGTCACCGTCACGCTCATCGCGTTGAACGTCGTCGCGTTTGTGTGGGAGTTGTCGCTGGGCCGGCGGTTGCAGGACGCGCTGTTGTTGCTGGGCATCGTGCCGGTCCGTTACACCGTGAGCGAAATCGCCGACCTGTTTTCCTGGCCCGAGCAGCTCTGGCCGTTTCTGACCTCGATGTTCCTGCACGGTGGCTGGACGCACCTGCTGGGCAACATGTGGACGCTCTGGATTTTCGGCGACAACGTCGAAGACCGGCTCGGGCATCTGCGTTTTCTGGTGTTTTATCTCTGCGGTGGTGTGGCGGCGGCGCTGTTGCACATCTTCACCAACGCGACCTCGCCCGTGCCCACCATCGGCGCCAGCGGCGCGATCGCGGCAGTCATGGGCGGCTATTTCCGCCTTTACCCGCACGCGCGCGTCGAGATGGTCATCCCGCCGTTTTTCCTCGGGCCGTATTTCGTCGTGCCCGCCGTCGTGTTTCTCGGCTGGTGGTTCATCCTTCAGTTTTTCAACGGCACGCTGAGCCTGCTCTCGCAACCCGACGCGGCCGGCGGCATCGCCTGGTGGGCGCACATCGGCGGGTTCGTGTTCGGCGCGATGCTCTGCAGCGTCATCAAGGTCAAGCAGTTCTATCGGCGGCACTATCAAGACGATGAAATGCCCTGGTGAAAACCGCCCCCAATGGCGCCCCGGCAACGGACAGCAGCCATGAGTGATTTTCGCGACAACCTGCTCAATCGCGCCTTCCGCGTCGTGCGCGGCGTGGACTACAACCGCGCGCGGCGCGAACTGATCGAACATTCCGAAATCGTCCCGCTCATCTACGAAATCGTGCTGCCCGAGCAGGGCTCGTGGGAGACGTTCCGCGACGCAACGTTTCCGTTGTTGGTGCGCTATGCGCGCTCGCAGGGCATTGACCCGGAGAATCCGCGCCTGCTGATCGCGGCGATTTTTTTCAAGGATCACTGCTATTTCGTCGAGGGCGTCGAGTTGATGAATTTCCTTCGAGACATGGAGGGGCTGAACGCGCAGGCGCTGCATTTCCGCATCCTGCGCTGGCTCGCTGAAACCGAACCGGTTATTCCGCTGTCATGAGCGAGTTTTTCCAGATTCGTTTCGAGCACTGGCCGGGTGGCGGTTCGACGCAAATTACGCGCATCCAGCGGGTGCGGCCCGGCGGCGCGCCCTGCTGGGCGCCGGCGGTCAACGTCTATCGCTGCGGCAATCGGTTCGTCGTCTGCATGGACCTGGCGGGGGTCCAGGCTCGCGAAATTTCCGTTCAGGCGCAACCGCGCCGCCTGCGGATCGCCGGGCATCGCGCCCCGCCTGAACCGCAGGACGCCGGCACCGAACCGTTGCAGGTGCTCGCCATGGAAATTGATTACGGCCGCTTCGAGCGCGAAATCATCTTGCCGGCCGAAATTGACCCCGCCCGCACCACCGCCGAGCAGCGCGACGGCTGGCTCTGGATTCATTTGCCCCTGAAAGTCTGACCATGACCACCCGCGCTCCAAGCCCATTGACCGCACGCCGCAAAGGCCGCTCCACGGCACGCGGTGACGAAACTCGAGCGCGCGCCGCCGCCCAGCCCCAGACCCAATCCACGCAGCGCCCGGAGCAGGGCCCGACCCCCAACCCGCCGTCCGATCGGCCCGTCGTGCCCGAGACCCTGCCCATTCTGCCCGTGCGCAACACCGTGCTCTTTCCCGGGTTGGTTGTGCCGCTGACCATCGGCCGACCTTCCTCGCGCAAGCTTCTGGAAGAATCCCTCGGCCAGTCGAAAATCATCGGCATCTTCACCCAAAAAGACCCGAGTGTAGATGAGCCGTCCCCGGATGACCTGCACCGGGTCGGTGTCGCCGTCAATGTCCTGAAGCTCATCCGCAGCAGCGAGGAGCAACTCGTCATCATCGTTCAGGGCCTTGAACGCATTGCCCTGCGCAAGGTGTTGCTCACGCATCCGTTCCTCCGCGCCGAGGTCCAAGTGCTTCCCTCCACGGCGCCGCCGGAGGGCGACAAACAGTTTGAGGCCACGGTGCGCGGCCTGCGCGAGTCCGCGTTAAAATTGTTTGAACTCGCGGGCGAAGAGGCCGAGCCGGCGCGCCTTGCCGTCCTGAACATCAACGACCCCGGCATGCTCGCCGATTTCCTGGCCGGCACGCTGAACCTCGAAGCCGCGCAAAAGCAGGAGTTGCTCGAGGAACTTGATGTCGCCCGGCGCGTCCGCGCCGTTCACCGCGTCGTCACGGCTCAACTTGAAATCGCGCAACTCCAGCAGAAAATCCAGAAGGACGTCTCCTCCTCCTTCAGCGATCAGCAGCGCAAGGCCTACCTGCGCGAGCAGCTCCGCGCCATCCAGAAGGAACTCGGCGAGGGCGAGGAAGGCGTCGAACAACAAATCGCCGAACTGCGCAAACGCCTCACCGAGGCCAAACCACCCCATGCTGTCATGGAGCAGGCCGAGCGCGAGCTGCGCCGCCTGGGCCACCTGCATCCGGCCAGCCCGGAATACTCCGTCATCGTCAGCTACGTCGAGGTGCTCGCCGAACTGCCCTGGAGCAAGCTCACCGAGGACAACCTCGATCTGGACCGCGCCCAGAAGATTCTCGACCGCGACCATTTCGACCTCGAGAAGGTCAAGCGCCGCCTCATCGAGTATCTGGCCGTGCGCAAGCTCAACCCCGAAGGCCACGGGCCGATCCTTTGTTTCCTGGGCCCGCCTGGCGTGGGCAAAACCAGCCTCGGCCAGTCCATCGCCGATGCCCTGGGCCGCAAGTTCGCCCGCCTCAGCCTGGGCGGCGTGCACGACGAAGCGGAAATCCGCGGCCATCGCCGCACCTACATCGGTTCAATGCCCGGCCGGCTCATCCAGGAAATCCGCCGCGCCGGCTCGCGCAACCCGGTGCTCATGCTCGACGAGATTGACAAGCTGGGCACGGATTTCCGGGGTGACCCGGCCAGCGCGCTGCTCGAGGTGCTCGACCCGCGGCAGAACCACGCCTTTGTGGATCACTACCTGGACGTGCCGTTCGACCTCTCGCAGGTCATGTTCATCTGCACGGCCAACCAGATGGACACCGTGCCGCCGGCGCTGCGCGACCGCATGGAGGTCATCGAAATCCCCGGCTACACCGACCGCGAGAAACTCGAAATCGCCCGGCGCTACCTGGTCAAACGCCAGCTCAGGGAACACGGGCTCAAGAACGGCCAGTGCCGGTTCGAGACCGCCGCCGTCCAGCGCATCATCAACGATTACACCCGTGAAGCCGGCGTGCGCGAACTCGAACGCCAGGTCGCCGCCGTTTGCCGGCATGTCGCCGCTCGTGTAGCCAGGGGCGAACTGAGGGAGTTCACCGTCACGCCCAGCGAGGTCGAAAAAATCCTCGGCCCGGCCAAATACATCCGCGAATCCAAGCTTACAACGGGCCGCCCCGGCGTGGTCACCGGCTTGGCATGGACGCCCACCGGCGGCGACATCCTGCACATCGAAGCCCTGCGTTATCCGGGCAAGGGCAACAT
>JAOAIM010000250.1 GCA_026414705.1 Verrucomicrobiia bacterium | reverse complement strand
AGGCCAGCAGCCGCTCACACCCCAGACCGGCGCCGGTCGCGCGCGCTACGCGACTCCCACCCTGGAGATGATCCGGCAACAACTCCAATACGGAATCCGATTTGATCCTCCTCAACCGGTTTTGCGCCGGCCCGGCGAGAGCGCCCAACGCGCCCTGGACCGTTACCTGGCCGACATCAAACACCCCTTGGTTCGGCATCGGCTGGTGCTGTTTTCAAGGCTGTTGCGGAAACTCGTGAAGGAACACGGCAAGCCGGATTTGATTATCATCGAGGCCGTTCGCAGTCTCGCCCTGGGCGACAAGAACAAACGCGAGCTGATCCAACGGAACAAGGCAAACCGGGACGAGCGCGAAGCCATCCGCCGCGAACTCGCCAGCCGTAACGCGAGCACCTCCCGCAACGCCATCCTCCGTTACCGGCTCTGGAAGGAAGCCCAGTCCACCTGCCCGTTCTGCGGTGACAAAATCACGCAGGAGCAACTCTTGAACGGCGAGGCGGACATCGAACATCTGGTGCCGCGCTCGGTTGTGGACTGCAACGAGTTTTACAACCTCACCATCGGCCACGTGCGCTGCAACCGGGAGTTCAAAGGCGACCGCACGCCCTTTCAGGCCTTTGGCCATACGGACCGGTGGCCGTTATTGCGGGACAACGCCGAGAAATGTTTCAAGGGGCGCAAGCTGGAAATTTTTTTGAGCGAAAACGCCGAGCAATTGATCGAGCAAAAAGCCGACCTCCAGCACACCGCTTACATCGCCCGCGTCATTCGACACGTCGCGTTGATCCAACTCGGCTGGACGGGCGACGACGGGCGCGACCCGACCATCATCAAGGGCAACAAGCCGTCCTCGTCGTTCCAGGTCACCAACGGCCCGCTCACCAGCCGATTGCGCCAGGCGTGGGGACTCAACCACATCCTTCATCCCTTGCCCGAGGGCAAACGCTGGGACGACCTGACCGACGCCGAAAAGGCGCAGATGCAACAGAAAAATCGAGGCGACCTCCGACATCATGCGCTCGACGCCATGGTGATTGCCTGCACCCTGCCGTGGCTGGCCCATCGCACCGTGGGCGCAACCGACCCCGAAACCGGCGAGCATGGCTGGTGGCAACTCGACGAACGCACCCGCCGCAGCCTGGCCATCAATCCCATCTTCCCGGTCGAAGGCCAAATGCGCCAGGTGGCCCAAGACTGGATGAAGAAAGTCATCGTCCGCCATCACGTCTCCCGCAGTCCGCACCAGAGCGCCTACGCCACCACCATCTACGGCAAAAAGGCCCCCAACACCTACGTCGCCCGCGAGGTGTTCACCACGCTGACTCCCAAAAACCTGGGCAGCATCTGGCCCCCTGACTTCGCCGCCTACTGCGAAGCCGCCTGGGCAAAATACACCGAAGAGTCGCCGGACATTGAAACGGAGCTCAAGAAAACCAAGGGCTGCGTGCCCGAGACGTTTACCGGACGACTGTGCTTCGCCCATTTCCAGCAATGGCGCGAGCGCGTCAAACGTGGCGAAAATCCCGAGTTCACCTGGCCGCAGACGGTCAAAATCCCCATCCGCAGCGTGAAGCTGATCTCGGTCAAGGACGACGCGGCGGTCATGCCATTCGCCCCCGGCACCCCCGGCTACGTCAAACGCACCAGCTTCAAAGAGGTCCGCATCCACCTCAGCGCCGACGGCAAAAGCCTCGTGCCGGTGTTTGTGCCGTATTGGAAGGGCGACAAGCCGTTCAGTCCGAAAGCCATTGATCCCAACAGCGCCCCGGTGCTCATCGTCCGTCGCGGCATGGTGTTCGAGACTAAAAAGCCGTTCAGCAACGGTTGGGGACCCGGAAGAGTTCGCGTCTTGAGCACCAAGCAGTCCGACCTGGTGCTCCTGCCCGATTACTTGGCGAACGATACCGACGCCATACTGGCTACTGGTCTTTCCAAAACGGGGCTGCGGCCATCTTGGAGTGAGTTTGTTCGTGCACTGGGCTATGAGCTACCACATCCTCCACCTGCTCAGTCCCAACCTCCGGGTGCGGTGCAAGCTTGACCAACTGCACATAACCAACACCGAGGACGGAGAGGAGAGGACGGTGCCGCTGGCCGATGTGGCCGTGATCGTGGCGGCCGCGCCGGACCTGTCCGTCACCGCCGCCGCCCTCCGGCGCATGGCCGAGTTGAACGTCCTCCTCTTGGTCTGCAACGAGAAGTTCGAGCCTTGCGCCCTTACCCTGCCCTACCACCGCGCCACCAACACCGAACTGCTCCGCCGCCAGATCGAATGGACACCCGAATGGAAAGCGCAAATCTGGCGACAAATCGTCACCGCCAAAATCCGCAATCAGGCCGCCAACCTTGCCCATCTCAAACGCGCACACGCAGTGCTGACCGAAATCGCGGACCGTTGCGAACACGGCTCCGACTTCACCGTCTCTCAGGAAAGCGTAGCCACTCCGTCGCCCGGAAATCTGCCGCAACTCCAGCCGTGCCCTGTTGTGCAGCGGCCCGAACGCCCCTCCCTCGCCACCGTCACCCCGGGCCGCCGCGCCGGGTTGCACGCCGATACCCCCGACGCGTGCGAATCCCGCGCCGCCCGCCACTACTGGAAACACCTCCTGCCACGCCTGAGCGCGCGGCAGCAGACGGACGAAACCCGCCGCATTCCCGGCACGCGCGCCGGCGTCAACGGCATGTTGGACTACGGCTACGCCATCCTTCGCACGGCCGTGCTGCGCTCCCTGGCCGCTCACGGCTTCATCGCCGCCATCGGCATCGCTCATGCGCCCAAGGCCGGCAGCTTCGCGCTGGCCGACGATCTGGTCGAACCTCTCCGCCCGTTCGTGGACCGCGAACTGCGCCAGTTCCTCCAGGGCGGCCCGCGCCCGATGGACGAGTGGGTCAAGCAGGTGGTGAAGGTTCTTCAGTTGGAGGTTGCGATGGGCAGGACCAGGGTGCGCCTGTTGAATGCCATTGACCTTTACGTGCAGAGTTTCGCCAGCGCCGCGCTGGCCAGGCTGCCACTGCCGTTGAAGATTCCGATCCTCCCGTGAGCGACAACGCCCGTAGCACACCCGAAGAGGAAGAACTCCTGCCGGACGAACGCCCACGTCCGGAAAAGAGCGATTTGCCAGCCGCATCCTTCTCTCTTCAACCTTCAACCGGCGACGAAGTGCTGCCCCGCCGCCGCTCGCGTGGCAAAACCGGACGTGATCCGATCGCCAGCAAATATCGTATGGCCTGGGTGCTTGTTTTCTTCGATCTCCCCGTGGGCACACCCGAGGAGCGCAAAGCCGCCGCCAACTTCCGCAAAGACCTGGTGCGAGACGGCTACATCATGGTCCAATACAGCGTGTATGCCCGCCCTTGTGGCAGTGCCGACCGCGTCGAAACCCAGGTACGCCGCCTCAAGCCCAAAATCCCGCCCAAAGGCGAGGTGCGCAGCCTCATCGTCTCAGACGCGCAATGGGGACGGATGCTGGTCATGCGCAGCCAGCAGAAGGTGGATCCCGAGCCACAGCCAGAGCAGATG
>JAOAIM010000249.1 GCA_026414705.1 Verrucomicrobiia bacterium | reverse complement strand
GCGCCATTGCGCGCCGGCGGCGTTGCGCCACACCAGCGCGTCGTAGAGCGGCTTGTCGTAGGTGAAGTCAAAGCCCAGCTCCTGCAGGCGCGCTTCGAGGTCCCAGTAAACCTCGGCCAGGAACAAAAAGTCCGGGTGCTCGCGCCGGACTGCGGGGATGGCCTCCTGCCAAAACTCGGTGCGCGGCGTTTCGCTGGGGCAGGGGAACGCCTGCCAGGTGCGGGCGAACACGTCATTGAGCACCAGCATTGCCATGTCGCAGCGCACGCCATCACACCGGGCGGCCACGGCGCGGAGCGTTTCCAGCATGGCTGCGCGCGTGGCGGCGCGGCGGTAATCGAGTTGCGCGGTGTCAATCCAGGGCGGAAACCACGGGTCGCGCCCGTGCGCGATCCAGCGCGTGCCGGTGGCGGTTTCCTGCGCGAACGTGCCCTCGCGCTCTATCGGACTCTGGACGAACAACTCCGGCTGCTCCCGCAGCCACGGATGGTCCACGCCGACGTGGTTGGGGACGAAATCCAGCACGAGCTTGAGTCCGTGCGCGTGGAGTTTTTCGCGGAATCGGGCCAGGCCCGTTTCGCCGCCGAGGGCGCGCGGCACTTTGTAATCGGCGATCGCGTAGGGCGAGCCGCCCACGTCGGCGTCGCGCCAGTCGGGCAGCAGCGCGTCGTAGGCGCGCAGCAGGTTCGGCTCGGAAAGCGCCAGCGCGCGGGCTTTCGGGCCGGTGGTCCAGACGCCCATGAGCCAGATGTGCGTGAAGCCCAGCTCGCGCCAGCGGGTGAACTCGGCGTCGGGAACGCTGGCGAGAGTGATCTTGCGTTCGTGCGCGGCCGAGAGGTCGCGCAGCCAGCAGCGGGTGTTGATTTGGTAGAGGATCGGATGCGCCTCAGCCATTGAGCACCTTCAGGGCTTTTTTGACGTCTTTGACGCGCAGGACCAGCAGACCCTTTTTGGCCTCGGGCGGCGTGGCGCAGTAGGCGTATTCGATGTTGATGCGGGCGTGGGCGAGTTTGTGGGCAATTTGGGCGAGCGAGCCGGGTCGGTTGCTGCCCTCGACCAACAGCACGTCATCCTCGACCACGAGCGTGCCGCGTTGCTCAAAGACGTGCAGCGCGCGGCGGTAATCGCTCACGACCATGCGAATGACGGCGTGATCAATCGTGTCGCTGGTGGTCAGCGCGTAGATGTTGATGCCCTCGGCGGCGAGCGCGTCGCAGACGCGGGCCAACATGCCGGGGCGATTTTCCAGGAAGATGGCGAGTTGTTTGGCAATGTGCATGGTCGGCGTCCTCGGTTGAAACGTTTGATGCCAATGTCGGCCCTGCCTTTCGATGGTCGGGGCGGCGGGATTTGAACCCGCGACCTCTTGCACCCCAAGCAAGCGCGCTAGCCGGGCTACGCTACGCCCCGAACCGCATCGGTGTGCAACCGGCCCGAATCCTAACGCAACCGCGCGCACGGCGTCGAGTGCCAATCCGCAAACGCCCCGCTGCCGCCAACCGCAGACTCCCGCCCGCCTGCTTCGTCTGCTGACGACAAGCTCTCGGCCCGACGGGGCTTGGCCCGCTTCGTAGCCGATGCCATTCGGCCTGTTCGCCTGCCGGCCCGGGCGCGGTGGAACGCGCCTTTCGCCGCCGGCCGGTTTCCGGGTTGAACCGCACCGCTGGGCTGGCCATGCTCGCGCGCGTGAGTCACCTGACGCGGGCACGCGAAGTGTTCGACATCGAGCTGGCTGCGCTCAAACACGTGCGCGGGCAGCTTGACGCGGCGTTTGACCGGGCGGTGGAGCTGGTGGTGGAAACGCTCGCGCGCCGCGGCAAACTCCTGGTGTGCGGCATCGGCAAATCCGGCACGATCGGCCGCAAAATCGCCGCCACGCTCACCAGCACCGGCGCGCCCGCGGTGGTGCTCGACAGCGTGGACGCGGTGCACGGCGACCTGGGCCTGGTCAACGATGGCGACGCGGTGCTGGCGCTGAGCTATTCGGGCGAGTCGGAGGAACTGGTCAACCTGCTGCCCGCGCTCAAGCGCTTTGCCGTGCGCATCATTGCGATCACCGGCGCGCCCAAATCCACGCTGGCGCGCCACAGCGACGTGGTGTTGAACGTGCGCGTGCCGCGCGAGGCCTGTCCGTTCAATCTCGCGCCCACCGCCAGCACGACCGCGATGCTGGTGATGGGCGATGCGCTGGCGATGGCGGTGTTGCAGGCGCGCGGGTTCACGCAAAAGGACTTTGCCCGGTTGCACCCGGCGGGGGCCATTGGCCGCACCATGCTCCTGCGCGTGCGCGACATCATGCGCACCGGCGCGCGCAACGCGGTCGCCGAACAGTCGCTGACGGTGCGCGACGCGCTGCTGGTGATGACGCGCGCAAGGTCCGGCAGCCTCAGCGTCGTCAACGCGCGCGGCAAACTCGTGGGCGTGTTCACCGACGGGGATTTCCGGCGGCACATCTCGCGCGACGAACACCTCCTGAGCCGCCCGCTGCGCAGCGTCATGACCCGCCATCCGGTCTGCATCCGCGACACCGCCCTGGCGGTCGAGGCGCTCAAGGTTTTCAACGAACGCAACATTGACGACCTGATCGTCATCAACCACAAGCGCGAGCCGGTTGGCCTGGTGGACTCGCAGGATTTGCCCAAACTCAAAATCATGTGACCGACGGTCCTGGCTCCGACATCTTTGCGGCCGAATCGCCTGATCAGTTTCAAACCATGAAACACCTGACCCGAATCGCCGGTGGGCTGGGCCTGCTGGCCGTGGCTTTTTTGACGCCGATGAAAACCCGCGCTCAAAGCACCAACGCACCGTTGCCCTCGTCGCAATTCAAGTTCCGCATCACGCGGACCGTCGAGATGCCGTATCTGTATTATCTGCCGCCGGATTATGACCGGCGCAGCGGCAAACGCTGGCCGTTGCTGCTGTTTCTGCACGGGGCAGGGGAGCGCGGCACCAATGTGCAGCGGGTCGCCATTCACGGGCCGTTGAAACACGTGCGGCAGGGGCGGCAGTTTCCCTTCATCATTCTGGCGCCGCTCTGTCCGGAGGGGCGGCGTTGGGAGACCGAAAGCCTGACGCGATTTCTGGATGCCGCGGTCAGGAAATACGCCGTGGATGAGCGCCGGGTGTATCTGACGGGCCTGAGCATGGGCGGTTACGGCACCTGGAGTTTGGGGCTGGCGCAGCCGGAGCGCTTCGCCGCCATCGCGCCCATCTGTGGCGGCGGAATGCTCATTGACGTGCTCATCGCGCGCCGCAGCAACGCCACCGCGCTCCAAAATCTGCCCGTCTGGGCCTTCCACGGCGCCAAGGACACCGCGGTGCCGCTGGAGGAATCCGAACGCATGGTCAACGCCCTGCGCAAACTCGGCGCGAAGGAGGTCAAATTGACCGTCTATCCCGACGCCGGGCACGACGCCTGGAGCGAGACTTACAGCAACCCCGAATTCTACGAATGGCTGCTGAGCCACCGGCGTTAAGCCGCTCCACGTCGCGCCCCTCGCCGAAAACACCTTTTTAACGCAAAGGCGCAACGACGCTAAGGCGCAGACGGCGTGGAGCGTCGGAGCGTGGAGCGTGGAGCGTAGCGCAGGCTTCCAGCCTG
>JAOAIM010000248.1 GCA_026414705.1 Verrucomicrobiia bacterium | reverse complement strand
AGTTCAGAGTTTTGCGGGTTGGTGTCGCCGCTTTGGATTTGCCGACTGCCAGTCGGCGGCACGGCAGATTGCCAATCTGCGCTACGCTCCCACGCTCTGATGCTCCACGCTCCGACGCTCCACGCCCGTTGCGTCTTTGCGCTGAGCAGCGTTTTCGGCGAAACGCGCGCGCTCCCTTGTTCGTGTTTCCCCCGTTCCTGAGTTCCTCCTTCGCTGTCCGCTGATGCATCGTTCGACGGCCTGCCTGACTTGACGCGGAAAAGCCCTCCGTGACGGCGAGCCTCACTGCAAGGGTTGGGCGACGCAACGGGTCAACGGCGGCGCCGGAACAACCAGAGAAGTCCCAGCCCGCCAAGCGCGAGCGATCCGGTGGCCGGTTCGGGAATCATCCAAACCACGACGTTGTCCACCAGGCCGAAGGTTGACCCGGGCGGGCTGGCGATGGACGTGGAATAGTCGGCGTAGAAGATGGAGAGGTTGCCATCGGTGGTGGCGCCGCCGGAGCCGTCGCCGGTGAAGGTTTTGTCGTATTGAATGAGCAACAGGCGGCTCAGGTCGGGCTTCTCGATGTAAATGCTGACCTGGTTTCCGATCACGTTGAATTCCCACGTGATCCATTGGAAGCCGGGCGAGCCGGCGACGCTGCCGTTGACCGAGGGCAGAAAGCTGGTGTAGTAGGGGGCAGTGTTGTCGCGGCTTCCGCCCGCGTAGGCGGTGTCATCGGTTACGTAAAACCCGTCCTTGAGCGCCCGCCAATCGGCGGCCGAGCCGCCGTCGCCCGTGGCAATGAATTGCGCGCCACTGTTGGCGTCGGCCGAGGTGCCGTTGTAACCGATGCCGCCGCCCAAAAATTCGGTCGTGCCCGAAGTGCCAAAATTCATCCACGCATCGAACCGCAACTGCCACCAGCCGGTGAAGTTCTGGCCGAGCGGAAAGATCGTGAAGTAGTTCACCGTGCCGCTGAAGAGGTTCGCTTCCAGGCGCGCCCCGCGGGTGGGCGCGTCACCCGGCAGGGTGTTGGGCGCTTCGGGAATTCCATCGGCGCTGTAGTCGTAGTTGAAGGTGACCGCCCAATCCGAACCGTTGGCGTTGACGCCCCAGGCCGCCGCGTTGGTCATCGGGTCTCGAAACAACTGCGCGTTGGCAGCCAGGCTCACGCAGGTAACAACCGCCCCCACCCGAATCGAGCCAAACAATTTCATCTTCGTTTCACGCTGAGGGTTCAAACGTTCCTGCCCCCTTATTGACGGGCGCGGGGGCTATTTCAAGGCGATTTTTCGCATTCGTACGCGCGCGCAACCTTTCATTCATGGGTCGCCGATCGAGAGGTTTGCGCGTTGAGCCAGCCCTGCCTGCACTGGTCGGTGCTTGCGCAAAGGCCCAGACGGCGGCAACGGCACCGAATACGGTGCCACTCTCGGAGCGCTCAATGCGCGGGCATCACGAGCCGGAAAAAGGCGCGATTGGTCAACACCGCCGGGGGCAGCGTCCATGCAGCGTTGGTGGCGGGCACGTTGGTGGCGAACACGTTCCAGGTCTGCAAATCCGGGGAGGTTTGCAGCACACTGCCGGACGGAACGATGCCCCGAACCCGCAACCAGACCGTGTCGCCGAGCCGCCCGGCGTCAAGCCGGGCCGGGTTCACCACGAACCGTCCGAGGCTCAACCAACCGGGCCGGTGTTGGTCCTGCGAGGCGTTGGCAAAACGGAGCGGTTTGCCGTTGGGCAGCGGATGCACGACGCGCAACGCGAGCACGAATGCCCCTTCCGGCAGCTCCGCCACCGGCAACGCGCGCCGAAACACGCTGTTGGTCGGCGACGGCAACAGCCCGCGCAGTGTCCAGCTCGTCGTCCAGGTTCGCAACACGCCGCCGTCTTCCAGCAGCGCGGCCAGTTCCACCGGCCAATCGTAGTAGAACGGCGCCACACCCCGGTTGCGCAGGGACACCTCCACAAGAACCTGATTCGTCTCGCGCGTGACCGAAACGCTGGGCACGTGAAACTCGTAGCCCAGTCGTCGGGCGCCGGCCAGAGCGCGCGATTTGGCTTCGCCCTGAAAACCGGGTTCGAATGCCGCGTGATTGAGCAGCCAGGTGACATGGGTTTGCTCGACGCATTGATCGTAGTTTTGCGCGGGCAAAGGGCAGGAGCCGAGGTTGCCGCTCCAGAGACAGGTTTGCAGTTCGGGACGGATTTCGCCGCCGATGGGCTGGCTGCGCCACTTGTTGGTTTCACCCGCGGCCTGGAGCGTGCCGAGGAAGTGCCACGACGGCGGCGGAATCGTGGAATAGGCAAACGAGTCATCGTGATACCCCATCGGCCGCAGATCGGGGCGCGTGCCGTGCGGCTGGCGGAGCAACCAGCGTGTGCGCGTGAACACGGCCTGATACGCATCCAACACTTCATCTTGCACGGTGACCGACGCGAACCAGTTGCTGGGCGGCGCCCAATACGGATAGGTGTGCCACTCGCCCCAGAACCCCAACAACCCCACCGTAATGAACCCGATTCGCGGGTCGCCGTCGTAGCGTTGCCCCAGCCGATGGATGAAATTGGTCAACGCCGCGCGTAGGAGCGGATTTTCGTAGTCGGGGCTGACGCTGATTCCGTTGTTGCCGTAATCGGGATAGCTCCGGGTCAAAAGCCCGGCCGCCAACAAATACGCCGGGATGCCCGTCGGTTCGCCGGGATAATCCAGATAAAACCGGAACACAGCCTGATTGCCGCGCGCGGCAATTTGATTCAACCGCGTTTCCAGCGGCGTCCAATCGAACTGGTTCGACCCGACCATGACGGCATTGAGCGGCAGGTAGAACCACTCCAGGCTGTAGGGGAAGTTGGTGTAATGACCCATGTAGGGCATGAAGCCCTTCAGCGGGTTGTCGGGCGGCGCCGGTGCCTCGGCCAACGTCCGCGTCTCGCCGGCCGCATCCCAACGACACGCCACGGCAAGCATCAGCCCGGACGCCACCGCCAAGCACCAGCTCCGCCAACCGCCTCTGAGCAAGCCACCCATCGCCCCGAACCTAAGCACAGCCGATTGTACGAACAACCCCGCGTTTGCGCCTGGCGGAGTCGCGCGCTTGTTCGGCCGGTGCTCACGCATGGCCCTGTTCAAAGTTCAAGGTTCAAAGTTCAAAGTTCAGAGTTTTGCAGGCTGGTGTTGGGGCTTTGGTTGGCCTGCCGACTGCCAGTCGGCGGCACGGCAGATTTCCAATCTGCGCTACGCTCCGACGCTCCACGCTCCCACGCTCAGACGCTCTGACGCGCGCTCAAGGCTGTTGCGCCCCTTCGGGGCTTGAGAGGGTTGGGGGGGCGGCCAACCCAGGGCGTTGCCCTGGGCTAACGTTGTGCTCGCGCCTTCGGCGCTCAAGGCGGTCGGTGAAAAGGTGTTTTCGGCGGGACGCCGAAAACGGCACGCGAGACGCGTGCGCTCCCCTTTCCCATTCGATGTTCGATGTTGGATGTTCGTTGTTCGATGTTGCGCAGACCGTGCGCCCGCGCTCCCTCTCCCAGCGGGAGAGGGTTGGGGTGAGGGAAAGCGCGTCGCGGACAGGAGGGTGTGCAAATGCTTGCGCCGTTTCACCCTCACCCTGGCCCTGTCTCTT
>JAOAIM010000247.1 GCA_026414705.1 Verrucomicrobiia bacterium | reverse complement strand
CCCCGCTCCCCGCCCTCGGCACCTCAACGTCTCGGCAGTGAAAAAATGTTTTCTGCAGCACGCCGAACCCTGCCCGCCAAACGCGCCCGCTGCCCTGCACTTCAGGGCTTCCACGCGGCATTGCCATCGTTTTTGAGTTTGATCGTCTTGTTCCCGGAGCGCGCCGTGGAGCTTCGGCGAGGGGCGCGCTTGCCCAACCGCCAGAGCGCCGTATGCTGCGCGCATGGTGCTTCCGGAATCGCCCCGCATTCTCACCACCACGGTCGGCTCGTATCCGCTGCCGGACTGGCTGGTGGCGTTACCCAGCGAACAGGCGTTGCTCGACGCCACGCGCGTGGTCTTCGACATCCAGCGTCAGGCGGGGATTGATTTGCCCACCGACGGCGAGCTGTATCGTTTCGACATCAACCATCCCGACACCAACGGGATGATTGATTATTTCGTGCGGCGGCTGGGCGGGATTCGCCACGAGGTGGGACGACGCGAGACGGCGGCGTTTCGCGCGCGGCCGGAGATGCGGTTTCGCGGCAAACCGGCGGGCGTGGTCGTCGGGCCGATCACCGAGGGGACGTTGAATCTGCCGGAAGATTGCGCGCGCGCCGCCAGCGTGTCGGCCGGCCCGTTCAAGTTCACCGTGACCAGTCCCTACATGCTCGCGCGCACGTTGCTCGACGAGCATTACCGGGATTTCCGGGCCCTGACGCTCGCCATCGCGGATGCGCTGGCGGCGCAAGTGGCAGACCTGGACTGCGCGTGCGTCCAGGTGGATGAAGCCAATCTACCGGGCAATCCAGCCGACGGCCCGCTGGCCGCCGAGGCGATCAATCGCGTGCTGGCGGCGGCGCGCGCCCGAAAGGCGGTGCATTTGTGCTTTGGCAATTACGGCGGGCAGACGATCCAGCAGGGCACGTGGGCGGCGTTGATCGCATTTCTCAACAGCCTCAAAGCCGACCATCTCGTGCTGGAAGTCGCGCACCGTCCGCCCGAGGACCTGGAGGCGCTCCGGGCCGTGGACGCGCGCCTGGGCCTGGGCATCGGTGTCGTGGACATCAAATCCAACCACGTCGAGACGCCCGATGAAATTGCGCGCGCGATCGAGCGGGCCGAGCGCGTGCTCGGGCCGGGCCGCGTCCGCTTCGTGCATCCGGACTGCGGCTTCTGGATGCTCAAACGCTCGGTGGCCGACCGCAAAATCGCGGCGCTGGTCAGAGGGCGCGATGTGTATCTGGGGCGGCCCTGATCGGCAAAAGCCCTCCGCGCGCTCGCGAGCGCTCGCCCGTGCGGCAACGTGACCTGCTCTGAACTGACGCCGCACGCGGTCGCTTCCGACGTCACGCCGCTGCGTTCCGCGACCCCGAATTCCGTCGCATGAGCCGCAAAAAACGCGCGCGCGCGCCCAGCGCCGTGACCGCCACGCAACTCCATCCGAACCAGTCCCCGTGGCGATTGTAGAGCGTCCGGTCGCTTGCGGCGTCGCGCAACGGCACGGACACCTCCAGGGTCATCGCCCCCGGCCCATACACACGCCCGCGCGCGTCCCGGAGCGTCGCGCGCACGCGCCCGTTGGCGTCAATCCAGCAGCTCAGCCCGTTGTTGCAACAGCGCAACAGCGGCAGGCCGTTTTCCACCGCGCGGAACAACGCCGCCGCCGCGTGTTGCCATTGCGCCGCGCTCTCGCCGAACCAGCCGTCGTTGGTCAGGTTCACCAGAAAATCCACGTCAGGCCCCGCGTGCTGGCGCACCCGGTGCGGGAACACGTCTTCAAAACAAATCAACGGTGCGGCGTGCAACCGGACCGGGGCGTCATTCACCGGCGCAGTCGCCTCGCGCGCGCCGACGGCTTGGGGCAGTTCGATCGGGAACGTGGCCACGGTGCGACCCGGCGTGAAACTGCCGGTGATGGGCGTGAACCATCGGATGAACGGCAACCAGCGCGTCCCGGGCACGTATTCCCCAAACATCACCAGATGGCGCTTGTGATAACGCTCCAAAACTTCCCCCGAAGGACTGACGAGGAAACCGCTGTTGAAGTAGTCCACCGCATCCGCAGCGCGCTCGCCGGCCCGGGGCTCGGCGTCGTCACTGCCGAGAATGATCCAGACGCGATTCGTGCGTGCCAGCTCGCTCACGGCGCGATACGTGGCCTCGTCGTAGCGAATCGGCCGCGGCACGGCGGCCTCGGGCCAGAGCAGCAGGTCGGTGGGATTCGTCAGCGCCCGCTGCGTCAGCGCGAGCAGTTCGGCGAACCGCCGGTCATCCTCCGCCTCGTTCCAGATCATCGTTTGGGGAATGCTCGGCTGCACAAACGTCACCCGCAGCATCACGCCCGGCGACTCGCTCTGGCCCACCCGCCGCCAACCCCAACCAAACGCCACTACCACGGCGAGCAACGGCAGGATCATTTCCGGCAACCAGGCGTGCCGCGCCCCCGGCGCGCGCCAGATCGCCAGCCCCGCCAGATACAACCCCGCTGCCACCCACATCACCAGAAACGAAACGCCGTACACGCCCGTGAACGAAGCGATCTGAATCAACGGCGTGAGCCGGTATTGCGAGACGCCGAGCAGATTCCACGGAAACCCGCCCAGCATCCGCGCCTGAATCATTTCCAGCGCGACCCAGGCCGCCGCTGCGCTCAGCCCCCACGCCGCGCGGCTTCCCCAACCCGACGGCCACGACGATGAAAACAACGCCCCGGGCCCGCGCCCGGGGAATTTGTCCGCCCCGGCAGCGTCAATCGCCCCGTGCGCCCGCCCGGACGCCACCCACCACGCCCACGTTGCCGGAAACAACGCCAGAAAGCCGCTCAACGCCAGCCAGCCCAACACCGGGTATCCCCGCACCGGGATGAACAACAGCCAGTGCACTGCGGCCAGCCAGAACGCCAAACCAAACACGTATCCGACGCGAAACGCCGTCGCGCCCGAAACGCCGTGTAACGCCACCAGCAACAACGCGGGCGCGGCCCAGGCGAATCCGGCCACGCCCCACTCCAGAAACGCCGTCGCCAGCGTCAACCCGGCCAACGCGGCCAACAGCCCGCGCCGTCGCTGAATCCATTGCACCAGCACCGGTTCCAAGCGGGGCGAGCTTCGGCCCGGACGCATGGATTGGCAAGCCCACGCCCCGCGCGGCACACCCGCAATCCTGCCCTGCAATCCAGACGCGCCAGCCGTTGAAAAACCAAAACGTGAAGCACCGCAGGATGCAGCGTGGAGCGTCCCAGCGTTGGAGCGTGAAGCGTCGGAGCGTAGCGCAGATTGGAAATCTGCCGTGCCGCCCACTGGCAGTCGGCAAAGCGAAAGCGGCGACATCAACATTCTGAACTCTGAACTCTGAACTTTGAACTTTGGACAGGGCCGTGCGGCGTCGCGGGTCATTGCGTTGCACATCGGGCGGCTTGAGCAATTCCCTCTCCCTCGAGGGAGAGGGTCAGGGTGAGGGTGAAACTCCGCGAAACATCGAACACCGAACACTGAACATCGAACGACGATGTGGCGCGTGCACGCATCGCAAATTTCAAATTGCAAATTGGCAATTTGAAATTGGCAGTGAAAGGGGAGCGCACGCGTCTTGCGTGCCGGTTCGGCGTCCCGCCGAAAACACGATTCACCGATGGCCTTGAGCGCCGAAGGCGCG
>JAOAIM010000246.1 GCA_026414705.1 Verrucomicrobiia bacterium | reverse complement strand
GACCTGACCAGCACCTACTTCGAGGGCCTGGCGCGGCGGAATCAAAAGGCCGCCCACGGTTACAGCCGCGACGCGCGCCCGGATTGCAAGCAGGTTTGCCTCGGTCTGGTCGTCACGCCCGAAGGCTTGCCGGTGGCCTACGAAGTGTTTGCCGGCAACCGCACCGATGTCACCACGCTCCAGGACATGGTGGAGCAGATGGAAACCCAGTATAGCCAGGCCCAACGCGGGTGGGTGGTGGACCGGGGCCTGGTGAGCGAAGCCAATCTGGCCTGGCTGCGCGCCCGCGGCGCGACCCATCTGGGCGGCACGCCCAAGCGCCAGTTGAAAGCGCACCAGGCCGCGTTGCTCGAAAAGCACGGCTGGCAGGAAGCCCGGCCCGGCTTGGAAGTCAAACTCGTTTCCAGCCCCGAAGGTGCAGAGCGCTTCATTCTTTACCGCAGTCCCGAGCGCGCGGCCAAAGAACGCGCCATGCTGGATCGGCAACTGGAGCGGTTGAAAGCCCAACTGCACCAAATCCACCGCCGCCTGGCCCGCACCCCCCGAAGCCGATGGGGAAAAAGTCGGACGGCAGATCGGTCGCTGCCTGGGCCAATATCCCGCCGCCGCCGGCGTGCTGGTCGTCACCCTGGAGAAGAACGCCGCCGGACGCGCCTGCGGACTGCAAATCACCGAACGCACCGAAAAACTGGAATGGGCCCGGCTGGCGCACGGGGCGTATCTGTTGCGCACCAACCATCCGGGCGACGATCCGGCGCAACTGTGGCGCTGGTATATCCAGTTGACCCAGGCCGAGGCCGCCTTCCGCACCGGCAAGAGCGATTTGCACCTGCGTCCGATCTTCCACCAAAAGACCGACCGGGTTGAAGCTCACATTCTCGTGAGCTTTCTCTCGCTGGCCCTCTGGCGGGTGCTCGAACAATGGATGCAGGCCCAGGGGCTGGGCAACTGCGCGCGCCAACTGCTGTTGGAACTGGACCAGTTGCACTCGCTGGACGTGGTGCTGCCGGTGCGGGGGAGCGACGGGTGCTCAACTGAAGTGCGTCTGCGCGTGGTGGCGCGCCCCGAACCGGCCCTGGCGCAACTGCTGGCGCGTCTGGGACTGGAGGTGCCGCGACTGCCCCGGCTGGTGGAAAATGTAGTGCCGAAGAACGCCCTTTTAAAAACGCAACCCCTTGATACTCAAGCCCCGCCCCGCCCGTACTGACGAACTTGGGCTAAAGACAAACGTCTTTTTCCTTTTGGCCACAGGACATGGGGTATCGCACTAGTAATAGACGAGCATGATGTTGTGACCAATGTTCTCGTTCGCGTGTTTACCTACAACTACATCTAACGGGGACTTCATTCGGCTGGGAAAATAAAACTTAACCTCCCAAGAGGTTCTAAGGCCATTTATTTGGAAAGGCCGCTTCTGGATGCCTTACGCGCGGCGCTCAGATCGCAACGATGTTGCTCCGCTACTACGCTGGCCTTCATAAATACCGGAGAATTGAACGGTCTGGATTATTCGGATTCCACCCCCAATGTCGCCTACAGCTACGACCGGCCCGGAAGCCATATCGCCATCGCCCAAACCGGCGGCACCACCGTCCCGCGCGCCTACCACGACGCCGGGCGGTGGTTGAGCGATCGTTTCATCGCGGGCGAAAACCACGTCGAATCGTTCCCGTGGCTATTCGAGTCGCGCGCGGTAAAACCGCATGGGCGGGGATTCGCCATCCGGGTCGAAAAACCGAAAGCAATTCGTGGCCGGGACGTTGGTTGCGAGCGGGAGCCAATTGAGCAAATTCGTTGATGCCTCGAGCACGATTTTGCGACCGGGAGGGCTGGCGACGTTGAAGCCAAACCGCCCTGCCGCAAAGCCCAACGCATCGTCGTCGGTCAAAATTCTGGGCCGGAGCGCAGCGAGGTCTGTCGTCATTTCCAGAAGCCAACTGCCGGAACGGCCGCTGTTGGCCACGAGGGCGCGTGCGCGGCAAAATCCGAGCGCCGGGTTAGGGATGCCCGCCACTTCCCAACCCGCTGTTGTCCTTCGGCCCGGACCGAGAAGAGCCCACGTGGTTTGGTCCTGGGAAAATTCGAAGCCGGCGTGTTCGACTTCAGGAACGGCACCCCCGCGCCGCCACAATAGTCCTGTGGCCGTCCACTCGAAGCTTTCAAGCGCCGGAGTCGGGTTGGTGACACGTCCGAGGTAAGGCCGGGTCTGGCCGTTGAGCGTGGAAAATATCCCGGCCAGCAGCACGGCCCCGTCCGGCTGTAACGTGAGCGCCTCAACATCCGAGTCGGCCGCGAGATTAAAGGTGGGGTCGAGCGAGCCATCCGGATTGAGCCTGGCGATGCGCGGCCGGGCCTGGCCGTTGACGTTCGTGAATGCTCCCCCGATCAGGATTTTGCCATCCGCTTGCAGGGCGATGCACTTCACAGCGCCGTTCAGGCTCGGATTGAAGTTCGGATCGGCCACGCCGTCCGTTTCCAGGCGCGCGAGAAAACTCTGATTCAATCCGCCGATGCGCGTGAAGCCGCCGCCGATCAAAATCCGTCCATTGGGTTGAACGGCCAGCGCATAAACCGAAAAACTGTCCGGCGCGGGATTGAACGCGACGTCGAGTGTCCCATCGAGATTCAGGCGCGCGCAACCGACGCGGGCTTGGCCTGCGACGCTCGTGAACCATCCGCCGATGAGAATCCTGCCATCCTGCTGCTGCACGATGCTCAGCACGTCGCCGCCGCCCGGACTGCCCGCCACGACGGGCCGAAACGCGGCGTCCACCGTTCCATCGGGGTGCATCCGTCCCAGGTTGGTGCGCGATTGTCCACCCAACGCTGTAAAGCGTCCGCCCACCAAAATCCTGCCGTCGGACTGGAGCGCGAGCATGTGCACCATCGTCATCAGCCCGGCACCGCTCGCTCCCGGATTGAACAGCGCGTCCACGGAGCCATCCGGGCCGAGCCGGGCGAGACGTTGACGCGCCTGACCGCCAATATTCAGGAAGCTGCCCGCCATCATGATTTTCCCGTCCGGCAGCACGAGCATCGTTTCCACAAATCCGTCCGGCGACGGGTCAAAACTCGTGTCCAACGAGCCGTCCGAATTCAGCCGCGCCAAGCCGCGCCGCGGTTGTCCCGCCACCGCCGTGAAATTGCCGCTCACCAACACCTGGCCATCCGGCTCGACGGCCAGGCCATAGACCGCCGCGTTCGGTTGAGGGGAAAATCCGTCCACCGCTTGCGAGAAGCCCGGTTGCAGAGAGCCCAGGACGCCAAACGCGATTGCGAAGGTGAATTTCAAAACTGCGCCTGCCGGTGTGGGCCGCGTCTTCATGTTCTCGCAGGGTTACGGTTTGCGCCTTGTGCCCTCCCCACGACCAAACGCGCCGGTTTCAGAAAAGTCAACCGCATCTGCAATGCCCCGAGTCCGCCCCCCAGGGTAAATTTTTTTAGGGAGGCCAGTCATTGAAGCGGCGCGACTTAAAATTTTCCTAAGAGTCTGTCGGACTTAGTGCCACGATGGGCGGGAATGGTACCGGTGGGCGTCAGGGTGGTGTGGACCACGTGTTTGGACAAGCGAGGTCGGGGAAAAGTCGGCGACTCTACGGCGCGCCACCGCCGCGGTCGAGGCCGGCGCTTCCGACCTTGCCCCCGGCCAGCCCCGCTTTCAGGCGGCCGTCGCCAGTCTCCGCCCCGCGCCCAACCGATGCAGCCGCCTCAGGTTGTAGGCCAGACACACCAGCGTCCATTCCCCGCGGACCTTCTTCAGCCCCCGCAACAGAAATTGCCGAAACCCCAGCACCTGTCTCTTATACACATCT
>JAOAIM010000245.1 GCA_026414705.1 Verrucomicrobiia bacterium | reverse complement strand
GGCGCCGTTTCCGGGACTGGCGACCGGACTGCTGGAGACCAACGGCCACCAGAACTACAAGAACTGGGAAACAATGCGCTCCTATCATCCGCTGCCCAACGCCTCTTGGACAAAAATCCAAAAAGGCCTCTTTCACCTCGACGACGAATACTGGCGGCAGGACGGCGGTATTTTCTTGCCGTCAGCGCACTACGAGAAGATGTTCGCCAAAACCTGAGCCGCGCAGCCAGGCGGCGGCGACTCACAACCCGAACAGCTTGCGGGCGTTGCCGCCCAAAATCCGCGTTTCATCCGCGGCAGGCAGTTTCGCCTTTCGTAAAGCATCCAGTGTCAGCGCCGGGTCCACCCACGGATGATCGCTGGCGAACAGCAAACGGTCTGCTCCGATCAGTTCGTAGGCAAGCTTGACCGCTTGCGGCAACGTCGAAGCGGTGTCGAGCCAAACCCGTTTCAGATATTCGCTCGGTGGCCGCTTCAGATTGCGGGGACCGCGCTTGAGCACCTGCGTTTGGTGGTCCAACCGCCCGACGATGTAGGGCAACGTCCCGCCAAGATGCGGGCAGACCAGTTTCAGATTGGGCAGTTCGTCGAGCACGCCCGACATGATGAGCCGCGTCAACGCGATCGTGTTCTCAAACATGTTGCCAAGCGCGGCGGTCATTTCGTAGCCCTTCACAAACTCGATGGTCACCGGCTTGGCCGGATGCAACAACACCGGCACACTCAACTCCGCCGCCCGCGCAAGCACCGGCCGAAACTGCGGTTCATCTGGAAAACGTCCGAGCAGATTCGTGTACAGCAGCAGCCCTTTGAAACCGAGTTTTCTCACGCACCGCTCCAACTCCGCCGTCGCCGCGTCCACGTCCTGCCACGGCAACACGCACAGCCCGAAAAACCGCGCCGGATGCTGGCGTGCCACCTCGGCGACGAAATCGTTCGCCACGCGCGCCACCGCCGCGCCGTCCTGCCCAAACCATTCCGGCCCCGGATCGTTGATGCTCAATGCCGTCAACGCGATGCCGTTGGCGTTCATCGCCGCAAGTTTTGCTTCCACGCTGAAGTAGGCGGGCGGGATTTTCCGCACCCAATCGCCCATGATGAGCAGGCGCTCGCCATCGCGCGTGCGCACCAGCGGCTCGGCGTCGCGCTTCTCCATCAAGGCGACCAGTTCGGGACAAAACAAATGGCTCTGGCAATCCACAATGAACGGTTTGCCGTTTGCGGCAGCCGGGGCGCTGCGTCGGGCGGCGTGCACGGCAGCCCCAATCAAGGTACCGCCCGTGATGGCCAGAAAATTTCTGCGTGACGTTTTCATCGGATGATTGTGGCCTTTCGAACGGAGAACGAATCGTTGCCGGAGAACACCAACCAGAGGGTTTGTCCGTCGGCGCTCATCCATTTCGCGGGGAAACTGCTCGATTCACCCGGACCTACATCCCACTGCTCGGTGAAAAAGGCCGTCGTCCACGGTCCCCACGGCTCCGGCGCATCGTAAATCGCAAAACCGCCCGCGTAGCGGAGGTCGGCGCCAAGCCCGGTTTGGCACCAAAGGTAACGGCGCAGCGCGGCGTTGTACGTGATGCCCGACCGATAACACGCGCCGGGGTTACGGAAAACCGCGCCGCGCTGGCGAATGTCGCGGCTCCACACGGGCCAGCCGCGGGCGTCGAGTCTGACGAAGAACTCGTAAGCGGCCCGGTCGCGGAGTTTCTCCCTCGGCACGCGAGCAAGGACGAACCGGTCAGCGCGCTCGTACGCGCTGTCGTGGTCGTGCGAGTAAATGTAAACGAATCCGTCGCGTGCTCCTGCGTAGTTGCGGCCAAAATTCAGAAACGTGGGGCACCCGAAACTCTCGGTGAATTTCCAGTCTGCCCACGACCATGTCCTGCCGTGGTCGGTGGACCAGCCAAGTTGCGAATTGCCGACGTTGCGAACGAGCATGTAAAGCACGCCGTCCACACAGAGCATTCCGCTGGCTTTACGACCGCGCGGGCCATCGCCCTTGGACTCAGCAGTCGGGGAGCGCAGGTTTTCTCCGCGAATTGCCGGCGGAGTGCCCGTGATCTTGGCGAGGCCGAGACTGAGTTTTTCTTTCAGGAACGGCTCAAACCCGTGGCCATCGCCATACGCAGTGTACAGCGCGTCGTCGTCCGCCCACGTCATCGGCCAATTGTCACTGCCCTTGGCAAGCCGGATCACGCTGTCGGCAGGCGCCCACTCGATCCGCGCAATGACCGGACTGGGCGGATACGGCGCCGATGATTTCTTTGCCGGCGAATCGGCTCCGCTCTTGGCCGCCGCAACAATCGGCAACAGGAACGGCCTGAGCACGTCGTAATGCTTGGCGTCTTTGTGGCGTCTCCACGATTTGCCAGCCCGCGCGACAACGATGTCCAGTGTAGGCATCACCACGATCAGGCTGTCGAACAATCCCCACGCCCAGTAAGTGTCCAGCGGCACGCCCTCGATGGTTTCGTCGTTGTTGTTCCACCACAAGAAGCCGTAGTGTGCGGATGCGTTCGGGCCGAAGTGGCCGGGCTGTTCGATGGAGTCCAACACTGGCAACCGTGCGATTTCAGGCGAAGCGCGCCGAGCTTGCGCAATGAAACTGCGCGGCAACAGTTGCCGGTCTTCCCATCGGCCTTCTCGCAGCCAGAGCAGGCCGAACCGGGCCATTGCCTGTACGTTGGCGCTGATCCCGGAGCCAAACTCGCGGCGCGGAATGCCGTCCAGTTCGCGTGGCCGATACGCGTTGGGGCGCCAGCGAAGGTCATCCCGCGCGATGCCGATGGGCGCAAACACCCGCTCGAACATCAGCTCCGCCAAGTCGCGCCGATACGCCAAAGTGAGACAATCCGCCAGCCAGTTCGGGCCGCCGTCGCTGTAGTGCCAGCGTGTGCCCGGCTCAAAAAGCAGTCTGCCAAACCCGCCGCTCTTCTCGAAACCGGCCGTGTGAGTCGCCAGCATTCGCAACGTGATTTTATCCAGCCATCCCGTTTCGGCGTTTTCTTCTGGCGGCACGCCGAAGGCCGAAAAGAGCTTTTTCGCCGGATCATCCAGTTTCACTTTGCCGTCGCCGACGGCCAAACCGAGCGCGGCTGCGCCGAAGGATTTGGTCGTGGATTTCAGGTCGTAGAGTTGTTTCTGGTCGCCCCATGCGAAAACGAGTTTGCCGTGCCGAATGACACAGCCGGAGCCGCCGCCCGTGAGCGCGTAGTCGCGCGCCTCAGCGAGTTTCGTTTCGTCCAGACCGACGTCTGCCGGCCTGGCCGTCGGCCACTCTGCTGCTAAAACAGCGCCGCACCGCATCGCGAACAGCATCGCAGCAACGGCCAGCGTTTTCATTTCGACGCCAAGTTTACGCGCGCCAGCCTGCAGCGAACAAGCGTCCCCTTCGCAGGCGTCCGCAGCCAAGAACCTGATGCAACGGATTCCGAACTGGCGTTGGCACCACTGCCGTCCGAGGTTGCCGTAGTCAGCGGTCAGCGCCGACCGTCCTGTGTGGTTTCGCTCTCCGGACAACAACCTGCGAGTGGCCCGGCTGAAATCTGACGGTGTCCTCCGCTCCGTTGTCGAATGCCAGTTTTACCGTCATGCTGTCCTGGGCGCGATCCAGCTCGGTTTTCGGCAGGAACGTTTCGCTACCGATGCGATGTGGCATCAGCACGGTCACGAATTGCATCGTGGCACTCGGTTCCGTGGTGCTTGCGGTCAGGTGCCAGGTGTTCTGGATGTCGCTGTGCCTGATGCGCTCCGGTTCGGGGTCGTAGCGGTCGGTTTGCGAGAAGGTCAACGTCGGCGGCCACAGAAACCGCACTTCCATTGCAGCCGGGGCACGGAGGACGCGGAGCGTGCGC
>JAOAIM010000244.1 GCA_026414705.1 Verrucomicrobiia bacterium | reverse complement strand
CGACTGGCAGTCGGCAAAGCCAAAGCGGCACCACCAAGCACCGAACTTTGAACTTTGAACCTCGAACCTTGAACTTTAAACAAGGGCTGCGCGTGAGCACCGGGCGAACAAGCTGGCCAATGGCGGCTTGGACAATTCCCTCTCCCTCGAGGGAGAGGGCCAGGGTGAGGGTGCAGCGCCGCAAACATTTGGACACCTACCTGCCCACGAGGCTTTCTCCCTCACCCCAGCCCTCTCCCGCTGGGAGAGGGAGCGCGGGCGTGCGCGCCGCGAAACATCGAACAACGAACACTGAACATCGAACATCGAAGGAGGAACTCAGGAACGGGGGAAATCGGAACAGGGGAACATCGAACAACGAACATTCAACATCGAACATCGAATGAAGCAGGGGAGCGCGCGCGTCTCGCGTGCCGTTTTCGGCGTGCCGCTCATACGTCGTTTCAACCCAAAGACGGAAAAACGCAGAGCGTTCAACGCGGCAGCCAAGCTGCCAAAGCAGCAGGCGATGCGTTTGCGACCCACCCACCCCCGGCTCAAGTCCGCTGCCAACGTCAAGACCAGAACACTGCCGGCTGGAACAACGGATCAAAGCCAATCGTCAAGCAACGGCTTCTTCTCCTGCCAAAGGCACAGAATCGTGAGTTGCTTCGGCCCGTGCGCGCCCAGAACCAGGATGCGTTCGATGTCGCCGGTCCGGCTCGGGCCGGTGATGAGCGAGATCATGCTCGGGAAATCCGCACCATATTTCTCCTTCAAGAGCGCAAACGCATCCGGCAAATCAGCCACGAGCTGTTCGCGCCGCGCGAGCACGAGATGATGCGGGGGCAACACGGACAGCGCGCGTCCGCCCGCGCTCCGACTCGTCACCACGACCGTCCCGGTCTGCGCCACCAGCGCGTCGCACTCGCTCACGCCCACGTCGCACCGTGCCAGCTCGTGCTTGTCAAATCCGCCGTCGGTCCACAGCGGGGTCAAATCCAGCGCGTCCACCGCCGTTTGCACCAGCGTGCCGCGATGTGCGGCGACGCGCCGCCAGCCGTGCGCATCGCGCAACGCCCTCACCTCCCGGGCGAATGCACCGACATCTGGCAGCGTTTTGAACGTGGCCCGCAGTTCGGCAGCATTACGAGCGAACTGTTCAAGCAGCGCCTCATCACCCACGCCCACAGCCGGCAGAACGCGCCGATGCTCTTCGGGCGTCGGCAAATGCGCTTTCCCGTGCCCGCGCGTTTGCACGCGCAGCGCCTCCCGGATGCGCGTCAGGATGGATTCGCGTTCGCTCACGTTGCTTTCTCCTGGCGCTGATGGTCGTTGTGCGTGCGCCACCACTCCCGGAAACTCTGTTTGGCCACCGGGGGCAGATCGCGCGTCGCCGTCCACGCTCGCGCCGGGTCGAGGGCGCTTCCATTGACGCGCCCCCGCAGCTTCATGCCCACGCGCGCGAGCCGGGTTGTCAATGACCAGAGTGCGGGTCGGGTGGCGAGGCAGGCGAAGATTCGGAAGGCGAGCCGTTCGAGCCACCGCGGTTTTTGGGCGGCGGCGTTGCGGCGATTGCGCAGCAGGTGGTGATGCAGGTCAATCTGCACCGGGCACGTCTCGGTGCACGCACCGCAAAGCGAGGAGGCGTAACTGAGGTGTTTCCACGGCTGAAGGCCGAGCAGATTGGGCGTGATAACCGAGCCGATCGGGCCGCCATACACCGTGCCGTAGGTGTGCCCGCCGACGTTGCGAAAGATCGGGCAAACGTTCAGGCACGCCCCGCAACGAATGCAGCGCAGCGCGTCGCGCTCTTCGGGGTCGGCGAGCAGGGCCGTGCGCCCGTTGTCGAGCAGCACCACGTGATATTCCTCCGGGCCATCCGGTTCGCCGGGCTGGCGCGGCCCGGCGTAGAGCGTGTTGTAACAGGTGATGGGCTGGCCCGTGCCCATGACGGCCAGCATCGGCAGAAACAGCGCCAGGTCCTCCAACCGCGGCAGCACCTTTTCGATGCCAACCAACGTGATCATCGTTCTGGGTAACGCCGCTGTGAGCCGCGCGTTGCCCTCGTTTTCCGTGATCGAAATCATCCCCGTCTCGGCAATGGCGAAGTTCGCGCCGGTAATGCCCGCGTCCGCACGCAGGTATTTGTCCCGCAACACGCGCCGCGCGACCATCGTCAGCTCCTCCGGCACGTCGGAGGGCGCGTCGCCAAGCTTGCGCAAAAACACGTCGCGGATTTCGCCCCGCGTCAGGTGCATCGCCGGAAACACCAGGTGATACGGCGGCTCCTCGCGCAATTGCACGATGAATTCGCCAAGGTCGGACTCGACGACCTCGTAACCGGCGGCCTGGAGCGCCTCGTTCAAATGGATTTCCTCGGCGGTCATGGCCTTGGATTTCACGATCATGCGCGCCTGTCGCTCGCGCAGAATGCCGAGGATGATCTCGCGCGCCTGCGCGCCGGTGCTCGCCCAATGCACCCGCGCGCCGCGCGCCTCAAGCTGCCGGGTCAGGCGCTCCAGGTGCTCGCCCAGATGTTCGAGCGCGTGCCATTTGGTCTGCGCCGCGAGCCTTCGCGCACCTTCCCAGTCCTGAAACGCCGCCTTGCGCTGGTCGCGCACGACCTCGTATTTGCGCATCGCCGTCTGAATCGTCTGACGATGCCGCAAATCGGCCGCCAACCGACGAGCCTGTTCTTTGAACTGGGCGGCAGGCGTGGGCATGGGCGTTGGTTCGGTAAAAAGTGATTCGTGAAATGGGTGATCCGTTAAATGAGTGATTGGTTAAATCGGTGGTTGGTTAAACGGTGATTGGTTAAACGGTGATTGGTTAAATGGTGATTCGTTCAATGGTGATCGGTTGAATCGGTGATTCGCGGGCGTGTGAAGCGGAGGGCGCCCCGGCGTTGAACGCCCGGGTGCGATGCGGCTCAACGCCTTCACGCTCCGGCGGTTCAACACCCCCACGCTCTGACGCTCCGACGCTCCCACGAGTCTTTCCGCGTTCATTCCCCGGTCGCCAGCACCTCGGCCAGATGAATCGTTTTGATGGGTTTTCGCTGGCGATCCGCCAGACCCTGAATCTGCATCAGGCAGCTCGAATCGCACGACACGATGTATTCGGCGCGCGTGTCCAGAGCGCTGGCGCATTTGACCTCGGCCATTGCGGTGGAGATGGCCGGGAATTTCGCGGCGAACGTCCCCCCAAAGCCGCAGCAGGTTTCCGCCGCGTCCATTTCCACCAGTTCCAGCCCGCGCACGCGGGCCAGCAGGGCGCGCGGGGCGTGCTTGTTGCGCAACTCGCGCAGCCCGTGGCAACCGTCGTGGAACGTCACCCGATGCGGAAACGACGCGCCCAGGTCGGTCACGCCGAGTTTGTTCACCAGAAATTCCGAAAACTCCCAGCACCGGCCCGCCAACGAGCGCGCGAGCGATTCCTGGGGCGTGCCGGTGAACAGCTCCGTATAAAACACCTTCAGCATCGCGCCGCAACTGCCGCTGGGAATGACCACCGCCTCGGCGTCGCGCAATTGTTCCAGCACCCGGGTGGCGACGGCGCGGCTTTCGGACCAGTAGCCCGTGTTGAACGCCGGTTGACCACAGCAGGCCGGACGTTCAGGACAGACGACCCGATGACCGAGGCGCTCCAGGATCCGCACGATGCTGATACCGACCCGAGGGTAAAACAAATCCACGAAGCACGGGATGAACAACGTCACCGTCACGCGCCCAACATGGTCGCATCCCCGCCTGCAAATCGAGAATTTTCGCACCCGTGGCCGGCGCCCCGGGTCGGCGTGTTCTTCACGAGTCCGGGATTCGGGGGCCTTCCGAGGTGCGCATCACGCCCCCCCGGGCGATTCCGGCAGCGCCTCCGCGAGCGTTACCTCAGCGCGCCCCGAGATGCGGTTGAA
>JAOAIM010000243.1 GCA_026414705.1 Verrucomicrobiia bacterium | reverse complement strand
CGAGTGGCTGATGACGTTGCGCTCGATGATCCAGCCCTTGCTCCAATGTGTGCCAACCAGGCCAATCTGCTCAGCGGTGGGTGGCGCCCATTGCGTCGCTGCGTGCCGCAAGATGAATCCGCGCACCGTGATGAAGTTGCGCCCGGGCTGGTCGGGATAAAACACGGCGGGTCGCGCGTTGACCTCGACAAGTTGTTCGTTCGGGTTCGCGCCGGGGAACTGCG
Organism: Verrucomicrobiia bacterium; assembly: GCA_026414705.1. Classification (GTDB taxonomy): domain Bacteria; phylum Verrucomicrobiota; class Verrucomicrobiia; order Limisphaerales; family JAOAIM01; genus JAOAIM01. The sequence continues at coordinate 3,682 of JAOAIM010000243.1, read as the reverse complement.
CCCAGATGGTCGTGTTTGTGGCGTCCACCTGAGCAAACCACAGCGGGCCGCTAACCGGCAGCGCTTTGCCGGCCTTGAAGACCAGGCACACGGTTTTGACACCGCTGACGGGTTTCACGCGCGCGTTGAAGGCGGCCCACTGTTGCCAGTCGCCAGTGTGTCGGACCGTGGCCCTGCCCAGTAGTTCGCCGGTGGGCGAATCAAGCCGCACTTCGATGATGCCGCCGGCCGTGGCCGACGCCGCACGGAACTCGATCCGCTCGGTGCGCGCGCCAAAGTCCACGCCCTCGTAGCGCACCCAGTCGCCGTGCTCGATCCAACCGATGCATTCGCCGCCTTCCGAGCAGGGCGCGGTTTGGATTCCCTGTTGCGCGGCAAAGCGGATCGCGGGAATTCGCGGCGTGTCAGTCGCCTCGGAGAGCGGCCGCCACCATGCCACGTTCAACAGGTAATCGCCCGGGACCGCCACCGGCGTGGCGTCCGGATCGAACAATTGTTCCAGGCGCGCCGCCTCGGTCAGCCATTCGCCGTTCAAATACACCGCCGCGGTGTGATGCAACCGACCCCGCGGGTCGAACCAGTCGCCCTGAATGACGTTGGTGAAGGGATTGAAGCTGCCAAAGAACGTGTTCGGCAGCGTGACCTTCCACACGTCGCCCCGCTCGCGCGTCCAGCCGGTGACGACCTCCGAGCCTTTGATCTCGACGTGCTCGCCCGGCGCGACGCGATAGACGATACGCTTGCGGTCCGACGTGCCGCCGCGCGGCGGATTGACGCGCTCACGATAGACACCCTGATGCACAGTGATGGTGTCGCCGGGCTGGGCCAGCTCGGCGGCCCGCTGAATGGTGCGCAACGGCGCGCGGCGTGTGCCGGCATGGGCGTCGTGGCCCTGGACCGACACGTGAAACTCGCGGGCTGCCGTTGGCCACACTGCGAACGCCGGCCCCAGAACGAGCCACGCCGTCGCCATCGCCAGCGAAGATTGGAAGGACACCCGCGTCGGTTGGCCTGCGCTCGGGATGAGGAGAATCGCCGAAGAAAACCGCCGTCTGTGGATCGCCACGTTTGCCCTTTCCCCTGAAAAGATTTGGAGCGGGCGAAGGGAATCGAACCCTCGTGTGGAGCTTGGAAGGCTCCCGTTCTACCACTGAACTACGCCCGCTCCCCCCAATCACCCAAAACCCAAAACGACTGCGACCCTCGGCGCAATCGCCGGGCGGCATCATAGCCGGCGCGCTTGCCTTGTCAATCAGCGGGCGCTAGCGTCGCACGCCGATGAGCGCGCTGCTGTTGACCGGCGGCCGGGTCATTGACCCCGCCAATCATTGGAATGCACCCGCCGATGTGTTGATCCGTGACGGAAAAATCGCCGCCGTTGGCCCGGAGGCCGCGCGCACCGCGTCGCCGGACGCGCAACGACTCGACGTGACCGGACTGGTCGTTTGCCCCGGTTTGATTGACATGCACGTGCATTTGCGCGAGCCGGGTCAGACTCCCAAGGAAACCATCGCCACCGGCACGGCGGCCGCCGCCCGCGGCGGGTTTACCTCGGTGGTGTGCATGCCCAACACCGCCCCGCCGGTGGACAACGCCGGCACGGTCGCGCTCATTCACGAGCGCGCAGCGCGCGACGGGCGGGTGAACGTGTTCGTGGCCGGGGCGATCACGAAAAATCTCGCCGGGGAGGAACTGGCGCCCATCGGCTCGCTCAAACGCGCGGGCGTGGTGGCGATCACCGACGACGGCCATTGCGTGCAGAACCACGAGTTGATGCGACGTGCCTGCGAATACGCGCGCATGTTCGATCTGCCCGTGCTGGATCATTGCCAGGACTACTCGCTGGTGAATACCGGCGTGATGCACGAGGGCTATTGGAGCACGGTGCTGGGCCTGCAGGGTTGGCCCTCCGCCGGTGAGGAAATGATCGTTGCCCGCAACATCCTGCTGGCCGAGCTGACCGGTGCGCACATCCACTGCCAGCACCTGAGCGCCGCCGGCAGCGTGGCGCTTTTGCGCGAAGCCAAAAAACGTGGCCTGCCCGTCACCGGCGAAGCCTGCCCGCATCATTTCACGCTCACCGACGCGGCAATTGCGGGGAGCGACAAGTTTTGGAGCGCCGATGGCAGGCCGGTTCTTGCCGCGCTGGGGTTGGACCCGACCGGGCCGCTGCCGCAATGGCCCGCCTACGACACCAATTTCAAAATGAATCCACCGCTGCGCTCGGCGCGCGATCGGGAGGCCATCCTTGAAGGGTTGGCCGACGGCACCATTGACGTGCTCTGCAGCGACCACGCCCCCCACCGCGATTTCGAGAAGGAGGTGGAGTTCGATTATGCGCCCTTCGGCATCACCGGTCTGGAGACCGAGCTGGCGCTGGCGCTCTCGCTCCTGGTGCACGGACGCCGCCTGAGCCTGCCGGAGTTGATCGCCAAATACACCGTCGCCCCCGCGCGCCTGCTGCGGCTGCCCAAGGGCACGTTGTCGGTCGGTGCGGACGCCGACGTGACGGTGATGGACCCGAATGTGGAATGGGTGTTCCAGCGCGAGGACACTGCCAGCCGCTCTTTCAACAGTCCGTTTTACGGCTGGCGGCTCAAGGGCCGCGCCGTGTGCACCATCGTCGGCGGACGCATCGCGCACCGGCTCGCGCGCGGCGACGCGATTGCGCGCGCGCCCGCGGCGGTTGCCGCTTGAACCACCGATGCGGCGTTCCTAGCATCCGCGCCTGATGAGCGGTTCTCCGGCGATTCTGGCTCTGGAAGACGGCACGGTCTATCGCGGCGAAGCCTTCGGCGCGCGCGCCACCGCCTGCGGTGAGGTGTGTTTCAACACCTCCATGACCGGGTATCAGGAAATCCTCACCGACCCGTCCTACAAGGGGCAGATCGTCACGATGACCTACCCGCACATCGGCAACTACGGCGTCAATTCGCTCGACGTCGAATCGTGGCGGCCGCACGTGGCGGGCTTTGTCGTGCGCGAGGTCTCGCCGGTGGTCAGCAACTGGCGCGCGGAAACGTCCCTGCCCGAATACCTGGAACGGCACGGCATCCCGGGGATTCAGGGCGTGGACACGCGCGCTTTGACCAAAAAACTCCGCGTGCGCGGCGCGATGAACGGCTGCCTGTCCACCGACGGATTGAGCGAGGCTGAAGCGATTCAGCGGGCCCGCGAGTTCGTCTTCGTGGGCGTGGATTACGTCAAGGACGTGACGCACGGGCGCCCGTTCGTGTGGGACGAGAACGACGAGTTGAGCGGGAACTTCCGGCTCGTGTCGGGCAACGCGGCCTCGGCCGAGGCGGGTGCCCCCGCGCCGCGCGCGTTGCGCGAGCCGTTGCCGCCGGCCGACATTCCGATTGTCGCCTACGATTTCGGGATGAAGTACAACATCCTGCGGCGGCTGCGCCAACACGGTTTCCGCGTGCAGGTCGTGCCGGCGGCGACGCCTGCCCGGGAGGCGTTGCGCTACAAGCCGGCGGGCGTGTTTCTGTCCAACGGCCCCGGCGATCCGGCGGCGTTGGACTACGCAGTGCGGGCCATCCGGGATTTGATCGGCACGGGCATACCGATTTTCGGGATTTGCCTGGGTCATCAACTGTTGGGGCTGGCGTTTGGCGGACGCACCTTCAAGCTCAAGTTCGGCCATCGCGGCGCCAACCAACCCGTGAAAGACCTCGAC
>JAOAIM010000242.1 GCA_026414705.1 Verrucomicrobiia bacterium | reverse complement strand
CCGTCCACGCGGCGTTCCTCGGGCCGGATCACGACGCGCCCGGCGCGGGGAAATAACCCTGAATGGGCTTGAGCACGCCGAGCTTGATCAGCACCACGATCAGCACCGTGTAGCCGAGCGACACAAGCAATTGCTTCTTCCAGCCGCCGCGCCATTCGGGGTGTGAATCCGCCAGCAACCGCCGCGCGCCGGTGTGCAACAGAACAAAGCCCAGCACGTTCGTCGCCCAGTAGGCGCCCACCAACGCCACGTCGAAAACCGTCTGCCGCACCGACGCCGGACAGAGCGCACTGACCAGCCACGCAAAACCCAGTGCGAGCGGCAGGTTCACGAACGCGTCGTTCCACCACGACAGTGGCGAGAGCATGAACCCGATCACGGCCAGCAGGCCGCCGGTGAGTTTTTTGCGCCAGCGCATACGGCCCGGCACGTAAGCCGAAGCGCGTGTCCCGAGCAAGCGCGAAGCCGGGCAAACCCGGGGCGCGCTGGCAGGCATTGAAGCAAGGGCTGGCGGCGCTTACCGCGCCTTCGAGGCCGGGGCAGGACGGACCGGCGGCGCACGTCTTTCGGTGCGACCGACCTTGCGCGCCCAGTGTTCCCAGGCGGCAGCAAGCTCGCGCACCTGGTCGGGTTGCTGACTGGCAAGGTCGCGGCGCTCGGTGCGGTCGTTGTCCATGTCGTAGAGTTCCCAGCGCCGGGTTTCCCCGTCCCAAACCAGTTTCCAGCGACCTTGGCGCACGGCGCGGTGGCCGAGCTGCCCCCAGAAAATGCTTTCCGGCGCGGGAGGCGTGCCGCCTTTCAAGAGCGGCATGAGACTCCGACCTTCAGGCGGCGGCGTTTCGCGTCCGTTGAATTCCCGAGGCCAGGGAACGCCCGCAATTTCCAAACACGTGGGCATGAGGTCCATGACGTGGCCGATCTGGTGGGTCAGGACGCCGGGTTTTACAGTGCCGGGCCAGCGCACGATGAACGGCGTGGCAATCCCGCCCTCGTAAGCCCACGTCTTGTAACGGCGAAACGGCGTGTTGTGCACCCACGCCCAGGCGGGGCCGACGTAGGTGTAGCTGGTTTTCGGGCCGGGCGTTTGTGTTGTGTCGCGCCCGTCTGCTTCTTCGCTGCTGCTGCCGTTGTCGGAGAGGAACAACACCACGGTGTTGGTTTCGAGGTTCAACTCTCGCAGCCCGCGCAGCACACGCCCGATGCCCTGATCCATGCGATCCACCATCGCGGCATACACGGCCATACGCAGCGCCTCCCACGGCTGATTTGCCGTCGGCCACGCATACACCTTCGGGTCGCGCTCTGATGGCTTCCATTCGCGCGGGAAGAGTTTCAGTTCCGCCTGCCGCGCCGACCGTTGCCGCCGCAGCGCGTCCCAGCCGCTGTGATAGGCGTTGGTGTAACGGGCGATGTCCTCCGGGCGCGCATGAAGTGGCGAGTGTGGGGCGGTGTAAGCCAGATGCAGGAAAAACGGGCGACCGGTTTTGGCGAAGCGCCGCAGCGTGGCAATCGCGTGATCGGTGAAGGCGTCGGTGGTGTAGTAGTCCGGCGGAAACTCGGTGATGCGGCGGTTGTTGTGGAAAAAGTTGCGGACGCGGCTGCCCTCGTAGGGCGGATCGCGCAGGGACGGGTCGAAGTAATTGCAGCAGCCATCGGCCAGGCCGTAGAACTCCTCGAAGCCGCGGTCGTTGGGCCGGTGCGGTGGCGCGGCGCCCAGATGCCATTTGCCGCTGAGCGCGGTCTGATAACCGGCGGCGCGCAGCGCCTCGGCCAGCGTGACCATTTCGGGCGTCAGTTGGAATCGGTCGCCGCGCGGATACAGGCCCGTGAGCAGGGACACGCGCGTGGGCACGCACGCGGCGTTGTTGTAGAACTGCGTAAAGCGCGTTCCCTCGGCAGCCAGCCGATCCAGATTCGGCGTCCGAATTTCGCCGCCGTAACAACCGAGGTCCGAGTAGCCCAAATCGTCGGCGACGATCAGCAGGAAATTCGGACGGGTGTGTGCCGGACCGGGCGCGGCCAGCAGCAGAAGCACGGACACAAGCCCGCCCCGCAGGGAGCGCGAAGTCATCAGCCACGGGCCTCCGGGTTGGGCGCGGGCGCACATGGTTTCACGGGCTCGCGTCGGCGCGGGCCGGGTCGTAATCCGGGTTGGGCGTGGGCATCTGGGCGCCGAGTTTGGCACGCCAGCGATGGAGTTTCTCGCGCAGCCGTTTGGCCAGGTCGGGTTGGTTGCCGGCCTGATCGCGGCTTTCGCCGATGTCGTCGCGCAGGTTGTAAAGCTCCACGCGATTGTCCTCGAAAAACTCGATCAGCTTCCAATCGCCTTCGCGCACGGCGCCGTAGGGCGTTGCGCCGCCGGGATGGTAATGCGGGTAGTGCCAGTAGATCGCGTTACGGCGGACCAGCTCGCGTCCCCGTAACAACGGCACGAGGCTCACACCGTCCACAATCTGGCTGCGCGCGGGTTTCAAGCCGGCCATTTCCAGCATCGTGGGGTAATAGTCCGGGGTGATCACCGGCGTTTCGCACACGCTGCCGGGTCGGGTGACCCCGGGCCACTTGACCAGCAAGGGCACGCGGACGCCGCCCTCGTAGGCCGAGCCTTTGCCGGCGCGCAGCGGCACGTTGCTGGTGACGCGACGGCGCGCCGGGCCGATCAACCCCCCGTTGTCAGAGGTGAAAAAAATCACCGTGCAATCGGCGAGTTGGAGCGCCTCGAGCGTTTGAAGGATGCGCCCAACGCTGTCATCCACGCTTTCGACCAGCGCGGCGTAAACCGCGTTGTGGTGCGGGCGGTTCGGATCGGCCCTCGCCTGGTATTTGGCGATGACGTTGGATTTGCCCATCAGCGGCGTGTGGACGGCGTAGTGCGGCAGATAAATGAAAAAGGGCCGGTCACGATGCGCCTGGATGAAGCGGACGGCTTCATCGGTCAGGCGGTCGGAAAGAAACTCGCCGGGCGGGCCGTCGCTGAGCGTTGGGATGTTGTAGGGCGAGAAATAGCTTGGCGGCGAGCCTTTGTCGAAGCCGCCGATGTTCACGTCAAAGCCGTGGTGTTGAGGATAGAAGTCCGGGCCGCCGAGGTGCCATTTGCCGATGCTGGCGGTGGCGTAGCCGGCGTCCCGGAGGACCTCGGCGATCGTGCGTTCCTCGTGCGGCAGGAACATGCGCCAGTCGGGCACGCGGAGTTTGGCATAGGGGCGGACGTGGCCGGTGATCCAGTCGGTGATGTGCAGCCGGGCGGGATATTTGCCGGTCATCAGCGCCGCGCGTGTGGGCGAGCAGACCGTGCAGGCAGCGTAGGCCTGCGTGAAACGCATCCCCTCCCGCGCGAGCCGATCCAGATGCGGCGTCTCGTAAAACCCCGATCCCTGGCAGCCCAGGTCCGTCCAGCCCAGATCATCCACCATGACGAAGATGAAATTGGGCGGGCGGGCGTCCAGCGTAGCGGCGCTCAAGGCGAGGACACCGGTTGAGAAGCCGATGAGCCGCGCGAGCCGCCACGGGCAACGGTACGGTTTTTGGATCATTTTGCCTGTGGGGTTGGCCCGCCACCGAACTGTTTCCAGTAAAGCACCTTGAACGGGTTCTCCGGCGGGCCGATGGCGTTTTCGTTTTCCAAGCACGGCAAAATTTCGGCCCACCATCGGTCGTAGGCGGTGTCCAGTTCGCGCACGACATCGGGATGGTGCGCGGCCACGTCGTGTTGCTCGCCGGGGTCCGCCTTCACGTCAAAAAGCTGCCAGCGTTTTTCGCCGTTGGTGTCGCAGACCAGATGCCAGCGCGTGGTGCGCACGCTGCAATGGCGATACTTCGAAGCCTCAGCCTGGCTGCGCGGCCAGCGACCCTGATGCGTGAACAGAATCCGATCGGGCCACGGCGCTGCGGGGTCTTTGAGCAACGGCACGAGGCTGCGGCCTTCGACCTGACGCGCGAGCTGTCCGGTCAGTTTGACTCCGGCGATTTCGGCCAGCGTGGGCAAAACGTCAACATGCGCCGTTAG
>JAOAIM010000241.1 GCA_026414705.1 Verrucomicrobiia bacterium | reverse complement strand
CATGAGGACGGAGTGGACCGTTTCGCTGAACCCGCCGGTGTTGAACGTGCCGCCGCGCACTTCCAGGGGCGACCAGTCGGGAATCTGGTTGGTTGAGCCAAGTCGGATCGTGCAACTGCCGTAAACCCGCGTCGGGCCGCGGTAGTTGTTTGGCGTCGCGGTCACGTTCGTCAACACGACCACACCGCCCGCGTTGTAAGGGCTATACATCGGCGTGCCCGTGGTGACGGTGAGGCCGCCGTTGCCGGTGCCGCCGGTGCCGTCGAGAACCGGACACTCCAGCAGGATGTCATTGGACGAGGAGGACGCGCCGAAGAACGCACCGCCGGCGGCGATGGTGATGCCCTTGTTGGACGGAAGCGACTTGGCGGCAACGGTGCTCATCCAGGCGATGCCAACGCCGCCCCCATCGAAGGTGATGAAATCGCTCCCGGTGTAACCGCCGAAGGGATTGAAGCGGTTGGCGGCGGCGAACGTCGTCATGCCGTCCTTGAAAATCCATTTGGCGGTGTTGTTGCAGTTGTTGGCTTCCAACCGACCGGGGCCGGTCTTGGTGATCGTGCCGCTGTGATTGCAACTGAGTGTGACGTAACCGAGGCTGTCCACGTCCACGCCCGAATTCGTTCCGGCAAAGGTGATCGTGACCGAACCGGAAAGGTTGACGTTGCCGCCGCCGGCGATGCGGACAATACGGTTGACGGTCTTGTTGCCGCTGACGGTGACGGCGTAGCTGGCGGCGCCGTAAAAGAACGCGCTGTCGGTCGCGGCATTGTTCCAGGTCACGCACGCGCCGCCGGTGGCGTTGGGACTCCAATTGGCGGTGATGCCGTTGTCCCAGGTGCCCGCGCCGCCCTGGTTGGGGTCGCACCCTATCGGTGCCCAGTAACGATCGGCGGCGCGGAGGCTGAACAGCCCCACCGTGGTGAGCGCCGCAATGGAACTCAAAACTTTCAAGGTTGAAGTCTTCATGGCACGCGCGGATTTGGGCGTTTGCGGCCGGGCTGAATTTGTTTCCAGCCACGTCGGCTTTTCTATGCCCCTGCGAAAGCCACGCCCAGACACATGATTATGTTTGGCAACGCGGCGAAGGGTTTTTGGCCGTGGGCGCGAGCGGTCTGATGGCCGAGCAGCCCGGCGATCAGGTGCTTGCCCCTTGGAGAAAGCCGGTATCCAGCGGCAGGGTCACCGATTGGCCCTTGCTGGAGACGATTCGAACGGCGCGGCCGGCGTGGGCGGGCAGGATGCGCCGCACCTCGGTGAAGCCGCGGGGCACGAGCGCCACGGCCATGATGTAATTCACTGTGAACGGGCGTGTCGGGGAGAAGGTCTCGCAGGTGGGCAGGCCGGCTTCGGTGAGCAGGTTCGGGCGTGCGGAGGGCGCCAGGCCGTAGTGGAAAAACGCCGTCAAATCCTCGATGCCGAGCACGTTCAAGTGTCGCCCGTTCCAGGGCGGGTAATGCCGTCCACCGTTGGAATGCCACAGCAGCGTCGCGCGCAGCACCGTCGGGTCTTTGAGCGCGAACCAGACATAGCCTTCGGCCGGGAATGTGACGGCGACCCACGCGAACGGGGCGACCGGTTTGGTCGCCAGAATCGCGATGTCTTCAAACCCGCGTCGGGCCGGATACCGGCTCAGGTCGGCCCAACCGCCGGTCATGGTCGGCACGCGATTGAGGCGGCGGAATCTCGCGCCCGGTTTGAGAATTGAATAGCCGAAGGTTTCGGGATTCTCCGCCGGTTCGGGCGTGACCATCCCAAAAAGGATCGGGCTGTGGGTGAGGATGCCGCTGCCGGGCCGGTCGGGAAATTTCAGCGTCGCGTGATGGCCGAAGCACATCGGGCCGCTCACGCCCGAGATGACGTGCCGACAATAGACGGCGTTGTGGCCGTCGCGGACGGTGATGAATTTGTCCACGTGTCCCGGGCGGACGCGGGTGCGGAGGCTCAAATGCAACGTCTGCGCATCCCCGCCACGCTCCACGCCCTCGAAGCGCCACTTCGCGTTGGCCGTTTCACCGTGAGCCGGGTGACGCTCGCGGCGGAACGGCTCGGTGTTGCCCCCGAAGGGCATGCAGAAAAAGTCGCCGCGCAACACGCGCAGCAGCGGCAGCAGGTCAGCCGGCAACGTCTCGTTCCACCACGGCGCAATCGAGTAGGGCTGGATGCGCCGGTGTTTGCGGTCGAAAATGACCGGCGCCAGATGCCCGCCGGTTTCGGTGACGCAGGCTTCGACCGTGGAGGAACGGAGGCACCAGGACGGCTGACCAAAGACGACTTTTTTCATATCAACGGGTTGGGACTGAGTGGTTGCTGACGATTTCACCGAGAGGCTCATAAAGTTTTGACCAGGCCCGTTTTAACCCGGCGGCGTTGGCCCGACAACTCCGGCGTGGGCGCACGGGGCGCACGGGGGAAATGCGATTGGACGAGTTGCCGCGTTTGGTGTCAACTTGCGGCACGCGATTTGGGGCAAGTCCGGCTTCGGCATCCTCGCGTTGTTTCGTGAGTGTGCGCATCGGGCGAGCGCGTGCCCCGGGTCAAATCGAACCGTCTCAGGGTCATTTAGATGAAGACCTTTTCGCGCCGAACACTCGGTTGGGTTGTGGCCACTTTGTGGTTGGCGGGTGTTGACCTGCCAGCAGCCGTTGCGGCGGCCGATCCGCCCGCCAAAGTGCCGTTGATCAACGTCACCGACCTTTACCATCCGCCGCAGGATCCGGGCGACAACTTTGATCTGATCGCCGCCTACGCCCTGCCGGAGGTGGACCTGCGCGCGGTGATTCTCGACACCACCGGGGGATTCCGCAAACCGGTGGCTGACGTGCCGGGCATGTATCCCGACCCGGACGGCCCGCGCGAGCCGGGCTTTATTCCGGTGACGCAACTCAACTTTATCTTCAACCGCGCCGTGCCGTGCGCCGTCGGGCCGTTTGAGCGGATGAAAACCCCGGAGGACAAGATGCTCGACGCGCCGCGGTTTCAGCAGCAGGGCGTGGAGTTGCTCCTGCGCACGCTGCGTGAAAGCGCCCGCCCGGTGGAGATTGTTTCGTTTGGCTCGGCCCGGCCGGTGGCGGTGGCGTTGAATCGTGAGCCGCGGCTGATGCAGCGCAAAGTGCGTCGCCTTCACCTGTGCGCCGGCGCCTCGGAGCCGGGCTTTGTCGAATGGAACGTGCAATTGGACCCGCACGCCTTTGTGCGCCTGATGCGCTCCCAATTGCCGATTGCGCTCTACCCTTGCGCGACGCGAGACGGCGCGTTTGCCTACGGGCGACACAACTGTTTCTGGCAACTGCCCGACCTGCGATTTGTCGAGCAGATGCACCCGTCGCTGCAGGCCTATCTGGCGTATGCGTTTGGCCGCGCACAACGCGCTGATTTTCTGCGTGCTGTCGAGAGCGAGTCGCCGGCGACCTGGAAGCCCGATGGGCTGGCCCGACCGCACAACGTCTGGGAAACCGCCGTCTGGCTCAATGTCGCCCGCCGCAAGCTGGTGCGCCGGGCCGACGGTTCGCATCGCATCGTGACCGCCCGGGAAGTGCGCGCCAGCGACCTCGTGCTGCCCAACGAACTGCGCCCCTGCCGCGTGGCGGTGCGGGACAACGGCGAGTTGAGCTTCGAGCTGACGGGCAAGCCAACGAATTTTTTGATCTATGATCGCGGCGATCCGAAACGCAACGAAGCGGCGCTGCGTGAAGCGCTCCCGGCGTGGTATGTGGCGATTCGACCGTGAGTCGAGCGCCGGCAGGACGCTTGAGCGGCAACGCGATCGCACGCGAAGGGACGGCTTGCGACACGCGTTGGGAGTGGGCGGCGCGTGGTAGCGATGTTGCCCTTGCGAGTCGCCCGTCAGGAGACGACCGGTGCGGCGTGAGGATCGTGCGGGGCTTGCGTGAGGCTGGCGAAGGGCCTTGATGCCGGGAGGTCAACGGCCGGTGCGGCTGCGCATTTGCGCCCGCTGCACTTCGCGTTCGGCTTCACGGCGTTTGAGGTCTTCGCGTTTGTCGAAGCGCGCTTTGCTGCGCCCGACCGCGAGCGCGACCTTCACACGGCCGTTTTTCCAGTAAAACGACAGCGGCACCAGCGCGTGGCCTTTGAC
>JAOAIM010000023.1 GCA_026414705.1 Verrucomicrobiia bacterium | reverse complement strand
GATAGGTCGCGCCGGCATCGAAGGACAACGTGCCGTTCAACGTGAAGCTGGTCGTGCGGTTGCGGAGCACGCCGCCCGATTGCACGAGCACGGGCGCGGTGGCGCCAACGTTGAGCGTGCCGGCGACCTCAATCAGGGCGGAGATGGATTTGGTCCCGGTGCCGGCGGTCGTGAGGTGACCGTAGCTCTGCCCGCTGTTGAGCGGGGCGATGACCTGCGTGGTGCCGTTGTATTCGATGGTGCTGGTGGCCCCGATCACGTGCGTGGTGTAGTTGGCCGGCAGCGTGCCGGTGCTGCCAATGCGCAGGCGCGCGGCGGCCCCGCTCACGGTGAGCGTGCCGCCGGGGCTGGTGCGATCGGCCAGGAAACCACCCAGATCGAGCGTCCCGGCGGTGATCGTCAGGTCGCCGTTGATCGCGAGGTTGCCACCCGTGACGGTGAAGATGTCGCCCAGCGCGCCGGCGGCAATGGTGAGGTGGTTGTAGCTGATGCCGCCGGTGACGTTGTTGGCCGCAGCCGTGCTGGTGTAGCGCACCGTGCCGCTGGCCGGAGCGAACGTCCCCTGAACGACAAACGGCGTGCCGCTGCCGGAAAGCGTGAGGATGGCGCTGCCGCCGTTGAGGGTCGTCCCGCTGCCCACCGTCACCACCCCGGACACGGTCAGATCGCCTCCAAGAGTCTTGATGCCGCTGCCGCTGGTTTTGAGATTCGCGTGCGTGCCCGGATTGCTGATCGTCTGATCGCCGTTGCCGGCGTAATCCACCGTCATGCTCGTGAGCGTGTAGGTGTTGAAGCGATACTGGCCCGTGAGGCTGGGCGAGGGAGCAATGCGCGTGACCTTGATCGTGCCCGAACCCGAGAGCGTGCCCTGGGGCGTGGCGCTGTTGATGACCACGCCGGCCGCCGGCTCGAAAACGGCGTTGGCGGCGACGCTGAAGGTGCCGCTGACGTTGAAGTTGGCGCTCGCGGTGACCGGCGCGGTGGTGTTGTTGAGCGTGAGCGACACGAACGTGGGCGACGCCGAGCCGCTGATGTCCTGTGTGGCGGTGCCCTCGAACGTGTAGGCCGCCGTCCCGGACGCGAAACTCCCGTCGCACTGAAAGTTGCCCGTGATGGAAACCGCCTCGTTGGCGCTGTTGGTCCAGGTGCCGCCGGATTGAATGATCACGTGGCCGAACGTTTTGGTGCCCGCCGTGCCGGTAATGGCAACCGTGCTGGCGACGGTCGTCGTGCCGTTGACGCTCAGGGTCACGCCGCCGACGGTCAGTTGTCCCGTCGTCACCATGAGGTTTCCGTTGACGGTGGTGGTGCCGCCGAGGCTCACACCGGCCGCGTTGTCAATTTCCACGTTGCCGTAGGTGCCCGCAAAAGTTTGCGGGGCGCTGCCATTGAACCGGATTTTGCCGCCGCCCGTGCTCGAATGGGTGCCGGCGTTGGAAATCGCGGCGCGAACTGAAAGTGTGTTGCCCCCGTCGGCAAGCGAGGAGGTCGCCGCCGCCAACGTGAGCGTGCCGTTGACGGTGACGCTGCTGCCCAGCGTCACGGCCACGGCGCTGTTGATCGTCAGGTTGTTGAGCGCGGAGACCGAGGTCGGCAACTCCGGCCCGGTGGTCACACCGGTGGCCGTATAGGTGACATTGACGGTGCCGGCGAAGGTCGGCGCGGCGTCGAGGCTGCCGGTGGCGCGCTAGATCGAAGCGCCGTTGCCGAGGGTGAGATTGCCCGCTCCCGTCAGCGGCCCGCTGGTGAGCGTGAGCGTGCCGCCCACGGTCACCGCGCCGCTCAAGGCCGCGCCACCGGCGCGGTTGAGCGTGAGATTGTTCAGCCCGTTGACGATGCCCGGCAGGGTGATCGCTGCCCCACTGCCGCCGATAACCAGGTTCGCCGACGCGCCGCCGGTGAGCGTGCCCGAACCGATGCTCACCGGACCGTTGAGGTTCAGCGTGTTGGTCCCGATTGACAGGTCGCCGCTCATCAGAGCCAGCGAACCGGCGATCGTGGGCGAGCCGACCAACGCGAACGTGCCGCTGCCGGCGATGGACAAATTGCTGTAAATCAAACCGCTGACGTTCGCGCCGGTGGCGCTGGCGTAAACAATGGTCGAGCCGGCGGCGTTGAAACTGCCGCTCACGGCAAAGGGCGTGCCCGAACCGGACAGGGTGATCGTTTTGCCGTTCCCGTTGAAAATCGTGCCGGTGGTCACGGTGAGAACGTTTTGCACTGTCAAATCCGCGGCGGCAGTGAACGTATCGCCGGAACTGTTGACGGTCAGGTTGTAGTAGCTGATGCCGCCGGTGACGTTCGCGCCGGTCGTGCTGGTGTAGGCGACCGTGGAGGTGGAGGGCGTGAAGGTGCCGTTGACCACCAGCGGCGTGCCGGCGCTTGAAAGCGTGAGGGTCTTGTCGGCGGCATCGAAGTTCGCGCCGGATTGAATCGTCAACGTGCCGCTCACCGTGACCGAGCCGCTGAGCGTGACCGTGCCGCTGCTGTTGGCGATGGTGAGGCTGGCGACGGTTGCGGGCAAACCGCTGCCCGTGACCTGCGCGGCGCTGCCGTTGTAAATGTAGTGCGCGCCGGTGTTGAAGCTGCGCGTGCCGCTGACCTGGATGTTGCCGGTGGCGCCGCTGCTGCTGATGCCGTCGGACGAGCCGATGCCGAGCGTGCCGCCGGAAGCCAGCGTGAATGCGCCCGCACCGGTTACCAGACTGCTGCCGCATTGAAGCGTGGCGCCACTGTTGACGGTCAGCGCGCGCCCGCTGGCCACGGCAAGATTGTTGTTGAGCGTCAGCACCGCCGGGCTGTTGACGTTGAAGTTCATGTTGGCGGCGTCGAGTGTGCCGGCCGACTGCGCGAAGGTCTTGTTGGCACCGGTGAAGTTGACCGAAAGGACGCCGGACGTGTTCTGAAAAACGCCGCCGGTCTGGTTGTAGTTGCCGGCCAGTGTGAGCGAGGGCGTCCCCGCGCCGCTGGTGCAAAAGTCAAACGTCCCGCCCGAAAGGTTCAGGTCGCCGCTGACGGTGAGGCTGCGCGTGCCCGTGCCCGTGATGCAAAAGGTGAACGTGCCGCCCTGAATGTTGAGGTTGCCGCCGATGGTCTTGGAGGCGTTGGCGTTGATCCACGACAGACTACCGCTGCCGGTGCTGGCCACGGTGAAATCGCCGTTCACCGCCGTGAGGGCGTTGACGTTGATGGCAGCGGTTTGCCCGGAACAATTCCAGGTGAAATGACCAAAGGTCTGGCCCAAACCGCCGGGTGCCGTGGTCGTGACGCCCGTGATTTCGCAGGTCGAACCGGCGCTCCAGGTCGCGGTCGGAATCGTGCCACCGTTTTGGCTGTGGCGGTAAACGCCTCCCGCCGACACGGCCACGGTGCTGCTGCTGAGCGTGATCGTACCGCTGTTCTCAAGAGTTCCACTCACGGTCAGGTCCGTGCCCGTGCCGTTGGCGATGGTCCAGGTGATGCCCGCGTTGACGGTGACCTGGCCGCCCGCCTCGATCGTGACCTGATCGCTGGTCACCGCTGCGCTGATCGTCACCGTGTGGCCGTTTCGGACGGTGACGACCCCGGCGGCGGCATTGGTGGGATAGAAACCCGTCACCCATGTCGTGCCGTTGAATCGTTCCCAGGTGTTGATCGAGGCCCAATCCCCGCTTTGCACGGTGCGGAAGTCACCGACGCTCTGAGCGCTGGCGGCAACGGGCAGGCCAAACCCCAAAACCGCACCGAGCAGAAGTCGCAAACCCTGCGCACAATTGTTGTTCATGTTTCCCTCCGGTTGTTTCAGCGCGATCCTGAGCGAACGGCTCGACACGCCGAGCGTCTCCGCATCGCCGCGCCAAACCGTCCTGGCTCCGGCTCGCAGCCGGCGAACAAGGTGGCTGTCTTTTGCATCCTTGGTAAGCGAGCTTCCATGCCGCGCATGTCCCGCGCAACGTGAGAGACTACGGAGGGCCATCCGGGGCGTTACGTAGCCCGCATCAGGCCGACCAACGTGACGGGCAAGTCATGAACTCCGCGATTGCACGCCGCGCCGGCCCCGGCAATGCGCGCAAGAGCGCGCGCCAACAGTCGGAAAGGCCGCTGTTAGGTGACCCGATTGGCGGACGCCGGGTTTCAACTGGTTCGCAGCGGACTTCAGCCCACTGGACCACGGCCACCAACCCGCGAGCCGCCTTAACGGTTCGTGACCATTTGCGAAAATCCGATTGAGCGGCTCAACCGACGGCTTGTTGGCGTTTCACCCCGCCGAAGCCCGGTGTTGGTGAGAGGTCGGTGAAGAGCCGGGGTTTGCCTGCGACCTCATCCGGCCGCGCCCCGTGAGCGTTCGAGCAGCAAACCGACGCGCGGACTCAGGGTGCTCGCTCGATGTCCTCGGGCTTAAGGCCGGGTTTGAATTTGCCGAAGCCGAACCAGGTCGGTTTGTATTCGCCGACGTAACGCACGTCGGCCCGGGCGGGAATTTTCTTTTCCAGGCCCACGGCCCAGTAGCAGCCGTTGACCAGCAGCCGTCGCAAGCCCTCGCTCTCCAGGTCCACCGCCGCGCCGATTGTCGAGGTCAGAATGCGCGCCGTGCGGCCCGACTCGGTTTTGTATTCACGAATCCAGACCAGCGGCATCATGGGATCGTTTTTCGGGCCGGGCACGGGCGGGTCGGTCGGCTTCATGCCGCTGAGCACCTGCCCCCAGACCAGCACCTGCGCGTCCGGCGGCAGATGCACGACGGTGTAAACGTCGGTCGGGCCCCAGATGTCCTCGACGCCGCGCAGGATGGGGTGCGATTTGAATTGCGGGTTGATGATGCCGCGCGTGCTTTCGACGCCGTGCTTGCCGTGGTGCGCCACCCAGGTTTCGCCGAGCACCTGTTGGCCGAAGCCGCCGGGCCAGGTTTTGCTGCGCCAGTCGAAGCGCGCATACGGGCTGCGGGAATTGTCGTTGTAGGCGAAGGCGTGGGTGCTGGTGCGCAGGGCGATGATCGGCCCGCCGCGATGGAGGTAATCCACGAAATGTTTCATCTGCGCGTCGGGCAGTTCCCGAAATCGCAGCGACATGAAGCACAGGTCGGCCCGGTCCAGCGCGTCCATGCCGGGGATGTTGTTGCGCACCATCGGGTCAATCGTGCCGTTGGTCGGATTGATCGAGAAAAGCACCGTACAACGAAAGCCGTGTCGCACGGCGAGAATTTTGGCGAGCATCGGCAGCGCCTCCTCGGAGCGGTATTCCTCGTCGCCACTGAGGAAGACGATGTGTTTGCCCCGACCGGGGCCGCGTCCACCCTTGAATTCAGCGAACTCCCTGGCTTCTGCCATTGTCGTCAACACCAGCACCATCGCCACCGCTTTCACCGCCGGGCCGAGCGTTCGGGTCGCGTTCATGGCGAAACTATCTCCGCAAACCGGTCAAGGCGACAACGCGAAAACGCTTCGTGCTTCCGCGACGCAACCGCGGCGCCGCGCCAAAGCGACCAACGCCCAACCCGCCGTTGCCGCAGCCCGCATCATGCGCAGCGTGTCCCCTTCCAGAATGGCCCTTGTGGAAAGCCGGTGAGCAAGATTCAATAAGTCCGGTTTGCACGGCGAGACGGCTTTGGCTCTGGTGGTTCGCATGATTGACACGGTTGCAGAAAATCCGTCCGGCACGCCCGATCTCAAACGCGCGCCGCGTCGCAAGGGGCCGCCGCCCACCGCTGCGCGGGTGGATCGGTTGCCGCCGCATTCCACCGAGGCCGAACAGGGCGTGCTGGGCTGCATTCTCCACGCGCCCAACGAAAGCCTGGGCGAATGTCTTCAGCGGTTGCGCGCCGACGCGGAGGTGTTCTACGATCTGCGGCATCAGACGATTTACCGGACGCTGGTCGAGATGTATGACCGGCGCGAGGCCATTGACATCCTCACGCTCCAGCAGCGGCTGGCCGACCAGAAACAACTCGAGGCGATCGGCGGTATCGCCTATCTGAACGCGCTCTACGACAGCATCCCCTCGCCCGCGAACCTGCCCTACTACCTGGACATCGTTCAGGAAAAATTCCTCCTGCGCAAAATGATCCAGACCTGCACCGAGATCATCGGGCGGGTCTATGACTTCGAGGGCAACGTCGAAACGCTCCTCGACCAGGTTGAAAGCGAGGTGCTGCGCCTGAACGAATCGCGCGTGCAGGGCGGCGCCAAACCCATCAAACAACTCGTCGGCACGGCCATTCAAACCGTCGAAAAATTCTTCAACCGCAAGGGCGAACTCGGCGGCATCGGCACGGGTTTTCCCGATCTGGACAAGATGACCGACGGGTTTCACGGCGGGGAAATGATCGTCATCGCCGCGCGCCCGAGCATGGGCAAAACGTCCCTGGCGATGAACATCGTCGAACACGTTGTGCTGGTGGAGAAGCTGCCCGTGGCGGTGTTCAGCCTGGAGATGACCGCCGAGGCGCTGGTGCTGCGCATGTTGTGCTCGATCGCACGCGTGAACCTGCGCAACATCCGCGAGGGCTTCATGAGCGAGGCCGACTTCCCCAAACTGCGTATGGCGACCGACCAGTTGGTGAGCGCGCCGCTGTTCATTGACGACACCGCCGGGCTTTCGATCTTGCAGTTGCGCGCCCGCGCGCGGCGGCTTGCCCAGCAGCACGGCATCAAGCTTTTCGTCATTGACTACCTCCAACTGCTTCACTCTACTTCGCGCCGGGCGCAGGAAAATCGGCAGCAGGAAATCGCCGAGATTTCCGGCGGCATCAAAGCCCTGGCCAAAGAATTGAACGTACCCGTGATCGTCTTGAGCCAATTGAACCGCGAGCTCGAACGCGACAAAAACCGCCGCCCGCGCCTGTCCGACCTGCGCGAATCCGGGGCCATCGAGCAGGACGCGGATGTCGTCGGTCTGCTTTACAAGCCCAGCAGCGGCGAGGACGACGAAGGGCTTGAGGAGGCCGACGGCGTGCCCGTGAACCTGCTGATTGCCAAACAGCGCAACGGCCCGACCGGCGACGTGAACCTGACCTTCCTCAAACCCTTCACCCGCTTCGAAAGCGTGTCCAAGGTCAGCGACGAAGACGTGCCCGAACCCTGACGGCGATGAACCGTTTCTTCTGTGTCCTGGGGATTGGCCTCGCGCTGTTCGGGTTGACAGCGTCCGCTCAACTGCTCCCACCCAAGGTCGCCCGCGTCGAAATCCAGCACGTCGGCCCGGTCAACGTCAGCGACGACCTCATCCGCGCCAACATCCGCGTGCGCCCCGGCGACACCTACCAGCCCACCGCCGTGGACGACGACGTGCGCAACCTCTACGCGACCGGCCAGTTCTACAACGTCCGCGTCACCGCCACCCGCACCGACGACAACCAGCTCATCCTCACCTACATCGTCCAGGCCAAGCCCCGCCTGACCGACATCAAGTTCACCGGCAACAAGAAATTCAGCAACGCGCGTCTCCGGAAAAAGGTCACCTCCAAGGTCGGCGAACCGCTTGACGAGCGAAAACTCTTCACCGACAGCCAGGCAATTCAGGAACTCTACCAGAAGAGCGGTTACCCGCGCACCACCGTCAAATACGTCGTCAACGTGGACGAGGCCGCCGGTCGCGGCACCGCCACCTTCGAGATCACCGAAAGTCCCAAGGTCAAAATCGCCCGCGTCGAATTTGTCGGCGCCCAGGCCTTCCCCCAAAAGCGCCTGCGCCGCGAGGTCAAAACCCGCAAGCGCGGCCTGTTCTCCTGGATCACCGGGCGTGGCGTGCTCAAACCCGAAGAGCTGGAACAGGACCGCGACCGGCTCGCCGAATTCTACCGCGACCGCGGTTACATTGACTTCGACATCATCAACATCGAGACCGAGCAGATTTCTCCCCGGGAAATGGTCGTGCGATTTCACATCTTCGAAGGCCAGCCCTACAAGGTCGGCGCGGTCACCTTTTCCGGCACCACCCTCCTGCCCACCAACGCCGTGCAGCCCGATTTCAAACCCGGCCGCCCGCCCAAAGACCGGACGTTGCGTCGCCAGTGGGCGGAGGCGGCCAATCTCAACCGCGCCTTCGTCATGAAACCGGGCATGGTCTTCACCCCCAAGGGACTCGAACGCAACACCGAGGCGGTGGAAAACTTCTACGGCGCCAAGGGGCACATTGATGTCACGCCCGGCTCGCCCAACCTGCGCGTCAAACGCCTCGCCAACACGCAGACCCGCACGATGGACCTTCAGTTTGACATCAACGAAGGCCAGCCCTCCTACGTCGAAAAAATCGAAATCCGCGGCAACACCAAAACCAAAGACCACGTCATCCGCCGCGAACTGGCCGTCGCCCCGGGCGAACTCTTCGACATGGTCCGCGTCAAGGTCAGCCAGCGCCGCCTGGAGGGCCTCAACTACTTTGAAAAGGTGGACCTGCGGCCCGAAGACACCACCATCCCCAACCGCAAAAACCTCATCGTGGACGTCGAGGAGAAAACCACCGGCAGCATCTCGGTTGGCGCGGGCTTCAGTTCCGTGGATGCCATCGTCGGCTTCGTCGAGTTCAACCAGGGCAACTTTGACCTGTTCAAACCGCCCACCTTCACCGGTGGCGGCCAGAAGTTCCGCCTGCGCGTCCAGTTGGGCACGCGCCGACAGGACTACATCGTCTCGTTCATCGAGCCGTGGTTTCTGGGCCGCAAGCTCGCTCTGGGCGTGGACCTCTACCACCGCGAGCTGAACTTCCAGAGCGTCGGCAACCTCTACGACGAGCGCCGCACCGGCGCGCGCCTGAGCCTGACCCGCGCCCTCTGGAGCGATTTCTTCATCGGCAGCATCTACTACAACATCGAAAGCGTCGGCATTGATCTGGACGGTTCGTTGCACGGCCCGTTGCTCGTGCGCGAAGAACTGCCCGGACGCGGTCAGATCATTCACGTCATCCCCGCCAACGCGCCCCGCGCGTTGCTCGATGAAGCCGGCGACTCGCTGCTCTCGCGCATCGGCGTGGGCCTGGCCTACGACACGCGCAACAGCACGCGCCTGCCCGATGCCGGCCAGCGCACCGAATTGTCGGTGGAATTCACCGGCGGACCGCTCGGCGGCGACCACGAGTTTTACAAAACCGAACTCCGCACCGCCTGGTATTTCCGCGGCCTGCGCAAAGGCCACGTGCTCGAACTGGTCGGGCGCATCGGATTCGCCGACAGCTTCGGCGATCGTGACGTGCCCTTCTACGAACGCTACTACCTCGGCGGCCTTTATTCGCTGCGCGGCTTCCGCTACCGCGGCGTCAGCCCGCGCGAGCCGGGCTTTAACGAACCGGTCGGCGGCAACTCCTACTGGTTCGGCTCGGCCGAATACAGCATCCCGATCATCCAGAAGGAAAAGGTCGGTGGCGTCCGCTTCGCGGTCTTCTACGACATCGGCAGCGTCTCGGCCGATGCGTATGACCTGGACGTGAGCAACTTCAGCGACAACTGGGGGGTGGGGCTGCGCCTGGACCTGCCCATCGGCCCGCTGCGGCTCGACTACGGCGTGCCCATCCACCACGACCGTTACAACAGCGGTTCGGGCCGCTTCCAGTTCGGCGTCGGCTACACCCGCGAGTTCTAGCCATGAAGCTTCCCCGTCGCATCGCCTCGAAGCCGCTCCGCCTGACCTACCACGCCACGGCGACGGCGCTGGTTGCCGCAGCCGTCGCAGCGCGGCTCGCCTGCGCGGCGGCTGCCGCGACGCCCCAGCAATTCAGTCCCGCCAGCCTGCCTTTCGGGTTTGAAGAACTGACGCAGCGCGCCGGGGCAGCGCCCTGCTTCATCGCGCGCGGCCCGGACAGCGCACTGATGGTGTCGCCCAACGGCGTTACGCTCACCCTCGCGCGGGGCAACCTGCCCGTGGCGGCTTCACGAGCCGAGCGAACGGCAATGCGTCATCCGCGCCTCGTGCGCAGCGTCCGTCTGGAATTCGTCAACGCGGCCGCTCAGGCCCGCATGGTCGGCCTCGAAGCGTTACCCGCCCACGTCCACTACCTGCTCGGCAACGACCCGGCCCAATGGCGCACCCGACTGACGCTTTTCAGCCGCGTGCAGGTGCGCGACCTCTACCCCGGTGTGGACGTGATCTACTACAACACTGCGCGTCGTATTGAATACGACCTGCACCTGGCACCGGGAACAGACCCCCGCACCATCGTCATCCGCGTCATCGGCGCCGACGCCCTGCGGCTCGACACAAACGGCGATCTGCTCATCTGGCTTGGGGATGAAGACGTCCGCCAGCCCCGGCCAGTAGCTTACCAGGTGGATCGCGGCACGCGCCGCACCGTTCACGCCGCATATCGCCTGCTGGACTCGCAGACCTTCGGTTTCGAGTTGGGCGCGTATGACCCGGCGTTGCCGCTGGTGATTGATCCGGTGTTGAGCTACGCGACGTTCTTCGGGGGCGCGGGCTCGGACATCGCCTGGGACCTCGCGCTCGACGCAGCGGGCAACATTTACGTCGCAGGCGAGAGCATGTCCGCCGGCCTGGCCACGCCCGGCGCGTTTCAAACCACCAACCGCATGGGCACAAGCCTGGGCGGCGACGTGTTCGTGGCCAAATTCGACAACCTCGCCACCAACCTCATCTATGCAACGTATCTGGGCGGCAGTGGCGACGATGCGGCGCTGGGGCTGGCGGTGAGCGCCGACGGCAGGGCGTTTCTGACCGGCTTCACAACCTCCACCAACTTCCCGATCGCCAACGCCCTACGTCCGGCCATCAGCGGCAGCAAAGACCCCGTGTTTGGCGTCTATCCGATGGACGGTTTCGTCACCGCCCTTAGCAGCAACGGCGCCAGCCTCCTGTTCTCCACCTACCTCGGCGGCAATTCCCATGATGAAGGCATCGGCATCGCCCTCGACCCGACCGGTAACATCTACGTCACCGGCTTCACCGACTCGACCAATTTCCCCACTGCGGGCAGCACGCGCACCAATTACGCGGGCGGACGTGATGCCTTCGTGACCAAGCTCGCCCCCGGCGGCACGAACTTCGTTTACTCGTTCTTCCTCGGTGGCACGAACGTGGACAACGGCGAGGGCATCGTCGCCGACTCAGCGGGCAACGCTTACGTCGTCGGCTTTACCGCCTCGACCAATTTCCCGCTCACCAACGCCATTCAGGCGTTCCTTAACAACCCCCTGGCCGACACGAACATCGTGCTCGCCGGCAACGACGCTTTCCTGACGATCCTCAGCCCGGGCGGCGCGCTCCTGCGCTCGACCCTCCTGGGCGGTGGACGCGACGATGTGGCCTTCCGCGTCGCGCTCGATCCGGCCACCAACGTGTTCATTGCCGGCTCAACGCGTTCGCCGGACTTTCCGGTCGCCCCGCCGGGCAACACCAACCTGCCGCGCGGCGTCAGCGCCGCCATTTCCATCGAAGACGTCTTTGTTACCAAGCTCGCGCCCGACGCCACGAACTGGACCTATTCGGTCATCTTCGGCGGTCGGGTTCGGGATGAAGCCTGGGACGTGGCGGCGGACGCCTCCGGTCAGGCGCACCTGGTCGGCGTGACCTTCTCCACCAATTTCCCCACCGCCGACACGTCCGGTTTCCTGCGCGCGACCAACGCCGGCGGCGGCGACGTGTTCGTGGCGGTGCTCGGCCCGGCGGGCACCAACCTGGTGCGCTCGGCCTACCTGGGCGGCCGGGCCGACGACTACGGTTACGCGATCAAACTCGATCCCGCCGGCAACGAGTATCTGGTCGGCCGCACCGCTTCGACCAACTTTCCCACCGTCACGCCCTATCAGCCCGCCTTCGCCGGCACCAACGACGCGTTCCTGGCCAAAATCATCATGGAACCGCCGCTGTTGGTCGCGCCCTCGCCGCCAAACGTCTTGCTGTCGTGGCCGGCGTTTTTGCCGGAGTTCACCCTGGAATCCAGCGCGAACATCACCGCCACCAATGCGTGGCAGACCGTCCCCGTCGCGCCGGCCCTTTCGGCGGGCCAACACGTCGTCACCCTCCCCGCGACCAACGGCTTGCTGCACTTCCGCCTGCGCAAACGCTGAGCCGCCGCGTCGGTCGCCTCCCGGCGCCCGCTCCGACCGGGTCTGCAGCCCGCCGAACGACCAACCCACCCCGGGCAACCGGCGTGCCCGGTGCTCCAAGATTGCAAGAACCGGCCCGCTGGGGCAGAATGTCCACTGTTCCGGCATGGTCGCCGGGAACACGCCGCGCAGACGGCGACCCGGATGAAACACATCGAAGCCCTGCTCCGACGCAAGCTCGGTCTGGACGCCCGCGCCGTGGGGCTGGCCGGTATCGAGCGCGTGGTGCGTCGCCGCATGCAGGCGTTGAACCTGCCCCGTCCCAAAGACTACGCCGCCGTGCTGGAAACCACGCCGGCCGAGTGGGAGTCGTTCCTCGAATCGGTGGTGGTGTGTGAGACGTGGTTTTTCCGGGAGCGGGCGGCGTTTCGAGCGCTGGTGGAGCTGGTGCAAACCGAATGGTTTCCCCGCCATCCGCTCGGCCGGTGTCGTGTGCTGAGCGTCGCCTGCTCCTCGGGCGAAGAGCCGTATTCGATCGTCATGGCGTTGCTGGATGCGGGCGTGCCACCGGGCCGTTTCAGCGTCGAGGGCGTGGATGTGAGCGCACGCGCACTCGAACGCGCGCGGCGCGGTGTGTTTGGCAAAAACTCGTTTCGCGGGCGCGACCTGCAATTTCGTGAGCGCTATTTCCGCCGCACTGCCGAAGGCTACGAGTTGCATTCACTCGTGCGCGAGGGCGTGAAGTTTTACCGCGCGAACATTTTGGACAGCGACTTTCTCGGCTGTGTCGAGCCTTACGATTTTGTCTTTTGCCGAAATCTTCTGATTTACTTCGACCCCGCGACTCAGAACCGGACTTTGGCGCGGTTGCGGCAACTGCTGACGTCGGATGGCGTGTTGTTTGTGGGCGCGGCGGAACTGGCGGCGGCGGCGGCCAACGGTTTCGCGCCCATGCGACCGCCCCTGGCACTCGCCTGCCGGCCCAACCGGCCTCCGGGCCAGTCGTCGGCCCGCAGCCAACCGGCCCGGCCGGAACGTCCGTTTACGATGGCAGCCTCCGCTGACACCGCCGCCGGTGCAGCGGCGCCGAAGGGTCGGCCAACCGAATCGCATGCGGCCCACGCGGCCCCGCCGGGCGTTTCGCCAGAGGCTCGGACGCTGGAGGCCGCGGACCTGGACGCTGCGCGACAACTGGCCGACGCAGGTCATCTGGCGGACGCCCACGCGGTTTGCCACGCGCACATCCAACGGCACGGGCCCACAGCAGCAGCGTTTCATCTGCTCGGCCTGCTGCATGATGCTCGCGGCGAAACCGCCCATGCCATCGAGTGCTATCGCAAAGCACTTTACCTCGATCCAAACCATCTGGAGGCGCTGGTGCATCTGGCGCTGCTGCTCGAACGCAACGGCGAGGCCGCCGAGGCGCGGGTTTTTCGATCCCGCGCGGAACGGGTGCGCGCGCGCCGGAGCGCCGCCCAACCGGTTGAGCTATGACGCTGCCGGACGGCATGGCTTTGACGGTTGCACCCACCGCGAGCACATCGGGCGGGCGCAGTGAAATGCCGGCGCCGGTGCACGATTGCTGGCGCACGATCGGCGTGCAGGGCACCGCCACCTGCGCCGAGTTGCAAAAGTTCGTCCACTGTCGCAACTGCCCGGTTTATTCAGCCGCCGCCCTGCAACTGCTCGACCGTCCCCTCTGGCCCGAATACCTCCGCGAGCAGACGCTCCATTACGCCGAACCGCGCCGCAAGACGACGCCGGCCCGGCTCTCGGTCCTGGTGTTTCGGCTGGGCTGGGAATGGATCGCCTTGGCCACCGTCGCCTTCCAGGAAATTGTCGAGGTCCGTTTCATCCACAGCCTGCCGCACCGGCGCAACGGCATCGTCCTGGGTCTGGTCAACGTTCGTGGCGAACTGATCGTCTGCGTCTCGCTGGGGCGATTGCTCGGCCTGGAGACGGCCGCCGGCGCGCCGGCCAAGAGCTTTCAAGCCGGCGCGCCTCCGCCATCGCACCCGGCCGTTCGGGACGTGCGCCCCGTGCCGTCGTTTGCCGGAAAGCCCGCTGCACCGAGCGCGTCAACGCCGGCGTCGCCCGCCAACGGGCCGATCCCGCGACTGGCCGTCACCCATTGGGAAAACGGACGGCTGGCGTTTCCGGTGGACGAAGTGGCCGGCGTCGTGCGACTGCCGCGCGAGGAAATTCACGAGCCCCCGGCCACGGTCGGCGTCTCCGGCTCAACGTTCACGAGCGGCATTTTTCAATGGCAGGGCCGCACCGTGGGCTTTCTGGACGCCGGGGAATTGTTCGCCGCGTTGAACCGACATTTGAGCTGATGCAACCGCACCGCGACGATCTGCAACACCTCTCCATGCTGGAGCTGTTCCGCGTGGAGGCGGAGCATCAAACGGCGTTGCTCACCGCCGGGCTGCTGGAGGTCGAACGTGGCCACGCTTCCGCAGAACAGCTCGATGCACTCATGCGCGCCGCCCACTCCCTCAAGGGCGCCGCGCGCATCGTCAACCTTCACGCTGCGGTCCGCGTCGCGCACGCGATGGAGGACTGCCTCGTCGCGGCCCAGCACGGCGAGGTCACGCTCGACCAGCCGCTGATTGATGTGTTGCTGCGTGGCGTGGATTTGTTCCAGCACATCGCCAGGGGAGACGAGCACACCATCGCCGCATGGGAAAGCGCGCATGCGACGGAAATTCGGGCGTTTCTCGACGACCTGAGCGCGATGCTTTCCGGCCGCGCGGCAAGGGGCGCAAAACTTGAACCGTCCAGCCGCGCCAAGCCCGCACCCGGCGCGCGCAGTGCCGGGAAATCCGAGTCCCGTTCGCGTCGCGCGCCGGCCGTTGATTCGACGGCGGCGGAGCGGCCGGCGGACACTGGCGCGCCCTCGGCGGCGGGGCAAAGGGTGGCCCCGGTTGCCGGGCCGAACGAGCGCGTGTTGCGGTTGACCGCCGAGAACCTGAATCGGTTGCTGGGTTTGGCGGGCGAGTCGCTGGTGGAATCGCGCTGGTTGCGGCCGTTTGCCGAGGCGATGCTGCGCCTCAAGCGCGCGCAGGGTGGACTGGAGGAGGTGGTGGAGCGACTCCGTCAGGAGTTGGAGGGACACGCGCGTTCGGAGCGGCTCGAGGATCTGCTCGCCGGCCTGGTGACGCGTGCGGCCGAGGTGCGCGAGGGCCTCAACGAACGGTTGCGCGAGCTGGATGCCTACGACCGGCGTTTCGCCAACCTCGCCCACCGGCTTTACCTGGAAGTGCTCCGCACGCGCATGCGCCCGTTTGCCGAGGGCACGCAACGGTTTCCGCGCATGGTCCGCGACCTGGCCCGCGCCATGGGCAAACAGGTGCGGCTGGAAATTCTCGGTGCGGAAACGCAGGTGGACCGAGACCTGTTGGAACGGCTCGAAACGCCACTGGCGCACCTGCTCCGCAACGCCGTGGATCACGGATGCGAACGACCGGAAGAACGCCTCCGCGCGGGCAAACCCGCCGAGGCGCTCATCCGGCTGGAGGCGCGGCACGTCGCCGGCCAGCTCCAGATCACCGTCAGCGACGACGGCGCGGGCATTGATCTGGAGCGGGTGCGACGGGAAGTGCTCGCGCGCCAACTGGCCCCGCCCACGCTGGCGGAGGAACTGACCGAAGGAGAGTTGGTGCAGTTCCTGTTCCTGCCCGGATTCACCCTCAAAGACCGCGTCACCGAAATCTCCGGGCGCGGCGTGGGGCTGGACATCGTGCAAAATCTGGTCAAATCCGTGCGCGGGAGCGTGCGGGTGATGACCCGTCCGGGCGCGGGCACGAAGTTTGTCTTGCAACTGCCCTTGACGCTGTCAGTCCTCCGCGCGCTTCTGGTCGAAATCGGCGGCGAACCGTATGCGATTCCGCTGACCCGAATTGCCCACACCTTCCGATTGGCGCCGGACACGCTCGAAACGCTGGAGGGACGCCTGCACTTTCGTTGGGGCGGTCAGGCCATCGGCCTGCTCGCAGCCCAACAGGTTCTGGAGTGTGGCGACAAACCGGTTTCAGGCGACGAGCTGTCCGTGGTGGTGTTGAGCGACGGGCGACGCGGCGGTGTTGGCGCCTGCGGGCCGGAAGCCGTTTCCAGCCATGACACCGATTCGTTCCGCCGCCGCGCCGGCGGCGCGCGTCCGGCCTTTTACGGCCTGATCGTGGACCGGTTTTTGGGCGAACGCGAACTGGTCGTGCAGTCGCTCGACCCGCGCCTGGGCAAGGTGCGCGACATCAGCGCGGCGGCGATCACCGAAGAGGGCCATCCGGTGCTCATTGTGGACGTGGACGATCTGCTGTGTTCGATTGAAAAACTTTTGGCCTCCGGCGCGCCGGTGGTGGTGCAGCGGGCCGCTCTATTGCCGCCGCCGCGCCGTCGCAAGCGCGTGCTGGCGGTGGACGACTCCCTGACCGTGCGCGAGCTGCAGCGCAAGTTGCTCGTCAGCCGCGGCTACCTGGCCGACGTGGCGGTGGATGGCATGGACGCCTGGAACGCCGTGCGCTCGGGGGTGTATGACCTGGTGATCACCGACGTGGACATGCCCCGCATGGACGGCATCGAGTTGACCACCCTCATCAAACAAGACCCGCGCCTCAAGTCGTTGCCCGTGCTCATTGTCTCCTACAAAGACCGTGAGGAGGAACGCCTCCGCGGCCTCAACGCGGGCGCCGATTACTACCTGACCAAAAGCGGCTTTCATGACGAAAAACTCATCGAAGCGGTCATGGACCTGATCGGCGAGCCGGAAGGTTGAGAGAGGGGCGAAGCGGAAAGCTCAAAGTCGAAAACAGAAAGCGGAAAGCCGAAAACAGAAAGCGCAAATGCAAGTTCTTGAGAGATGGCACGCCGAGAAGCGGGTGTGGGTTGACCGGAGGGCTTTTGGGGATTTGAGCAGCCGGACGTTGTGAGAATTGCCATTGTCAACGATGCCGTGATGGCGGTGGAGGCGTTGCGACGCGCTCTGGCGCACGCGCCGGAACATCGCATCGCGTGGATCGCTCACACCGGCGTGGAGGCTGTGGAAAAATGCGCTCGCGATCGGCCCGATCTGATCCTCATGGACCTGTTCATGCCCAGAATGGGCGGGGTGGAGGCCACGCGCCGAATCATGGCCCAATCGCCCTGCGCGATTGTCGTGGTAACCGGCAGCGTGCAGGACCAGGCGGGGGCGGTGTTTGAAGCGATGGGTGCCGGTGCGTTGGACGCGGTCAACACCCCGGCGTTGGGCGGCTCGGGCCAGCACGCTGACGTGCGAGCGCTGCTGGCCAAGGTGGCCACGATTGACCGGTTGCTGGGCCGGCCCGGACGCGAGCGGGGTGCCGCTGACGGACGTTCCATCCCCCTGCCCCGACAGTCTGCCGAGCAACGGCTCGTGGTGATGGGCGCCTCGGCCGGCGGTCCGGCTGCAATCGCGAAAATTCTTTCCGGCCTGCGGCCGGATTTTCCGGCGGCCGTTGCCGTGGTGCAGCACGTGGACGCGGTGTTTGCCGAGGGCCTGGCGCAGTGGCTCGCGCAGCAGAGTCGGTTGCCGGTTCGCCTGGCGCGGGAGGGCGATCCGCCGGAACCGGGCGTGGTGTTGTTGGCGGGCCGGGCGATGCACCTGGTGCTCAACGCTGCCGGGCGCTGGAGTTATCAGCGCGCGCCGCTCCATTGCACGCACCGGCCTTCGGTGGACGTATTTTTCCAGAGCGTCAGCCGCCACTGGAAAGGCCGGGCGGTGGGCGTGTTGTTAACCGGCATGGGCCGCGACGGGGCGGCGGGTCTGCGGCAGTTGCGCGAGCGCGGGCACGCGACCATCGCCCAGGACCGCGCCAGTTGCGCCGTTTACGGCATGCCCAAGGCCGCGGTGGAACTCGACGCGGCGACCGAAATTTTGGCGCTGGACAAAATCGCCGCCCGCCTCACGAATATCTTCACGCGCAAACCCGGAGTCTGATGCAACCGCCGTGGACCAACCTGCCGGGCCGCACCGCCGGTGTCGCGCCCCGGCCCCTGGAGTCGCCACCGCCCGCACCGCCGCCGCCGTCGCCCGAATACCACGTGATGGTGCTGCTGGTGGACGATCAGGCGATGGTCTGTGAGGCGGTCCGGCGGGCGCTCGCCAATGAGCCGGACATAGATTTTCACTACTGCGCCGACGCGCGCGAAGCACTGCAAACCGCCGTGCACATCAAGCCCACGGTGATTTTGCAGGACCTGGTCATGCCGGGCATTGACGGCATGACGCTCTTGAGCCAATACCGCGCCCACCCGGCCACGCGCGACATTCCGATCATCGTCCTTTCAACCAATGAAAACCCGCAGGTCAAGGGCCAGGCCTTCGCGATGGGCGCGAACGATTACCTGGTCAAGTTGCCCGATCGCATCGAGCTGATCGCCCGGCTGCGGTATCACTCGCGCGCCTATCTGAACCAGTTGCAGCGGGACGCCGCCTATCACGCGCTGCGCGAGAGCCAGCAGCAGCTCATGGAGAACAACGCGCAACTGACCGCGCTCAACCAGAAGCTCGAGGAAGCCACCCTCGCCAAGTCGGAGTTCCTGGCCAACATGAGCCACGAAATCCGCACCCCGATGAACGGCATCATCGGCATGATCTCCCTGCTGCTGGAAACCGATCTGACCGACGAACAACGCGAATATGTGGAAGCCACCCGGAGCAGCGCCGATGCCCTGCTGGCCATCGTCAACGACGTGTTGGATTTCTCCAAGATCGAGGCCGGCAAGCTCGAATTGGAGCAGGCGCCCTTTGAATTGCACACCTGCGTGGAAGAGGCGCTGGAGCTGCTCGCGCCCAAGGCCGCTGAAAAGAACCTCGACCTGGTGTATCTGGTGGACGATGCCATCCCCAAAATCCTGGTCAGCGACGTGACGCGCCTGCGACAAGTTCTGGTCAACCTCATCAGCAACGCGGTCAAATTCACACCCCAGGGCGAGGTGGTGGTGGAAGTGGACGTCGCGGCGCACGGGCCGCGTCGGCCCGAACCGGGCCGGGAGCACGACACCGATCTGCTCCGGCATCCGGAGCAGTGGTTGTTGCATTTCTCGGTGCGCGACACCGGCATCGGCATCCCGGTGGAACATCAGCACAAGCTGTTCAAGTCGTTTCAACAGGTGGACGCCTCGACAACGCGCCGCTTTGGCGGCACGGGCCTGGGCCTGGCCATCTGCAAACGCCTCGTTGAACTGATGGGCGGCCGCATCTGGGTGGACAGCGAGGCGGGCAAGGGCGCGACGTTTCATTTCACAATCCTCACCAAGGCCACGGCGGCCACCAGTCCGCCAGCCTGGCAGACGCCCCAGCCACAATTGTCCGGCAAACGGCTGCTTGTGCTCGAGGACAACCCGTCAGCCTGCCGCATGATCACGCGCCGTGCCACCCAGTGGGGCATGCAGGTCGAATGCGTCGCCACCGCGCAGGCGGCGCGCGAACAACTCGCCGGGGAGTCCCCGCCGGACGTGGTGTTGCTGGATTTTCAACTGCCCGGTCTGGATGCGTTCCGGTTTGTCGAGGAATTACGACGCGAGCCGTGGGGGCGGCAGATGCCGTTGGTGCCGATGACCGCCCTGCGCGTGCGCAATGATGATCCGCGCCCGCAGGCTCTGGGGTTGCCGGTGTTTGTCCACAAGCCGATCCGGCCGGCCCAGTTGCTCGACGCCCTGTGCCGCGCCTTGAGCGTGGCGGTGCAACGGGAGAAACGCTCGCCCGGGGCGCCGCTGCTGGATGCCACTCTGGCGCGCCGACTGCCTCTGCGCGTGCTTTTGGCTGACGACAATCCGATCAACCAGAAGGTCGGGCTGAGTGTGCTCAACCGGCTCGGTTACCGGGCCGACGTGGTGCAAAACGGCCACGAGGTGCTGCACGCGCTGGAACAGCGCCCCTACGACGTGCTCTTTCTGGATGTGCAAATGCCCGAAATGGACGGCCTGGATTGCGCGCGCGAAATCTGTCGGCGCTGGTCGCGCGACCGACGCCCGGTGATCATCGCCATGACCGGCAACGCCCTGCTGGGCGATCGGGAAAAGTGCCTCGCCGCCGGCATGGACGATTACATCTCCAAACCCGTGCGCGTTGCCGAACTGCAAGCGGCCCTGGAACGTTGGGGACCGACCAAATTGCGAACCGACACCACCGCCTTTTACCGCCGACCGGCCACGCCGACAGCCGATGCATTGCTCGACGAACACCTCCTGGCCGAACTGCGCGAGATGCCCGCTGCGGATGGCGGCAACGTGCTCGCCGAGTTGATTGACCTCTGCGCCGAAAACGCCCCGGCCGAGCTGGCGCACATCGCCGGGGCGCTGTCCGACGCCGGACAGTTGGCATTCCACGCGCACTCGCTCAAAAGCATGTGCCTCAACCTCGGTTGCCGTCGCCTCGCGCAAACCGCCCAAAAACTCGAAGACCTCGCCCGCAACGGTGACCTGGACGGCGCAGGAGAAGTTTTCCGCGAACTGGAAACGGTGTTCCGCGAGACACGCGACCGGCTGCTCGCGTTGAAAGCCGCTGAAACCACGCCCAGCGCCTCCTGACCCGCCGGGTCCACCACTCCAAACAAAAAAAAGCCCGTCCCGGCATCGGGACGGGCTTGAGAGCGGCGCCGCTGCGCCGTCTGGGTTACGGCGAATAGTGATAAAAGACGCGGTAAAACCGCTGCGGCTGACCGCCCGCCGTGCTGTCCACGGCCGAACCGGTTGTGCCGGTCGCCTGGTTGGTCGCAAGGTTCACCCACATAACCGGCGTGTTCAGACTGGTGGCCGCCTGGAGCACGTAGTTGCTGCCCGGAATCGTGTTGGTGTAGTGCACGGTCACGCTGGGCGTGCCGGCGCCGGTGATCGCCGTGATGTAAACGGGCGTGGGCGGTGGTTGCGGCGGGGCGGCGCCGGGCGTGAAGAGCAGTTTCACGTTCGTGCCGTCGTTGGTCGTGGCGAACGTGCCGGAGGGCGCGCTGCCCTGGACCTTGACGTATTTGAAGTTGGACGTGCCCGAACCGCTGGTGGAGGTGATCACGTTCCAACTCCGCGGCGAGGTCCAAAACGCTGCGCTGGGATTCACCGCACCGCCGAGCGAGACGACAAGCGTCGAATCGCTCAGGTCCAACGTGCCGCCGCCCAGGTTGATCTGGTCAAAGTCCGTTCCGGGGTTGGACTCGCTGTTGGCGACCAGGTCCCAGAGGTTGGTGCCGCCCGCGCTCAGGTCCAGCCCGTTGTTGAGGGTGAGAATGCCGACGCTGCCGCCGGCGCTGATCGTGCCGCCGGCGTTGACCACGACGGTGTTGTTGAGCGTGCCACTGCCGCCCAACAGACCACCGTTGACGGTGATCGCGCTGGCATGGGTGCCGTTGATGATCAGCGCCCCGGCGTTGACCGTGGTCGGGCCGGTGAACGTGTTCGGCCCGCCCAGGATTTGAGTGCCGGTGCCGATTTTGGTGAGGGCCACAAGATTGGCCCCGCCGTCCTGAATCGAACCTTGAGCAAAGTTGCCGTTTGCGTCGCCATCGCCCACGGTTAACGTGCGCGTCTGTCCGCTGGTGCCCAGTGAGGTGACGACCGGGTCGCCGGCACTCACGCCGCCCGTGTTCGTGCTGATCAAGCCGTTGATCGTGATGTTCTGCTCGCCGATGTCGAGCAGGGCGCGCTCGCCATTGCCGCCGAACCCTGTGCCGATGACCATCACCACGTTGCCCTTGCCCGGCCCGTGCGGGATTGCGTCCGCCACCCCGCAGACCAGCGACGCCCGCGCCCCGTCA
This sequence comes from Verrucomicrobiia bacterium, assembly GCA_026414705.1. Taxonomy (GTDB): domain Bacteria; phylum Verrucomicrobiota; class Verrucomicrobiia; order Limisphaerales; family JAOAIM01; genus JAOAIM01. The sequence goes on along the minus strand of JAOAIM010000023.1, from coordinate 7,748 downwards.
CTGCGGTGGACCTGGGTGTCACCCGTGTAAGTGTTGGCGGCGTTGAAGAACGTTCTACCGGTCTGGTTGGGCGTGCGAACGATGACATTGCCGGCCAGCGGCACATTGATTTCCAGGTTGCCACCGCTGATGCAGCGCACCAACGCCGGGTTGACACCCTCCAACGTGATCGTGTTCGTGCCGGCAAACCGATACGTCCGGGCATTTGCAGTCATTGCAATCGTGCCGATGGTGCGCGGTGTGTCCACCGTGATGGTCCGGGTTACGCCTAGCGCGGAGATGCTCGGTCCAACGAGTTGATTCCCGGCGCCGTCGGCAATCACCCCCCCGACCCAGTTGGCCGAATCGCTCCAGTTGCCGCTCTTGGTTTGGTCCCACGTGCCCGTGGGCCCGGGCAGGTATTGCGTTTGCAGAAACACGAACAAACCGACCAGGAGGCAGAAACCGCCAGGCGGGCGAAGGCGAGGCTGAACGGACGGACGGGTTGGATTTTTCATGGCTTTACGAGGTTGGGGTTGGCACATCGCCAGGAAAAAAAGTCCCGACACTCCGAAGGTTCGCTCATCAGCCGGATGAGCATTCGGTCGTTGCACCGAGGAGCACGAGCTTGTTCCTGAGCGGTTCAAACGAACGTGGCCAGTCTCGTTCCCCAGTGCCATGCTGTCAAGCGTTTCAGCGGATGCTTTTGGGTTCAACGCAGCAAGCCGGGGAGCCGGTCGGCCGGTTGACAAGCGTGCGAGCCGGGTGAGAATTTTTTTCCGCGATGCCGCTCTACGAATACGAGTTGTGCGAAGGCGATTGCGCGGTGTGTGGCGGGCGGTTCACGGTGCGACGCCCGCTCAATGCCCCGGAGTTGACGCAGTGCCCGGTCTGCAAACGACCGGTGCGGAAGGTCATTTCGCTCTTCAACACGCCCACCAAGCTCAAACCGCTTTCGATCTCCGACGCCAAAAAGGCCGGGTTCACCGTTTACAAGCGCGTCAGCAAGGGCGAATACGAGCGGCAGTAAGCACGCTCCCGTGGGGGCGCGCTCGCGGCGCATCGCTCCGGCGGGTCGAACGTGGCGTCTGAACCGACATCGCGCGGCGGCTGTCCAACCGGTGTTTGGTGCTGGCAAAAGCCGCAGGGCTGCGCCAGCTTTCAATCAGACCGATGGACGCGCTCCAAGCCATTCAATCCGTCCTCGAACGCACCGCGCGACGGCGGCGCCTGGCCCGGATGCTTCATGGGCTGTGGTGGGGACTTTTGGTGGGCGGCGTCGTTTGGGTTGTGGCGCTTGTTGCCTACAAGCTCTTGCCCTTGCCTTTGGCGGTGTTGGGTTGGGCGGCCGCTCTGGCCGCGTTGTGCCCGCTGGCCGGGGCACTTTGGGGCGGGTGGAGACGGGAGTCGCTGACAGAAACCGCCCGCTGGCTTGACCTGCGCCAAAATCTCAAGGAACGACTGAGCACCGCGCTCGAACTCGCCGGGACAGGCACCGACGGCTGGCGCGAACTGGTGGTTCAGGACGCCGCAGTCAACGCGCGGGGTTTGAACACGCGCCGGCTGGTGCCGTTTCACCTGCCGCCAGCGGCGCGTTGGAGTGTGCTGGTGCTGGCCATCGGCGCCGGGCTGGGGTTTGTGCCGGAATATCGCAGCCCGAAGTATCAGCAAAAACAGGCCGACGCCGCCAACATCCGACACGTCGGCCAGCAACTGGCGGAGCTGACACGGCGTGAAGTGGAGCGCCGTCCGCCGGTTCTACCCGCTACCGAAAAGGCGCTCGAAACCCTGGTGGACCTGGGCGAGAAACTCCAAAAGGCGAGCCTGACGCGGGGCGATGCGTTGCGCGAGCTGGCCAGCGTGAGCGAGCAGCTCCGGCAGCAACTCAAAGACCTGCGCACGGACCCGGCGCTCCGAAAACTGGAGCAGGCCGCACGCGCGCCGGACGGTGGCGACGCGCCCTACGGCGTGAACCTCCAGCAACAGATCGAGCAACTGCAACGCGAGTTGGGCCGTGCGGCCACCAATACCGGCGCGCTCGCGGATTTGCAGCGCAACTTCGAACAACTCCAGCAGGCCGCCCAAAATCTCGCCACCCGAAGTGACGAAACCGCCGCCGCGCAGGCCAGGGAGTTGGCCGCGCAACTTTCAACGCTCGCCAGTCAGGCTGCGGAACTCGGGTTGCAACTGCCCGGGTTGGACGCCGCCATCGCAGCGCTGGCAGCGCAGCACACCGATTTGTTCCTGAAAGAGTTAGACCAGGCATTGACCCAACTGGAGAAGCTGCGCGACCTCGCCCAACGACTTGAAGCCCTTCAGGGAGCGTGGGCGAAGCTGGGCAAAAACCTTGCCGAACAACTCGAACGTGGGCAGGCCGGGGCCGCCGCCCACACCCTGCGAAAAATGGCCGAGCAACTCCGATCCGCCGCCCTCACTCCCGAACAATTGCAGCAGATTTTGAGCGAGGTCAGCCAGGCGCTTCCGCACGCGATGGATTACGGCAACGTCGCCGACCTGTTCGAACGCGCCCTTGAACAAGGGCGTCAGGGCGACCGCGGCAGCGCGGCGCAACAGCTCGCCGCTGCGGCGGATGAATTGGAGAATTTGCTCCGGCAACTCGGTGATACGGAGTCCCTGCTGGCGGCTCTGGAGAATTTGGAACGCGCTTCGGCGTGCATTGGCAGCGGCCAGCGTTGGGGGCAATGCCGACCGGGCGTCTGCAGCTCGGGGTTGAGTGCCCTGCCCGGAACCGGTGGGCGCGAGGCCGGGATGGCTCCCGCGCCGCTGGAGATCACCCCTCGCGACGCCGAGCCGAGCGACGCGCTCAAGCCCACCAAGGTGCGAGGTCAGTTCAGTCCCGGCGCGCCGATGCCGAGCATCACCTTGAAGGGCGTGAGCATCAAGGGCGCGAGCCGGCTGCAATACGAGGAGGCGGTCGCCGCCGCCCAGGCCGAAGCCCAGAGCGCCCTGAGCCAGGAAAAAGTCCCGCGCGCCTATCACGCCCCCGTGCGCGACTACTTCGACGATCTAAGGAGGTGAGCGCCCGGCTTGAAACGCGTGGCAACAATCAAGGAGGAACTCAGGAACTCATGAAACAGGCATGAAAGATGACGCGCTAACCGGGCGGATAATCGCAGCGGCAATCAATGTGCACAAAGCCCTCGGTCCGGGTTTTTTGGAATCCGTCTATGAAGAGGCCCTGGCGATTGAATTCGACTCGGTGGGGCTGCGCTTCGAGCGCCAGAAAATTGTGCCCATTTCCTACCGGGGACGGCCGGTTGGTGAGCATCGGTTGGATTTCCTGGTCGAGAATCGTGTCGTCGTGGAATTGAAAGCCGTGGCCGCGTTGGAAAAAATCTTTTTCGCAGTGGTTCGCTCCTATTTGAAAGCGACCGGTGCCGAAAGCGGACTTCTGTTCAACTTCGCTGCCATGCCCTTGACGATCAAGCGGATCGCGCCGGAAGACTTGAAATACCTTGTAACCCGTTCCTGAGTTCTTGAGTTCCTTCTTGATCACCATGAAACCCGAACTCCAAATCCAATCGTTCCGCGAGGCGTGGGGCGCTTTGCGCGCCGAGATCGGCAAGCTCATCGTCGGCCTGGACGCCGTCGTCGAAAACACCCTCATCGCTCTGTTCGCGGGCGGACACGTGCTGCTCGAAGGCGTGCCCGGCCTGGGCAAAACCCTGCTCGTGCGCACGCTCGGCGAGGCGCTCGATCTGCCCTTCAACCGCATCCAGTTCACACCCGACCTGATGCCCGCCGACATCCTCGGCACGAACATCGTCATGGAAACCGCCACGGGCCGACGCGAGTTCCAGTTCCAACGTGGTCCGATCTTTGCACATCTGATCCTGGCCGACGAAATCAACCGCGCCACGCCCAAAACCCAGAGCGCCCTGCTCGAAGCGATGCAGGAAAAACAGGTCACCGCGGGTGGTGAAATTCGACGACTCGCCGAACCCTTCTTCGTCATGGCCACGCAGAACCCGATTGATCAGGAGGGGACCTACCCGTTGCCCGAAGCGCAACTGGACCGGTTCTTCTTCAAAATTCTGGTCGGCTATCCGAGTGCGGCCGAACTCAACGAAATCCTCAACCGCACCACCACCGGCGGGATACCCACCGTCAACAAGGTTCTCTCGCGCGAGCGTTTGCTCGAGCTCATGCGTCTGGTGCGCGACGTGCCCGTGGCCTCGCACGTGAAGGATTACGCCGTGCGCCTGGTGCTGGCGACGCACCCGAAGACCGACACGGCCGCGCCCATCGCCACTCAATACCTGCGCTTCGGCAGCAGCCCCCGCGGCGCGCAAACGCTCATCCTCGCAGGCAAAGTGCGCGCGCTGGCCCAAGGCCGGTTCAACGTGAGCTTTGAGGACATCCAGGCCGCAGCCCTGCCCGCGTTGCGCCACCGGTTGATCCTCAATTTCGAGGCCGAGGCCGAGGGCATCACCACCGACCACATTGTCGAACAAATTCTCAAGGACGTGCCGGTCGCGCCGGAGGCCGTGGGGGTCTGAGGAACTGCAGCGCGGGGCCTGCGTGCGAGAAGATGATCGCCACCGGCGGGTCAACTTTTCTTCAAAGTTCGCCAAACCACCGACCCGGCGAGGCTCCGCGAAACCAGTGAACCTCAAACGGGCAGCCGCTGCGACGCGACCTTGTTCGGCCACGGAGGCAAGGCGGGTTCAACACGGGTTACTGCGCAACAGCGGCTTTGTGCCTCGGGGTGAATGACCGTTCCCGTGCAAAGACCGCCCTCGCGCGCTCTTCCGCTCTCTCGCTGGCCAGCCGCCGGTCCCGGCTTCAATAGCTCATGCGGTCCAACTTCACCTTGCCCCGGAAAATCCAGTAGATGCTCACGGTGTAGGCGATCACCAGCGGCACGCCGATCGCCGCGATGAGGAGCATGATGCCGAGCGTTTTTTGCGACGAGGCAGCATTGTAGATCGTCAGGCTGTGTTCCGGGTTGGGGTTGCTCAGGATCAGGTGCGGATACATCTCCAGGCCGAAGAGCGTCATCAGCGCCAGCATCGCCACGCACGAGGAGAGGAACGCCCGGCCATCGCGCCGATGTGTCACTTCGCGCGGGATGTTCGCAATGGCGAGCATGTTCACCAGCGCGATGCTGAACAGCCACGGATTGGCCCGCACGCGCGCCGCCATGTGCGGCACATACAACAGCGTCGCCATCGTGGTGATCGCGTAGCAGATGACAAAACAAATGATCGTCTTGTTGATCCAGCCGCGCAGTTGCTCGTGCAGTTCGCCCTCGGTTTTCATCGCGGCGTAAATCGCCCCGTGCATGGCAAACAGGGCCACGGTCGTCACGCCCAGCAAAATCGAATACGGATGCAGCAGATCGAAAAACGTCCCGGCGAACTCGCCGCGCGCGTCCAGCGGAATGCCCCAGGCGATGTTGCCCATCGCCACCCCGATCAGAAAGCTCGACAGCACGCTCCCGCACGCAAAGCCCACGTCCCACATCTGCCGCCACCAGCGCATCGGTTGCTTGCTGCGAAACTCGATGGCGACGGCGCGAAAAATCAACGCCACCAGCAGCAGCACGAACACGAAATAAAACCCCGAAAACACCGTTGCATACACGTTCGGGAACGCGGCAAACAGGGCGCCGCCGCCGGTCACCAGCCACACTTCGTTGCCGTCCCAGACCGGGCCGATGGCGTTGAGCAAAATGCGGCGGTGCTCATCCTTTTTGGTGAACAGGTGGAGAGCGCCCACGCCCAGATCGAAGCCGTCGAGCATCGCGTAGCCCGTGAACAACGCGCCGATGAGCACGAACCAGACGGTGTTGAGGTCGAGCCAGTCGGGGATCATGGGTCCAGGGTGTGGAGACATTTCACTGGCGGCGGGGCAACGCCAGCTTGCCGCTCGGCACCAGGTCCGCCGCGTCCGGCCCGTGCTGGATTTTGTCGTTGAGCAAATACACGAACACCGCGAACAGCAGCAGGTAGATGAGCGTGAACAAAATCAGCGAGCCCAGCACCGCGTTGGCCGAGAGATTGGCCGACAGCCCCTCGGAGGTGCGCATCAGGCCATACACAATCCACGGTTGCCGTCCCATCTCGGCCGCGAACCAGCCGGCCTGGTTGGCGATCTGCGGGCCCAGCACCGAAAACACCAGCGCCCAGAGCATCCAACGATGCCGGAACAAAATTCCCCGCCAGCACAGAAACGAACCGATCACCGACACCGCAATCATGGCCAGCCCGATGCCCACCATCAGCCGATACAACTGAAACACCCGTTGCACCGGCGGGCGATCTTCCGGTGGGAACTCCCGCAGCCCCGTCACCGGCTTGTTCACGTCCCCGTGCGTGAGGTAGCTCAGCAGCCCAGGAATCTTCGGCCCGATCACCCGCTCGTTTTTCGCGTCCACCCAGCCGAACAACACCAACGGCGCGTTGGTGGTGGTTTCGTAAAGCCCCTCGAACGCGGCGAGCTTGGCGGGTTGATGCTTCGCCACGCCCTGCGCGCTTTCGTGCCCGCTGACCAGCGAGAGCACCGACGCCACCAGGCCGATGCTCAGCCCCACGCGCATCGAGGCTTTGGCAAAATCCACATGCCGGTTTTTGAGCAGATACCACGCGGCCACGCTCACGACCAGAAACGCGCCCGCCTGCCAGCACCCGCACAACACGTGAAACAGCCGCTCCACCGAGGAGGGATTGAACACCATGGCCCAGAAATCGGTGATCTCGGCACGCGGGCCGCGGGGTGTTTCCACGATGTGATAGCCCGCCGGCGTCTGCATCCAGGAATTGGCCACGACGATCCAGATCGCGCTGAAGTGCGCGCCCAGACACACCATGCACGTGGAAAAGAAATGCATCTTGCGGCTGACCTTGTCCCAGCCGAACAGCAGCACCGCCAGAAAACCCGATTCCAGGAAAAACGCAAAAATTCCCTCCGCCGCCAGCGCGCTGCCGAACACGTCCCCCACAAACCGCGAATACGCCGCCCAGTTCGTGCCGAACTCAAACTCCATCACAATCCCCGTGGCCACGCCCAGCGCGAAGGTGAGCGCAAAAATCCGCGTCCAGAACCGCGCCATCTGGTGGTAAAGCGGGTTGCCGGTCTTGAGCCAGAGCGCCTCCATGATCACCAACGCCACGCCCAGCCCGATGCTCAGCGGCGGGTAGATGTAGTGAAACGACACCGTCGCTGCGAACTGGATGCGCGATAGCGTCAGCACGTCCATAGAACGCCCGACTCAATAACCGTTTGATCGCGGACAGACAATTTTCTTCCGGCACGGCATCGGGAACGACGCACCGCACCGCCCATTCGAGAATCGACATTCTGATTCGGCGAAAGTCCCACGCCGCTGAACGCGCTGCCTTGTTGCGGTTGCTTGATGCGGCGGGTCAGCAGGGGCTTTCGGGCAACATCGACTTCGCCTGACCCATGCGGCGCCAGCCGAACAGGCCCCTGCACGCGGCAGGGACAATGCAGCACGCCGTTGTTCCAATCGGTCGAATCGCCGGGAGCCATGCCGCGCGTCACTCCAGTGCCCGCGCGCGAGGGCTTCGGCGAGAGGCGCCAACACGGCGACGCGGAATTGACCGCCAAACCGGAGAAGACCCGCCCGGCCCCGTAGCTGAAAGGGCGCCCGTCGGCTTGTCCATCGCGTGTGTAGATCGCGGAGCGGCGTGACGGCGTTGGTCAAAGGGGCGGCGCTCTCGACGTGGTGTTCCCATCAAGGGTCGGCTTCAATCGCCAGCTTGTGTTTTGGGTCAATATCCGAC
>JAOAIM010000240.1 GCA_026414705.1 Verrucomicrobiia bacterium | reverse complement strand
AATTGCAAATTGGGTTGAGATGGGAGCGCACGCGTCTCGCGTGCCTTTTTCGGCGTCCCGCCGAAATCCTCTTCCAACTCAACGCGGCCTTTTGATAGAAACCCGGTTCGACTCCCGGTTCAGATCGGCATGAAGCCCAGCCCCAAAAGCCGTTCCACAAACCACCCCGCCCCCAACACCAGGATGAGGGTCGAAACCCCCACCTTCGCCGTTTGCGCGTGGGCCTGTTTGCCCAACCACCACACCAACGGCCAGAGCGCGCACACGATGAGCAGTTGTCCCGCCTCGACCCCCAGGTTGAACGACACCAGCGCCTGGGCCAACCCACGCGCGGGCAACCCCAACTCCCTCAGCACACTCGCAAAACCAAACCCGTGCACCAACCCGAACGCGAACGTCAGCAGCCAACGCCATCGCGGGCTCCCCGCCATCAGATTTTCCACCGCCACATACATGATCGTCAGTGCGATCCCCACTTCCACCAGGCGCGGCGGCAGCTTCACGACCTCCAACACCGCCAGCCCCAGCGTGATCGTGTGCGCCACCGTGAACGCCGTGACCACCTTCACCAGCTCCAGAAACCTCGGCACGAACAGCAGCCCCAGCAGAAATGCAATGTGATCGTAGCCCAGAAAAATGTGCTTCAGCCCCAGGCGAAAATACTGCGCCAGTTGCGCCCTCATCGGCGCGCGGTAACCCGTGTCGAACAAATAATCCGGCTCAAACCGCGTGAACACCACCGGCTGTTCGCGCCCCTCCCACTCGAACACCCCCAGCACGACGTGCATCGGACCGAACGTGTCAAAAACATCAAACCTCAACGCCACGTCCTCCGGCGCGGTCAGCACCGGATTGCGAAAGACAAAACTCACCAGCCGCTGGTGATAATCACTTTGCGGGATAACCTCGCCCGCCTCCTCGGGCCAGACCGGCGGCAACGCCTCCGCGAAATCCGCCGCCCGTTGATTCAGTTCCAGATCAATCCGCTCCCGCAAGAACTGCTGAATGACCGCCGTTGCCGCCTCCAACTCGGCGCGCGACACCGCCCCATCCCGATTCGCATCCAGGGGCGCAATCCGCCACAGCGTGACCAGGTCGTAGGAGAACTTGAACTCCACCGCCTCGGGCGAAATCGTGATCCGCGCGTAGCTGGTGTCGGGATTGTGTGCCTGCGTGCCGCCGACCGAAGCCAGCAACAACATCGCAGCGACCCGAAGCCCTCCGGCGCACCGCTGCACCGGAGCAACACGAGCCTCGATTCCCCGAGCCACGGGCGCGCCGGATCGTGCGTCTTGCTCGCGCATGGTTTTCGTCAAAATCCGATGGGGGTTGAGCTTGAGCTGAGGTCGCTCGGAATCCCCGGCCTGCGTCCATCCCGACCGAAAAGCGCACGCGCGCCAGAACGCTTCCGGTGACTCCGGGCACTTGAACCTGCTCCACGATTTGCTCTCACGGTGCGGCCCGTTGTCAGGGCAGCGGGAGTTTGCCAGCTCGTGCTCCCTCTTGCCAGCCCGCCGCCGCTCCGCGCACCGTCATCTCTCCGCGCCACGGGACGTGCCGGGTCACGGACCAACGCGCGCCGCGCTCGGTTCGCCGAAACCTTTGACACGCGCCCCCTGCCTCCTATGCTGGGCGTGTGCGCACCGTCAACGTCCCGCTCGGCGCCCGCAGTTACGCCATCAAAATCGGCCCGCACCTGCTGCGGCGACTGGGCGCGGAGTGCGCCCGCCTCAAACTCGGCCAGCGTTGCGCCATCATCACCGACACCAACGTCGGACGCCGCTACGCCCGGCCGGCGTTCGATTCGCTCGCGCGCGCGGGCTTTTGTCCGGCCCTGGTGATTCTGAATCCGGGCGAGGCTACCAAACACCCCCGCTCCGCCGCGCAATGCTACGATCGGCTGGCCGACCACCGGCTCGAACGCCGCTCCTTCATCGTGGCGCTGGGCGGCGGCGTGGTCGGCGACCTGGCCGGCTTCGTCGCGGCCACCTACCTGCGCGGGATTCCGTTCGTGCAGGTGCCCACGACGTTGCTCGCCCAGGTGGACAGCTCGGTCGGCGGCAAGGTCGGCGTCAACCTCAAGGCCGGAAAAAACCTCGTCGGCGCCTTCCACCAGCCCCAACTGGTCTTGTGCGACCTGGACACGCTGCGCACGTTGCCCGAACGCGAATTCCGCGCCGGCCTGGCCGAGGTCGTCAAATACGGCATCATCTACGATGCCGACCTGTTTGGGCGGCTGGAGCGCGAGCTGCCCCGACTGCTTCGACGCGACGCGCGCGCCCTGGGGGCGGTCATCGCCCGTTGCTGCGAAATCAAGGCCCGGATCGTTGCGCAGGACGAGACCGAGAGCGGGTTGCGTTCGATCCTGAACTTCGGCCACACCATCGGGCACGCGCTGGAGGCGATCTCCCACTACGGACGTTATCTGCACGGCGAAGCCATTGCCATCGGCCAGGTCGCCGCCGCGCGGTTGTCGGTTCAACAACTCGGCCTGCCGCGCGCCCAACTGGAGCGGATCATCGCCCTGCTGGAGCGCATCGGCCTGCCCACCCAGGTGCGGCTCAATGCGCGGCAGCGCCAGAAACTCTTTGCCGCCATGCGCCTGGACAAAAAGGTGCGCGGCGGCCAGATCCGCTTCGTGCTCGCCAAACGCATCGGCCAGGTCGTTTGGGGCCAGCACGTGCCCGATGAACTGATTGAAGCGGCGCTGGACGGAACGATCCCCGACGGCGGCACCTCCACCGCACGGGCCCGACGCGCCGGGGCGCGCCCCGCCAGCGCCTGATCGCCAGCGCCAAACCCGTGAGCTCGGTCAGCGAAACCATCGTCCGCGAATACTTCGAGTTGCACGAATTCCTCGTGCGCCAGTATCGCAAATACGTCGGCCAGACCCGCCAACAGGATGACGACATTGATTTTTTCGTGCTCAATCCCAGGCCACAGAAGCGCGACGGGCCGCTGCCCTTCGTCCTCGGCTCGGAGGACCTGCCGTTTGTCGAGCGCGCGATTGTCGTGGTCAAGGGTTGGCACACCGAGACGTTCAGTCCGGGCGTGCTGGAAAAGTCGCCGGAGATTTTCCGGTTCGTTGAACCCCGTGCACTGCAACGCGCCGAACGCGCGTTCGGACGGGGCGGGCCCACGCTGAAACTGCTGGTGCTGCCGTCGTTGCCGCGCGGCGACACCGCGCGCGAGCAGAGCATCGCCCTGCTCCGTTCCAAGGGCGTGGACGCCGTGATCCCGTTTCGCACCATGCTCGCCGACCTGATCGCCAGCGCCGAACCCAACCGCAACTACCAAAAGTCCGATCTCCTCCAAATCATCCGCATCCTCAAAAACTACGACTTCTTCAAGGGACCGCAGATGGAGTTGTTCCGGCCCCGACGCAAGCGACGTTGAGCGGCGCGCGCCCGCGCATCGGTCCGGCGCCGCTTCCGAGACGCCGGTTTGGCGAAGTCATGTCCCATGACGATTGCGCGTCTGGCCGGGGCTTACCATCGCCGAACCGCCGGCGCTCCGGAAAAGTTTTGCAATCGCCCCGGCGCCTCCGCACGCTGGGCGCGTGACGCAGCCGTTGGCCCTGGTTCTCTACGAGAAGCTCCTGCCCGGCACGCAATTGATCAACCGGCTGCAGGACCTCCACTACCGCGTCACCGCCATCACTCAACCCGATCAATTGCTCGACATCGCCACCCGCGAAGGGCCGATGCTCTTGCTCGCCGATCTGGCCTCCGATCACCACGACGTGTGCGCCCTGATTGCGGCCTTCCGGCGGCATCCGGCCACCGCGCACGTCCCGGTGCTTGCGTTCGCCGAGCGACCCGATGAGGCGTTGATTGACGCCGCGCGCGCCGCCGGCGCCACGATGGTCGTCAGCCACGCCGCCCTGCAAGCCCACTTGCCCCAACTCCTCGACCAGGTCCTGCAGGTGGAGTAAGCCGGCCCCCGCGCGCCGGATTCGTGGAGCGTCGGAGCGTAGCGCAGATTGGCAATCTGCCGTGCCGCCGACTGGCAGTCGGCAAATCCAAAGCGGCGGCACCGACACCAAAACTCTGAACTTTGAACTTTGAACTTTGAACTTTGAACAGCGCCGTGCGTGATCACCGGGCGAACACGCTCGCCAATGGCGGCTTGGGAATTCCC
>JAOAIM010000239.1 GCA_026414705.1 Verrucomicrobiia bacterium | reverse complement strand
AGATGTGTATAAGAGACAGCCGTGACAGTGGACGTTGTGCCTGCGGACGATTCGGTGTCCGAACTGACCGAGACAGTCATTGTGAGCTTGGCCCCAGGCGAGAGTTACGCGATAGACCCCGGCGCACGCAGCGGGACGGTCGCCATCGTGGATAATGACGTACCCATGGCCGACCTGGTGGCGGTGTACCCCAGCATGTATGAAAGGATCGCGGCTGATTATGCCCGCTTGCGTGTGGTCCGCCGCGGCGACACCAACGCGCCGAGCTTCAGCGTGAATCTGACTTACTCAGGCACGGCTGCACCGGCACGATACACGGCGCCCGCCAGCGTCACCATCGATCCGGGCGTGGTTAACCAGAACTTCGACATCAACCCGGTGGACGACAGCCTGCTCAACGGCGACCAGACGATTGTGGCCACGGTCGCCCCGGGCACGGGTTACGTCGTCGGCACAAACAGCCCCAGCGCCACGGCCACAATCGTGGATGACGAACTGCCTCCCGAGGATGTGATCTGGTCGGAGAACTTTAACACCGACAACTCGGCCAACTGGACTGTCAGATTCGGCTCGGCCAACGGGGTGGACGACTACCGCTACGTGTTCAGTTACGATTACGCCTCCTGGGGCTGGATACCGATGACAATCCCACCCGCCCCGCACTCGACCGGCGACACGCTGGGCTGCTACATGACAGTGAACAAGGATGACTCCACCGCGCTGGGTGCCGCCGGCATCAACATTTATCCAAACGGCAAGAGCTTCAGCGGCAACTACGCAGTCCGGTTCGACATGTTCCTGGTGGTCGGCAACGCCGCCTCCACCACCGAATACGCCCTGATGGGCATCAACCACTCCGGCAACAACACCAACTGGTTCAGGAACACCGCCGGCGGCGTGCCTGCGGGCTGGACATTCGACGGCCTGTTCTTCGGCGTTGAAGCGGACGGGGCGGCACTGGGAGATTACGTCATATACAGTGCCCCCACCACCGCAGCCAACAATCCGACGGCGCTGACGCCGGGACGGAACGCCTCCACCCTGACCGGGATCTTCAAGTCGCCGCCATTTGGATACGCCGGCGCACCCTCCAACATCGAAACCACCACCACGCCGGTCTGGGCAGACGTGGAAATCAGCCACGTCAATGGTGTGGTTACACTGACAATCAACCGCACTCCGATCATGAGCTATACCAACGCCACCCCATTTACCAGTGGCAACATCATGCTCGGTTATTGCGACGCATACGATTCCATCATGACCGGCGCTTCCGGTGTGGTTTATGACAACTTGCGCGTGGTCCGGTTGCCGACCACCTCGCCACCAAATATCACCGACATCCGCATTGTTGGCGGGAACGTGGAAATCTCATTCACCGCCGAGGCGGGCGATCAACCTTCGGCCTTCGGCTTGCAGGAGGCCGCCACGGTGAACGGCCCATTCAATAACGTGAGCGCCACAATCACCGGCAGCAACGGCAGGTTCAAGGCCGTACGTGCCATCGGTGCGACGCAGCAGTTCTACCGCCTGAAGCGGAACTGAGGTCTTTCCATGGGCCTGCTACCGGGGCATCCGTCTGCGGATGCCCCGTTTTGTTTTCTGGCTCCGGCTTGAAGCGTTGCGGCGCCCACCAATGGCACCGCTGCCAACTTGGCGAAGTTCACCGCCGGCGCCGGAAACCTCCCCAAAACCCGGTTGAAAACCCTGCCCATCCGGGCCAATTGCAAACGCTGCACAAGTCCGCGCCGGTGGCTGCGCCCATCGCTCTTTACAAGGGCTGACAGCGTCTCCGGTCCGCCCAAGATGGCGAGTCTTTGCCCGGTAGTACCTCTGGCAGTGCAACCGGCCAGCGCGGCCCAGACTGCGGAACCCGCAGACGGCCAGGGATGCGCATCCTGTCCGCAATGCCACACCAGAAAAGCCGTCAAGCCGCCGTGTCGGTCCGGATTACCGCCGCCGTCGAAGCCGCTTGGTCAAAGGTCAGAGTTCGAAGTCCGCCCAGACCGCGCCGTGATCGGATGCGGCGTGGGTCGAGCGGTCCACTGAGGGGAACGAGCGGGCTTTACCAGCCGTCAACTTCTCCAGCCCAAAAATGCCCCGGCGTTCCACGCCAGAGTCACGCCATGCAGCACGGAGTGGGTCGGACACCAGCAGGTAGTCAATTTGTTGCAGCCTGTCGTAACAATAGGTCCAACGCTCCGATACGTCGTGGAACCTGACCGCCAGAACATCGTGGAGGTGAGGCAGGCCGAGCAATGGTTTGAGCGGGCCGCTGTCGGGCGTGTCGTTCAGATCGCTGCAAACCGCCACCAGGTCCCTTTGCAGGTCGTATTCAGCGGTCAGTATTCGGGCCACGGTCTCGGCTTGGAGTTTTCGACGCGCTTTGTTGGTTGCCGCCGTGCCGTAGCACTTGCTCTTGAAGTGATTCAGCAGCAGAAAGAGCGACCGCCCGCCCGGCAGCAAAATCTCCGCCTCCAGACAGTCGCGCGAAAAAACCCGGCTGCGGCCGTGCCTGTCATGCACGTGACTGCTCAGCCGCCGCACCGGCAGTCGGCTCAGCAAACCCACGTCAATCCCGCGTTCGTCGTTCCCGTCAATCACCATGTTGAAATCGTATCCCAGGTCCTTGAGCCTCTGCTTGGCGAAACGTTCCAGCACAGGTCGGCTTTCCACTTCCACCAGACACAGCACATCGGCCGCCACCACACGCAACACTGCGGCGGTGTTCTCGATTGCCGGCTCCGCAAACTCCTCGCGTTTGAACTCCAACCAACCTTCCCAATCGGCCCTGCCGTTGGCCTTTACACCGACAACTGCCGTGCCGCGCCGGCTGAAGAGCTTCCCGCGGACTTCGATCACTTGCACATAGTCCTTCAGTGCCCTGTACAACCCGAGAATTGCCGGCTTGTCGTAGCTGGGCCGAGCCAGCGCCGCTCGAAATCGCGCGACCTGCGCCAACAGACGGTCGCCATCGGCGTTGTCAGCGCAGTTGAGAACGCGTGCCCGTGCAAACAGGTTCTCCACATTGAAAGTCGCAAGGCGAAACGGTGTGGACATGGCATTACCATCCGCCGTGGCCGGCCCGTGTCAACCCTGAAAGCACGGTGTCCCGCGGCTCTGCAGCCGGCCCCAGAGGTCCGCCCGTCAAACGCGCTTTCTGCCCGTCACCCTGTCCGTCGCTGTTGGGTGAGAGCCACAGATTCCCACCAGAAGTTTACTACTGGGCGACAGCAGAGCGCCCCTCGTATTTCTACCGGCGGAGACACGCGTATGGCCGGGCACAGCGCCGCGGTGGAGCATTTGGAAAAGAACCTTGGTCACCAGGCAGGCCGGATTCCTCCTTGCTAGAGTGCGTTTGCTTGCTGGCAAAGCGGGCAACAAAAAAACCCGTCCCCGCCGGGGAACGGGTTGTAAAACGGGGCGGCCAATGCCTACGGCCCTGAGTAATCACGACCCCCGCCCGGCTTGGCAACTCGCGTCATGGAGCGTGTCACAGTGCCGGGGTCGGTTCCAGGCGGCAGCGGCGTAAACGGAGGCCCGACAGTGGGCGGAGGCAACGGGGCCGCAAGAGCGGCGGCATTGCCGCCTGCAAGCATCTTTTCGGGTGTCGTCTTGGCTGCGCGGGCCGTTTCGCTTACAAGCCACTCCATCCGGGTCAACACCGATGCCAGGGCGGCGTCTTGTCCCAGATCGCTTGTGGCGCGCTCCACAAACGGTTTCAAACCCGGCACCGCTGTCTTGAGCGCAGCCAGGATTTCCGCCCGCGCTGACGGCACGGCGCCACCCACCGCACCGGCTATCACTGCGTAACTGGCCGGTGCAACCTTGCAAAGGGCCTCGACGATCCTACCAGCTTGTGCCGGGGCGGCCTTGGCGGCAGCTGCGGCGATTTCACCCAGCCGCTTGGGCTGCAGCGCAGCGGCTTTGGCAGCCGCCGTTGGGGCAACCTCGGGCACCTGCTGTGCGATTGCGCCAACCACAGCCAGCGTGGAGGCCGGACGCAAATCCAGGGCTGCAGTCACGACCGATGCAGCGGTCGCGTCACGCTCGTCTGCGGCAGCTTGGCTGACAAGTTGCGCAGCTTGTGCGGGGAGTTCTGCTGCAGGGACGCCCCGCAGTGCCTTGCGTGCGGTGACAACTTGCGGAGGCGCGGCTTGGAGCGCGTGCGTTCCCATTCCCACTATCACCAGGGCAACAGATAGTCTCAAAAATGCGGTCTTCATAACGGCCTCGCCTTTCAACTGAATCCCTGTATAGCAGCACATTGCACCAAGGTCAACTGTTTTGTCCATGAATCCAAAAGCCCGGAATCAGTAGCAAGTTGGCATGAATGCTAGGAAGGTCCGTCTGCGACCAGTCACTTCGGATGAGAATGGCACGCTCCTCGGACATCCCCGGCAAGCGCAAGAGGCCATT
>JAOAIM010000238.1 GCA_026414705.1 Verrucomicrobiia bacterium | reverse complement strand
CACGTGCAACGGGCAACCGGTGACGGCGCAACCCGGCGCGTGGTGGCTCGACAAGGCGTTTGGCGTGATCCCGCTCGGCGCCGTCGCGCGCGTGGGCGAGAACGTCGTCACGCTGCGCGCGCAGCCGTTCAGCGTCTGGCACGAGCTGGAGCCGGCGTATGTGCTCGGCGACTTTGCGCTGCGAGCCACCGAGCGCGGCTTTGTGATCGGGCCCGACCGTGCACTTGTGCCCGGGGCGTGGAATGAACAGGGGCATCCGTTTTACGCCCACGGCGTCGCGTATGCCCGGCGGTTCAACGTCAGCGCAACCGCTGGTCGCTTTGAGGTGGCCCTTGCAACGTGGCACGGCAGCGTCGCGCGGGTGCGGGTCAACGGCAAACACGTCGGTTGGCTGGACGCGCCGCCGTGGCGCTGCGAGGTCACGCCGCACATTCGGCGTGGTGAAAACCTCATCGAGGTCGTCGTCATTGGCACGCTCAAGAACACGCTCGGCCCGCATCACGGTAATCCTCAATTGGGCACAGCGTGGCCCGGCCAATTCCAACGCGGCCCGGCCGAAGGCCCCCCGCCGGGCACGAACTACTCAACCGTGGGCTACGGCCTGTTCGAACCGTTCGTTCTGGAGCGGGTATGGCCAGCCGCCGCGCCGTAGCGCCGGTGCTGGTTCTGGGGGGCGGCGCGCGCGATGTCAGCGCAGTTTGAAGCCCCCCTCGAAAACCACCTCGGCCACCGTCACAATCAGGAACACCGTGCTGATGACCGCGTTGAGCCGGAAGAAGGCGACGTTGATCCATTTGAGACTGCGCCGACGCGCGATCCAGTGCTCCAGCACAATGCAGCCAACGATCATGAACCAGCCGACCAGGTAGGCGATGCGAAAGCGGCAGAGCAGCCCGAACACCAGCAGCAGGCCGCACATGAGCATGTGCGCCAGAAACGCCGCTTGCAGCGCGTTGCGCGGTCCCCATGCCACGACGAGCGAGTGCAGGCCGTGTGCCTTGTCGAACTCGTAATCCTGCAGGGCATAAATGATGTCGAAACCGACCAGCCACAGCACGACCGCTGCGGCGAGTGTGAGCATTCGCGCCACGTCCAGCGCGGTGAGGTTTGCGCCCTTGACGGCCAGCCACGCGCCCACCGGTGCCAACGCCAGCGCCACGCCCAGAAACACGTGCGTGTAGGGCGTGAACCGTTTGGTGAGCGAGTAAAAACAGATCACCAACAACGCCACCGGCGAGAGCGCAAAACAGATCGGGTTCAGGGAATAACTCGCCGCGATGAATCCGGCGGCGCTCAAGGCCCAGAGCGTCCAGGCGCCGGCGAGACTGATCTGGCCCGTGGGCAGATGCCGTCCGGCGGTGCGGGGATTGAGCGCGTCGAATTTGCGGTCCACGATGCGGTTGAAGGCCATCGCGCAGGTGCGGGCGGTGATCATGGCGGCAAGGATGAGCAGGAAGGTGCGCCAGCCGGGCCATCCGCGCTGTTCGCGTGCCGCGACGGCCATTGCCGCCAGCGCAAACGGCAGCGCAAAAATCGTGTGCGAGAAGCGCACGAAGGACAACCACTTCGTCAGGAATGCAAACATCGAACAACGAACAACGAACATCCAACATCGAACATCGCTGTCAGGCAACGGTCCTCGTCGAGTCTACCGATGACGGCGGCGTCGGACGCTTTCGGGCCAACGCATTTTGGCGGGCGGTCCGAATGCTGACGACAAAAATGCGGATCAGTTCCTCCGATTCCGCGAGGACAAAAGGCAGCGTTGCGGATTCGGCCGCCCAGCCCTGCCGCTGGATGAGCCGCGCCCAGCGCCGCGTCTCCCGGAGTTCCTTCAGACACAGCTTCAACTTGTGCACGAAGTCTTCTGGGGATTCCGCCGACTCGGCTTCGGCGTGGTTCGGATACGGCGCCGTGCCCGAACGCAGCAACTGCGCGGCAACGTGATTGGCCGCGCGGGTCGCAGGCAGTTTCTCCGACAAGTCAATGACGGCGGATGCAAATTCCAAAAGTCGCGTTTCGAGATCGAACTTGCGGCCGGAGGCCGACCCTTCCCGCAGGGCCCATGCGTTGGCCGGCGCGTCGGGCTCATCCCGCATGGGCGCACTTTTGCCAGAATTCGATGTTCGATGTTCAATGTTCGCTGTTCGATGTTTTTTTCCTTTCATGTCACTCCCTTTCCTCCGCCCAGCGCGGGGCGAGCTGGTTGGGAATGCCCAGATGATCCAGCACGCGCGCCACAACCGTGTCCACGACCTCGCGCACGGTTTGCGGATTGCCGTAGTAACCGGGGTTGGCGGGCAGAATCGTCGCGCCCGCCAGCAACAGCAGCTCGAAATTCTTCACGTGCACCAGATTCAACGGCGTCTCGCGCGGCACCAGAATCAGCTTTCTCTTCTCCTTCAGCACGACGTCGGCGGCGCGCAACAGCACATCGTCACTCGACCCGTGCGCGATGCGCCCCAGCGTGCCCATCGTGCAGGGGATCACGACCATCGCGTCGGGCGGGTTCGAGCCGCTGGCGAAGGGCGCGTTCATGCTTTTGAGGTTGTAGAGGCGCGCGCCCTCGGGCAGGCGCAGGCCCCCGGGCAGTTCCGCAGCAATGACCTGCGGCGCGTAGTGGCTCAGGACCACCGCGATTTCGTGTTGATGGGAATTGAGATTGTCGAGCAACCGTTGCGCATACAGCGCCCCGCTGGCCCCGGTGATGGCGACAAGGATTTTCACGCCGACGGATTAAACCGCATCCGCGTCAGGGCGGCATCAAAATTCGCCCGCAGCGCGCACCCGGTTGAATCGGGAGCCACGTTGGCGGTCGGCCTCTCGTGCTCTTGGGAATCGCATTCGCCTTGAGCGAGTGCGACCGGCTCGCAGAATGTCGCGCGTGTTCACGCGGGTTGTGGGTGTCCTGAGCGGCATCGTCTTGTGCGCCGGTTGCACCAGCGCGCCGCAACAAGCCCTTCGCAAACCGTTGCCGCCAAACTGGGAGATGACGCCGCCGGAATCCCCTTCGCCGGCAAAGCCCGCCCCAACCGCGCCGCCTGAAGCTGCCGCCCGGATTCCGTCCACGCCTGAAACCGGCTGGGTGGCTGTGGCCGAGTGGTGTCGAACGCGCGGTTTGATCGCCCCGCAGCCACTCCATCCGGGCGGAGCAGAAAGTTTCACGCTTGCGACCCCCAATGGCGTGTGGGTTCTGACCGCCGGAAGCCGGATCGCCCGTTGGGACGGTTTGGAATTGCACCTGGGTTTCGCGCCGTGGCTGTTGGAGGGCGAACTCATGCTTCACGCGCTGGACCTGCGCAAGAATCTCGAACCGCTCCTGGGCGGCGACGGCGATCGGGCAGGCGCCCGCGGGCTGATTGTGCTCGATCCGGGTCACGGCGGGCGGAACACCGGCACCCGCAGCGTCGCCGACGGCCGTTGGGAAAAAGAGTTCACGCTCGACTGGGCGCAGCGGTTGGCGCCGTTGCTGGCGGCGCGCGGCTGGCGCGTTTTGCTCACCCGCACCAACGACGCGGACCTGTCGCTGGCCGAGCGCGTCGCTTTCGCGCAACGTCATCGCGCCGACCTGTTCGTGAGCCTGCATTTCAATGCGGCCGGCAAGGGTCGAAGCGACGAAGCCGGACTGGAAACCTACTGCCTCACGCCAACGGGGATGCCGTCAAATCTCACGCGCGGTTTCGCAGATGAGCTGGTGGCGGTCTTCCCGAACAACGCGTGGGATGAGTCGAATTTGCGGTGGGCGGTGCGATTGCACCGTGCGTTGCTGACCGTCAACGGCGGACGGGATCGCGGTGTGCGCCGGGCACGTTTCCCCGGGGTGTTGCGCGGCCAGCACTGCCCCGCCGTGCTGCTGGAGGGGGGATACCTTTCCAACCCGGAGGAGGCGCAAAAGATCGGCGACCCCGCGTATCGGCAGCAACTGGCCGAAGCCCTCGCGCGCGCACTGGAGTGACGCGCTGCATCGCGCGGGGTAATCTGGCCGGTTGGGGAACAGCGCGCTGCGGGGCTCGTTCCGCAAGGGCATTCTTGCCGCGTGCGCCGCTGGCGGTTCACATCCGTGGCCCGCAAACCCGGTGCTGACGAGTTCAAGCGTGTCGCTGATTCGACTGGAGAACCGTTCAGGCCCTGGCTGCGGCAGGCAGTGTTCTCATGCCTTCCAGCGCTGCCAGCTTCCGCGCTTTTGCGTCAAAGCTCCAAAACTGGTCGCAACTCAGGAGCAACGCAGCCGAGACGTGGAGCAGATCGTAGGTACGAAAGCCGTACCGGGCGGTGTGTCTTCGGCTCAATTCCCGAAACTGCCGCTCCAGGTCAGACAGGTCTACCACCACCATGCGCAAGAGGCTGGCCGGGTGGGAGGTGTCGTCCTCGAAGCGGGCATGGGCGGCGGCGGCCATTTCGGGCGTGACGCGCGTCTGGCCCAGGGTGCGCCACGCAAAGACATGTTGCTCAAATGCGTTCGGGACTTCCAACCGGTGCAACCAGAAAATCGGCAACGTGCCGCCGGCCGCGCGCAATTGCGCAAGGGCGG
>JAOAIM010000237.1 GCA_026414705.1 Verrucomicrobiia bacterium | reverse complement strand
CGGCCACTGCGAACTGCAGACGCTCGCCTTCACCCAGGGCGTGGATCACGTCCGCTACGATTACCTCTTCCCGAAATGGGGCGTGGACAACACCCATCCGCTCTTCGGCATGGACCACAACCGGTGTGTCCTGTGCACCCGTTGCGTGCGGGTGTGCTGGCACATCGAGGGCGCGGGCACCAAAAACGTCGCCGGCCGCGGCATCCGCTCGCACATCATCACCGACCTGAACATGCCCTGGGGCGAATCGGATTCCTGCACCAACTGCGGCAAATGCGTGCAGGCCTGCCCCACCGGCGCGCTCTTTCACAAGGGTTCAACGGTCGCCGAAATGCAGCGCGACCGTTCCAAACTCGAATTCATCGTCACCGCCCGGGAGAAAAAACAATGGATCGCGCCGGATTAACCAGCGCAGCCGCAAGAAAGCTGACGGCTCAGCGCCAGCTCGGTTCTCCCTCACCCCAGCCCTCTCCCGCTGGGAGAGGGAGTGGAGCAGGGCGTGCTGGTGTAATCCGCGCGTGCTGTTTGGCGCGCGGCGGCCTGGGCGCTCCCTCTCCCTTGAGGGAGAGGATCAGGGTGAGGGTGAGTTAACGCATGCCAAGAGACTCGCAATGCTCAAACAAGCGCCAACCACAACACGCCTTGCCAGGAACCTGCGCAAGAGGGATTCCTGGGCCGAGCGTTTGTTGTGGTCCTGGCTGCGCAACCGCCGGTTTGCCAGCTACAAGTTCCGGCGTCAGCATCCGGTCGGCCCCTACATTCTGGATTTCTTCTGTGTGGAAGCGAGGCTGAACATCGAGTTGGACGGTTTTCAACACGGTCATCCAAGCCGACGTCGGGAGGATGCGGAGCGCGATTCGTATTTGGAATCGCGAGGGGTCAAGGTGCTTCGGTTTTGGAGTTCGCATTTGAGGCGAGAGCGGGAAGCGATTTGCAACACGATTTGGGAGGTGTTGCAGGAACGCGCTCCGCGCCCGATGCCGAGTTATTGTCGGTCGGGCAAAGCGACCGCTAAAGCATGATTAGGTTCATGAAAATCCCCGGCTCTCCCTCACCCCGGCCCTCTCCCGCTGGGAGAGGGAGTGGCGCAGGGCGTGCTGGTGCAATCCGCGCGCGCTTCTTACCACGCGGCGACTTGGTTGTTCCCTCTCCCTTGAGGGAGAGGGTCAGGGTGAGGGTGAAGCGTCGTGAGCAAAGCTACGCCCTGTTCTGCACGAGCGGTTCTCCCTCACCCCAGCCCTCTCCCGCGGGGAGAGGGAGTGGAGCAGGGCGTGCTGGTGTAATCCGCGCGTGCTGTTTGGCGCGCGGCGGCCTGGGCGCTCCCTCTCCCTTGAGGGAGAGGGTCAGGGTGAGGGTGAAGTTCACAACAGGTAGTTGCTTTTCTTTCGAAGCACAATGAAACCCCGTCTCGCCACCATCTGGTTGGGCGGCTGTTCCGGCTGCCACATGTCGTTCCTGGACCTCGATGAGTTCCTCATCGAGCTGGCCGCCAGGGCCGACGTCGTTTACAGCCCCGTCGCCGACGTCAAGGAGTATCCCGACAACGTGGACATCTGCCTCATCGAGGGCGCCGTCTGCAACGCGGATCACCTCGAACTCATCCACAAAATCCGCCGGCGCACCCGCGTGCTCGTCGCCTTCGGCGATTGCGCCGTCACCGGCAACGTCACCGCCATCCGCAACCAGCTCGGCCCCGACAACGCCCGCGCCGTGCTTCAGTGCGCCTACGTGCAAAACGCCGCCGACAACCCGCGCATCCCGGAAGCCCCGGGCATCGTGCCACCGCTGCTGGAGCGCGCCATGCCCGTGCACGAGGTCGTGCACGTCGAATACTTTCTTCCCGGCTGCCCGCCGCCGGCCGCGCGCATCCGCGCCGTGCTGGAGGCGCTGTTGGCGGGCCGCACACCCGCGCTCGAAGGCGCGGAGTTGAAATTTGGTTGAACCTCTTTGCTTCTACTGCCATGCCCCAACGCATCGTCATTGATCCGGTCACCCGCATCGAGGGCCACGCCAAAATCAGCATTTACCTCGACGAGGAAGGCAACGTGGCCGACGCCGAGTTTCACGTCGTCGAATTCCGCGGCTTCGAGAAATTCTGCGAAGGCCGCCCGTTCCACGAAATGCCCGGCATCACCGCGCGCGTGTGCGGCATCTGCCCGGTCAGCCACGTGCTGGCCTCGGCCCGGGCCGGCGACGCCATCATGGCGGTGAACATCCCGCCCGCCGCCGACAAGCTCCGCCGACTCATGAACCTGGGCCAGATCGTCCAGAGCCACGCGCTGAGCTTCTTTCACCTCAGCGCGCCGGACTTCCTGCTCGGTTGGGATGCCCCGCCCGCGCAGCGCAACGTCTTTGGCCTCATCGCGGCCAATCCCGACCTCGCCCGCGCGGGCATTCGCCTGCGCCAGTTCGGCCAGGAAATCATCGAGCGACTCGGCGGCAAAAAAATTCATCCCGCCTGGGCTGTGCCCGGCGGCGTGCGCTCGCCGCTCACGCCCGAAAACCGCGATGCCATCCGCGCCCGCCTGCCCGAAGCCTTCACCACCATCCAGCACGCGCTGGAGCTGTGGAAAAAGACCATGTCCAGGCACCAGCGCGAGATTCAAATCTTCGGCAACTTCCCCTCGCTCTTCCTGGGCATGGTCACGCCCGACGGCGGTTGGGAACACCACGGCGGCAAACTCCGCATCACCGACAGCTCCGGCAGCGTCATCGCCGACCAGCTCGACCCGCAGCGCTACTACGAGTTCATCGGCGAATCGGTCCAGACCAGTTCCTACCTCAAATCGCCGTTCTACCTGCCACTGGGCCTGCCCGACGGCATGTATCGGGTCGGCCCGCTGGCGCGGCTCAACGTCGCCGAACACATGGGCGTGCCCCGTGCCGACGCGGAACTGAAACAGTTCAAAAAACTCGGACGCGGCGCCGTCACTTCCTCCTTTCTCTATCACTACGCGCGGCTGATCGAAATTCTCGCGTGCCTGGAATTCATCGAGCAGTTGCTCGACGACCGCGACCTGCTGGGCGACGACCTGCGCGCCGACGCGGGCATCAACGCCCTCCGCGGCGTCGGCGCCAGCGAAGCCCCGCGCGGCACGCTCTTCCACGATTACACCGTGGACCGCAACGGCATCCTCAAGCGCGTCAACCTCATCATCGCCACCGGCCAGAACAACCTGGCCATGAACCGCACCGTCGCCCAGATCGCCCGTCACTACATCCGCAACGGCTCAACCGAAATTCCCGAACCGCTGCTCAATCGCGTCGAGCACGGCATTCGCTGCTTCGACCCGTGCCTGAGTTGCTCGACGCACGCCGCCGGCCAGATGCCCCTGCGCGTGCGGCTCATCGGCCCGGATGGAACGATCCTGCGCGAGGTGACGCGGGATTAACGCCGAATGGCAGATGACCAGAGCGTCAAACCGGGCCTGCTCCAGCCCGCGCGCCGCCACCCGCAACAAGTCAGGCCCCTCCAACCGGTCCGACCGGGCGACGCACCCGGCTTTGCTCGTCATCGGCTACGGCAACACCCTGCGCGGCGACGACGCCGCCGGCCCGCGCGTTGCCGAAGCACTCGAAGCGTTACGCCTGCCCGGCGTGCAGGTGCTCGCCTGCCATCAGCTCACGCCCGAACTGGCCGAACCCATCGCCCAGGCCGACCGCGTCGTGTTCGTGGACGCCGCCGTGGCCCCGCCGCGCAAAGTCCGCCTGCGCCGGCTGACGCCGCGAACCACCGCGCAGCCGATGAGCCACGCGACCGACCCCCGCGCGCTGCTGACGCTGGCCCGCGAACTGTTCGGCCGCGTCCCGCGCGCCTGGTGGCTCACCATCCCCGCCGTCCGGTTCGACTTCGGCGAGTCGCTCTCCGCCACCACGCGCCGCGGCATCGCTCTGGCCCTGAAGCGCATTCAACGACTGGCCGCCGATTTTCTCCCCGGGCGACCGGCTGTTGGCAACCACTCCCGAAGCCCGGGCCAAACGGATGGAATCACCAAACGACGTTTGCGTGGGGAGCATCCGCAAGGATGCCCAAGAGGCGGGCTTTGATGGCGCTGCACCTTCACCGGAATACCAATCGCACCCTGCACCTGTTGGCGCGCGCCGGCGTCGCGTGCTGGCGGGTTTGGGTGTTTTGCGGCGACCCGTTGCAGTGTTGAGGCTCAAGCCGCCGCTACTTCCGGCTCATCTCGCAGGACGATGAGCTTGTCCGCCGCAACCGGCAGCATTGCGTAAGGGCGACCTTCCTTGTCAGCGAACTCGACTTCGAACACGCGCGGAGCGAGTGTCATCACGACCGTGCCGACCTGCCCGCGACGCAACGTGATGGGCCGGCCCGACTCGAAATGCCGCGTGGGGATGTCCCCGGTCAATACCACGACATCATGCAGGCGAATCTCGTCGCTCATTGCTCTCAACGATATAGCACGAAACCAATCTGGGAAAGTCCTCTCCGTATCGAACCATCCAGACACTTGCAACGACAGCACTGCCGCGTGCCGTGGAAAGCCTGAAAGGGAGCACGAACACCTGGCCAAAGCCGTTGTCCCCAATCCACCGCGCCTCTTCCGAAACGGCGGCAGCCTGTAAGAGCGCCTCTTCCAGCCGGTGGCGATTTGCAGTGGTGATCCCGAGCCGCGCGGCAAATTGGCGGGCTTTATGTCGGCCTCGCGGATGCCAGAGGTTCAGGACATAGTCTTCCAACTTGTTCCCCAACTCCGCTC
>JAOAIM010000236.1 GCA_026414705.1 Verrucomicrobiia bacterium | reverse complement strand
CGTGAGCACCGGGCGAACAAGCGGGCCAATGGCGGCCTGGCGAATTCCCTCTCCCTCGAGGGAGAGGGGCAGGGTGAGGGTGGAACACCCGCCTGCGCGCGACGTTCTCAAACACCCATGTGTCGCCCTCTCGACGCACGCACGCGGCACAACGCTTTTTTCCCCATCGAACATCCGGGTCGGTTTTTTGCAAAATGCGCCCAGCTTTGCACAACCTAGGTCTTCGTGACATGGAACTGGACCGGAACGCACCGCGAGCCGAACCGACGTTGCCCGCCGCAGCGGATTCCGGCCACGCCCCCTCCGCGTCGGCGCCCGGCGCGCCGCTCATCGAGGTGGTGGACTTCGACTTTTTTTACGGCACTCACCAGGTCTTGCACGGCGTGAACCTGCACATTCCCGAAAAGCGCATCACGGCGCTCATCGGCCCGTCGGGTTGCGGCAAAACGACGCTCCTGCGCAGCCTCAACCGAATGAACGACCTCATCGAGGGCGCGTGGCACCGGGGCGACATCCGCATCCGGGGCGCGAGCATCTTCGATCCGCACCTGGATGTGATCGGCCTGCGCAAACGCATCGGCATGGTCTTCCAAAAGTCCAATCCGTTTCCGAAGTCCATCTACGAAAACGTCGTTTACAGCCTGCGCGTGGCCGGGGTGCGCAACCGGGCGCGGCTCGATGAGACCGTCGAGCGCAGCCTGCGCGCCGCCGCGCTCTGGGACGAGGTCAAGGACCGGCTGCACGCCAGCGCGCTGGGGCTTTCGGGCGGTCAGCAGCAGCGGCTGTGCATCGCGCGCGCGATTGCGAATCAACCGGAAATTTTGCTCATGGACGAGCCCTGCTCGGCGCTCGACCCGGTCGCCACCGCCCGGATCGAGGAGTTGATCCTGGAGCTGAAAAAAGAGTTCACCATCGTCATCGTCACGCACAACATGCAACAGGCGGCCCGGGTGTCCGATTTCACGGCGTTTTTCTACCTCGGCACGCTGGTGGAGTTCGACACGACAAACAACATTTTCACCAGCCCGAAGCAGAAACGCACCGAGGATTACGTGACCGGCCGGTTCGGCTGAGCCGGCCGGAGGGCGCGGGCGGCCGCGCGTGGCCACGCAACCAACATGGAACGACCTCTCGACCACGAACTGAGCGAACTCAAAGAGCGGCTGCTGACGATGGCCAGCCTGGCCGAAGCCGCTGTCAACGACGCCGTCCGCGCCCTGGTGCAGCGCGACCTGGAGCTGGCGCTGCGCGTGCGGGAGAACGATCTGGAAATTGACCGGCTGGAGATCGAGGTGGACGACCTGGCGATTCACCTGCTGGCCAAGGCGCCGTTGGCCAGCGACCTGCGCTTCGTCGCCATGGCGATGAAAATTTCCCAAAACCTCGAACGCGTCGGCGATGAGGCCGCCAAAATCGCCAAGCGCGCCCGCGACCTTTGCCATGAACCGCCCCTGACCCTGGACGTGCCGCTGGCCGCCATGGCCGAGCGCGCCCTGGGCCTGTTGAAACGCGCCCTCGATGCCTTCGTCCAGCACGACGCCGCCGCCGCCCGCGCCCTGATCCCCAAGGACAAGGAGGTCAACGCGCTGCACAAGGACATCCAGCATCGTCTCACCGAGCAGATGCGCGCCGACGCCGACACCATCCTGCGTTGTTTGAACTGGATGATCGCCGCCAAGAGCCTCGAACGCATCGCCGACCACGCCAAAAACATCGCCGAGGAGGTCGTTTATCTTTGCGAAGCGCAGGACATCCGCCACCCGCGGGCGATGCAATCGCAGGTTGAAGTTTCCTCGCGCGCCCACCGCAGCCAGCCGTAGGACGGATTCGGCGTTTGCCGGTTTCCGGCTCAGCCCGCTGGCCGTGGGTCATGCGGTCGCCCGCGCCCGCGCCCGCCAGCCCTCCGCCACCACCGCCAGCAGAATGATCGCGCCCTGGATCGCTTTTTCCCAATACGCTTCCACCCGCAGATGCGTCAGTGCCGGGCCGATGCACGCCAGCAGCAGCAGCCCCAGCAGCACGCCGGTCAACGTGCCGCGCCCGCCGGAAATCGCCACCCCGCCGACCACCGCCGCTGCGATGAGTTTCAACTCCAGACCCGTGCCGGATTTGGGGTCCACCTGGGGCGATTGCACCAGGTTCAGCACCGCCGCCAGGCCGGTGAGCGCCCCCAGCAACACAAACGCTCCAAACGTGACCCGCTGCGGCCGAATCCCCGCCAGCCGCGCCGCTTCGGCGTCCGAGCCGACCGCATACAGAAAACGTCCCAACGCCAGATGTCGGCTCGCCAGAGCGAGCAAAAACCACAAGGCCGCCGCTGCGCCGATGACCGCGCACTGGCCGGCGAGCTGACCCCATCCGAACCACTGCACGCCATCGGGCAGGTTCACGAACCGGCCCTGTTGCGCCAGGCGCAGCCCCTCGCGCCACATCACCATCGTTCCCAGCGTCACGACAATCGCGGGCAGGCGCAGCCCCGCGACGAGCGCGCCGTTGAACGCGCCCAGCAACGCCCCCGCCGTCACGCTGCCGACCAACACGGCCAGCGGCGGCCAGCCCCACACGCTCATCCACCCGGCCAGCACGCAGCAAACCCCGAACTGCGAGCCGACCGAGATGTCAATCTGTCGGCACACAATCACCAGCGCCACGCCACTGGCCATGAGCAGCGACGGCGCCTCGCGCGCCAGCAACGAGAGCAACGGTTGCGGCTGATAAAACGTCGGCGCCCAGACCGCCAGCGCCAGCAGCAACAGACCCAGCACCGCGGCGACCGAGCACTCACGGAAATGCCGTTGAAAAAAACGCGCGCTGCTCATGCCTTAAACTTCAACGCTCCGACCTCATTCGATGTTCGATGTTCGGTGTTCGATGTTCAGTGTTCAATGTTTCGCTGAGCGCACGCCCGCGCTCCCTCTCCCGGCGGGAGAGGGTTGGGGTGAGGGAGAACGCGTCGTGGGCGTGACGCTGTCCAAATGCTTGCGGAGTCTCACCCTCACCCTGGCCCTCTCCCTCGAGGGAGAGGGAGTTGCCCAAGCCGCCCACGGCGAGCGCGGGGGCGTTTTGGAGTGCGGCGACGTGTCGCCGCTTTGGGTTCGCCGACTGGAAGTCGGCGGCACAGCAGGCTGGAAGCCTGCGCTACGCTCCGACGCTCCACGCTCCACGCTCGCTTGCGCCTCTGTGGTGAAGCGATGTTTTCGGCGGGATGCCGAAGACGGCGCCGGGTGGGTGGGCTATTTGATCGTGACGACGACGTAGTTTTTTTTGCCCTTGCGCAGGAGCACATGTCGTCCGAAGAGCAGGTCGTTGAGCGTGACGGCGCGCTGGGGGCTGGCGACGCGTTGGTTGTTGAGATAAATCCCGCCGCCTTCGATGTCTTTGCGCGCCTGGCCTTTGGAGGGGCACAAGCCCGCGTGCACCAGCACCTCCACCAGCGGGACACCGCCGCCCTCCAGCCGCGTTTTCTCGATCTGCCGCGTGGGCACTTCGCCGATCAGTTCGTTGAACGTGCTCTCTGACACGCCGTCCAGACTCCCGCCGAACAAAATTTCACTGGCACGCACCGCCTCGGCGGTGGCCGTCGGCCCGTGGATCAATTCGGTGACCGCGCGGGCCAGGGCGCGATGCGCCTCGCGCGCGCCCGGATTCGCCGCGTGTTTGGCCTCCAGCTCGGCGATCTGCTCGCGCGTGAGGAAGGTGAAACATTTCAGCCGACCGATCACGTCGCGGTCGTCGGTGTTGATCCAGAACTGGTAGAAGCGATAGACGCTGGTTTTGGAGGGGTCGAGCCACACGGCGCCGGCCTCGGTTTTGCCGAACTTCGAGCCGTCGGCGTTGGTGAGCAGGGGCAACGTCAGGCCGAAGACGGTTTTGCCGAGTTTTTTGCGGCACAGGTCCAGGCCGGCGGTGATGTTGCCCCACTGGTCGCTGCCGCCGATTTGCAGCTCGCACCCGTAATCGCGGCAGAGCACGAAAAAGTCATACGCCTGCAGGAGCATGTAGCTGAACTCGGTGTAACTGATGCCGCTCTCGCGGTCTTCCATGCGGGTGCGGACGCTTTCCTTGGCGAGCATCTGGCCCAGCGAAAAATGTTTCCCCACCTCGCGCAGGAAATCCAGATAGCTCACCCGGGCCGTCCAACTGGCGTTGTCGAGCAGCCGGGCCGGGTTGGTGCGGGACTCAAAATCCAGCAGCCGGCTCAACTGTTGTTTCACCGCGGCGATGTTGCGCGCCAGGTCTTCCGGAGCGAGCAGTTGGCGCTCGCGCGACTTGCCGCTGGGGTCGCCAATCAGGCCCGTCGCGCCGCCCGCCACCGCGATGGGATGATGGCCGAACAATTGAAACCGCCGCAGCGCCAGCAACGGCACCAGGTTGCCCACGTGCAGGCTCTCGGCGGTGGGATCAAACCCGCAGTAAAGCGTGATGGGCGCATCGGCCAGCCGCTGCGTCAGCGCCGGCAGGTCCGTGCAATCGGCGATCAACCCGCGCCATTGCAACTCATCGAGAATGCTCACGCGCCGCAGGATAACGGCTGGCGCAGGGTTGCCAACGCTCATTCCCGGTGTCGAAACGTCGAACTCAAAAAGAGCACGCGGCTCGCGTGCCGGTTTCAGCGTCCTGCCGAAAACACCTCTCAACGCCAAGACGCCAAGACGCAAAGGCGCAGAGGCGTGGAGCGTCGGATCGTGGAGCGTTCGAGCGTGAGAGCGTCGGAGCGTAGCGCAGGCT
>JAOAIM010000235.1 GCA_026414705.1 Verrucomicrobiia bacterium | reverse complement strand
AACCCACACCGCTGCGCGTTGCACCGGTGTGGCACTGCGCGACCGGTGTTGACGGAGCGCCTCGCGGGGATGCAACGCGTCGGGTTGAAGCGACGCGACCCATTGCAAATCAAACCGCTCGCCCCGCGCCAGGAACGTTTCCAACGAGACGGGCGCGCCCAGCTCCGGCAGCCACGGCGCCCCGCACTGCTTGAGCGCCTCAATGAGCGTCAGCCGCCACTTTTCCGCCTTGTCGCGTCCCCCGGCCTCGTCGGGACGGCTGATGGAGCGGGCCGAAATCAACGGCACGATTCGCCGGACTCCCAGTTCGGTGGCCTTTTCGAGGATGAACTCGAAGGCGCGCCCCTTGGGCAGGGCTTGCAGCAGTGTGATGGAAAGTGGCGGGGGCGGCACCTGCCGCTTTTCCAGAACTTCCAACGTCACGTCCTGCCGACCGACCTCGCGCACCGCGCAAAGGTATTCGCCGCCGGCGCCATCCAGCACGGTCAGATGCTCTCCCCGCTGGGCACGCAACACGTGCGCGGCGTGATGTGCCTCGCGTCCCGTCAGTTGAAGCACCGGTTCACAACAGAATTCCCGCGACAGAAAAAAACGGCGCATGTTGCAATCTCAGACTGCGGCCCGGCACGAACGCCGGCCGCCGGCGTTCGCGGAAAGGCCGCGCGCAGTGTGCGAACTTTTGATGCCCTTGTCAGGCTTTTCGCGCCGTCGGGCGCGGGCTTCAAGCCACGGGCGTCCGGTCTGTGCCCACGGGCCGCCCACTCGATGTTTGGTGTTCGATGTTCCCGGCGCGGTGCGCGCGCTCCCGTTCCCGTTGGGAGGGGGGCCGGAGTGAGGGAGAACGCATCGGTGAGAGCAAAGTGTTCACGTGCCCGCGGAGTTTCACCCTCAGCCTGCCCCTCCCTCGACGGAGAAGGAATTGCCCAGGACGTCCACCGCGAGCGCGAGAGCGTTGTGGAGTGCGGCAGCTTGCCGCCACTTTCGCTTGCCAACTGGAAGTCGGCCAACCAGCGGGTTGGAAGCCGGCGCTGCCTGCACGTTCGCACGCTCCAATGCTCCACACCCCCTGCGCCCCGGCGCCTTTGGCGTGATGAAAAAATTTCGGAGGGACGCCGAAAACAGCACGCCAGACGCGCACCCTCGTCTGCTCATTTCGTGTTCTGCACAACGCCGGGGGCTGCGCGACCGTGCCTCTGCTACGGGCAAGCCGGTCGTTTGGAGCGACATCGGCGCGTGCCCCGAAGAACGCCGGCGCCCGAAAATTCACGCTTGTCGGCGGATTTACCATCGGCCATAAGACGCGCGTGAATCTCCTCAGTCCGGCGTGGCGTTGGACCGTTGTGCCGTGCCCTGTCGTGATCGGGCCGCTTGGGGAGCGACCTGCAACCAGAACTCTCAACTCCGCCTCCTTATGGCCTTTACCGCGACCAAAGACCTGATGTTGCCCGCCACCGTGACCGGCTCCTGGCCGCGTCCGCGTTGGTATAACATGAACCTCTGGGGCCGCCCGCTCGACACGGGCATGATGGACCCGTGGTTTCGCGAGCAGTTCACCGATGCCCACGCCGTGGTCGTGTCCGACCAGGCGCGCGCCGGTTTGGACATCCTGACCACGGGCGATTACCACCTCGACGAGGATGTCGCGGGCCGATCCTGGCATCATTACCCGCTCCAACGCTGGAAGGGCCTCGAACACGAGGAACTTCAAACCGAAAAAACCCGCTCGCCGCTGCTCTCCTATCCGGTCGGCACGATGCTCGATTCCATTTACAAGACGTGGCGCTGGCCGCGCGTGGTCGGCAAGGTCGAGCACGACCCCAAAAACCCGCTTGAATACGCCAAAATCTGGCGCATCGCCCAGCAGGCGGCCATCGCCACGGGCAAACCGGTGAAGTTCGGCACCTGCTCGGCCCAGGTGCTGGCTTTTTTCCTGGACAGCCACACGCCGCATTACGACCTGGACGACAAGCGCCAGCTCATCTGGGACATGGCCGAGGCCATCAACAAGGAACTGCGCCAGCTCGCCGCCTCCGGCTGCCAGGTCATTCAGGTCGAGGAACCCACCCTCCACTTCATGGCACGCTACTACCCCGAGAAAAAGGATTTCATTAATTTTCTGGTGGACGCCTTCAACCGGGAGGTCGAGGGCCTCGACAACGTCGAGGTCTGGATCCACACCTGCTGGGGCAATCCCAACATGCAAAAAGTTTTCAGCGACGAGTCCTACGCCAACTCCATTGAAATCTACCTCGAACGGCTCAAGGGCGACGTGTGGACGATCGAGGCGACCGAGAACAACTTCCGCGAACTGCCGTTGTTCGACGCCTGGAAAAACCGCCTCAAAAAGAAAATCGCCGTCGGCGTCATCAGCCATCGCACCTTGCAGGCGGATTTTCCCGATGTGGTCGCCGACCGCATCCGCCGCTGCCTCAAACACATTCCCGCCGACAAACTGATTCTCTCGACCGACTGCGGCTTCGGCCGCCAGGGCTTCAACCGGCATCTGGCCTTTTACAAAACCGTCGCCATTCCGATGGCGCGCAACATCATCCTCAAGGAACTGGGCCTGCCGGAGCGTTACGTGCCCGCCGCGGACGAAAAACTCGCCTGGGATCAACTGCCCGACTACGAACCCTACACCCATCTCAAACCGTTGCGCTGAGCCGACCACATGCCCCGATTCTCCGTGTGCGAAATTTCCACTTTGCGCGCGAGTTTCGAGGAAGACCTTCGCGCATACGCCCGGGAGGGTGTTGAAGGCATTGGCATTTGTGAGTTCAAACTGCCGCCGTCCCGGCAGGACGGCGCGGCGCTGCGCGCGTTCCGAGACAGCGGTCTGAGCGCCAGCCTGTGTGTGCCGGCCACCCTCTCCATCCTGCCGCTGCCACGGATGCCCGGCCCCAAAGACCCGCGGGAACGCATCGCCGCCATGAGCGCCGGGCTGCGACGGCTCGCTGCCTTCGGTCCCGCCGCCTGCGTATGCCTCACCGGCCCGGCGGGCGCGCGACTCGAAGCGGAGGCGCGTCGCCTCGTCGTTCACGGGTTGCGGGAGGTCGCGCGCGTCGCCGCTGACCTGGGCCTGCGGTTGGCCCTCGAACCGGTGCACCCGTCAATCCGGCAGGACTGGTCACTGATCTGCACGCTGCCCGAAACGCTTGAACTGCTCGATGAGGTCGGCGAGCCGAATCTGGGCGTGCTGTTCGACACGTGGCATCTGGGTGATGCGCCCGACGTGCTTCAAGCCGCGCAACGCCACGCAGCCCGCATCTTCGGCGTTCACATCAACGACCGCCGCAACCCCACGCGCAGTTGGAAAGACCGCGCCCTGCCAGGCGAGGGAACTCTCAATCTGCCCGCCATCCTGGGTGCGCTCGACGCCGGCGGTTACCACGGCTGGTATGACCTGGAGATTTTCTCCGACGACGGCGCGTTTGGAGATGCCTACGAGGACTCGCTCTGGAAACTGCCCGCGCGCGAGTTGGTGCGGCGCGGGCGCGCCGGCTTCCTTCGTGCCTGGCGTCAACGCCGCGCCCCCAAACCCACCAGAACGTGAAGCTGCTGGCCCGATTGCGTTGCTGGCTGGGCCGCGCGCCCCAACCGGAACATCTGCGCCGCGGCCAGCTCGGCGAACGGGCCGCCCGCCGCCATCTGCGCCGACTCGGACTGAAGTTTCTTACGGCGAATTTTCGTTCCGCCCGCGGGGAAATTGACCTGATTTTCCGCGACCGCGACTGCCTTGTCTTCGTCGAAGTCAAAACGCGCTCCTCGGAAGACTGGACGCGCCCGGCAGCGGCGGTGGACGCCGACAAGCGCCGTCGCCTCTCCCAGTGCGCGCTCGACTACCTGCGCCTGCTCAACCAACCGCCCGTGCGGGTGCGCTTCGACGTCGTGGAGGTGTTGCTCGCCGATGGCCGCGTGCGCGAGGTGCGGCATTTGCCCAACACCTTCAGCCTGAGCGCCCCGTGGCGTTACGGCTGAACCGGCGCGCTGCCAAACTGCGGATGCGCCCGCAACCGCGCCCACGTTTCCGCGCTCAACGGCGCGCGCCGATACACCGGCTCGCGCAACGGTTCGGCACAATCCGAACGCCGCGCTCGCTCCAGCCAGCGCCGGTCCAGGGGCGACGCGATCAACGCGGGCGAGTTGGCGGCAAGCGTCGTTTCCTCCTTGTGACTCGCCGACGCGCCGCGCCCGACAAAAAAGCCCGCCAGCAGCAACGTCACGCGCACCAGCGTGCTGCGCGAATACGTCGCCAGCGCACAAGGTCGCGCCGGGTCGAGCAACGCAAACATCCGTTCAAATAGCGGCAACGTCCACATCGCGGGATTCTTCGCCGGCGAAAAGGCGTCGTGAAAAATCGCGTGCGGTCGGGGCATGTCCGCTGCGGCGTCACTTGCCAGCCACGATGGAAAATCCGCCACATGCAACTCCCAGCGCACACTTCGGGCGCCGTCCTGAAACTCCACGTGCCGCCCGGCCAGCAACGCGCGCAGTGGCGTCTCGTAACCCCGGAGATGTTCGAGCGCCTCTGCATGCGCGAGGGCGAACTCCGCGGCGGCCGTCGTGTGATCGAAGCTCACCACATGCAAGGGCACGGGCCGGTCACGCGTGAGCCGCAGCAACGTCACCGCATTGGCGGCGATGCCCAGCCCGATGTCCCAGACCACGAACACACCGCCGTGCCGCGCAAGCCGCTCGCGCAGACGCAACTGCCGCACGTTGAGCCATTC
>JAOAIM010000234.1 GCA_026414705.1 Verrucomicrobiia bacterium | reverse complement strand
CGCAGGTTGCGCTTGTGAAAAAATATTCGTTCAACGAGGCGCTGCTCTATGAGACGGCTCAACTGGTGCTGCTGCTGGCGGCGGTGTTCATTGCGGCGTGGGTCATCAAGTCAGTGGGCAACACATTCTTCGGGCATCGCACCTACGCGCAGGCGTTCACCGTGACAGCCTACGGCTTGAGCCCGTGGTTTGTGTTGCGGTTTGCGGACGCGCTGCCGGGGACGCAGCCGTGGTTGACGTGGGGCATCGGCGCCGTGTTGGCGGTGGCGGTGCTGTATCACGGCGTGCCGCGCGTGATGCACACGCTGCCTCCGCACACCTTCGGTCTCTACCTCATGTGCGTCGTGTCGCTCGTAGGGGTGACAGGACTGTTGCGGTTTCTGACGGCGTGGTATTTGGAAGGGCGCTGCAAGCCGGTGGAGCGGATTGTCGAGCAGCTAGCCGCGCAACTGCCGTTCTAAAATTCCAGCCCGGTGTGCAGGGGATGAAGGCGCGAGCGGGCGTTGGTTAAATGTTGAACGGGTTCAAAGGGTTGAGTGGGTTCAATGGGTGAAATGGGTTCGAGCCTTTACGCGCGTTGACACCCGCTATGCCCCTTCTCGACCAGAAAGCGGTTGCCTTCAAATGCAAAAAACCTCCCCGGCACTCAGCCGTTGGCCGGGGAGGCAGCGCCGAGGATCGGGCGCGCGCAGTGGCTCAGAGCTTGCGCAGGATTCGCGCAGCCCTGGCGGCATCCTCTTCGGTGTCCAGCGCGATGTGGCAGATGAACTTTTTGCCAATCGCCGCTGCCGACAGACCGTGGAGGTTCAACCCGGCATCGGCCAGGGCTTTGGTGAGTTTCGCGCCGGTGCCGGGCTTGTCGGTGCCCTCGATGCGAATCGTGTGGAGGCTGTTGCTCTTGTGGAAGCCCGCGGCTTCGGCGGCCTTGGTCTGTTTGGTGCCCTTGATGGGCGTGACAAAGACCACGCCGGTGCCGGGTTTGTCCGGCGCGCGCCGGGCAATGATGAACTCCAGGTTCACGCCGGCGGCGGCGAGCGCTTCGAGCTTGGACGCCAGCCCGCCGGGTTTGTCCTCGACGGAAGCAACCCACGTATCAACGCGTTGTGTTTTCATAGCTGACTCCTTTCCGACCTTTCCCAACGCTGGCATCTTAGGAAGGGCAGGGGCGCTTGTCAAAGCCGTTGGCGTCGAGGGTCTTGGGAGGGCAAATCGGGACGTGAAACGGCGCGCGCTTCTGATACGCTGCCGCGCGCGGTGCTGAAAACCAGGTCGCCAAGATGATCGCCCTGCTGGATTACGGTTCAGGAAATTTGCGCAGCGTGCACAAGGCGCTGGTGCGCGTGGGCGCCGAGGTGCGGATCGTGCGCGGGCCGGAGGAGATGCGTGACGCGCGCGCGGCGGTGTTGCCCGGCGTGGGCGCGTTTGACGATTGCATCCATGCGCTGCGGCGGCAGGAACTGCTCGAGGCCACGCGCGAGTTTATCCGCTCGGGGCGTCTGTTTCTGGGAATTTGCGTCGGCTACCAGGCGCTGTTCGAGCGGAGCGAGGAGTTCAACAGTTGCGCAGCGGGCCTGGGGTTGTTCGCCGGGCGGGTGGTGCGGTTCGCGGCGGCCGCCGGGCTGAAGGTGCCGCAGATCGGGTGGAATCAGATTCGCATCGTCCGGCCCGAATGCCCCTTGTATCGGGGCGTGGCTGACGGGAGCTACGTTTATTTCGTGCACAGCTTTTTCCCCAAGCCGGCCGATGAGTCCATCGTGGCGACGCGTACCGAATACGGGGAGGTGTTCGCCTCCTCGATCTGGCGGGACAACGTGTTTGCGACGCAGTTTCACCCGGAGAAAAGTCAGCGGGTCGGGCTGCAACTGCTGCGGAATTTCGTGGAGTTGGCGGGAGGTTGACGGGATCTGCGCTGCGCGCCAACGCTTGCGCGCCCTGTGCGCTGCGGCTATCGTGGCCCGGTCAGCATGAGCC
Organism: Verrucomicrobiia bacterium; assembly: GCA_026414705.1. GTDB lineage: Bacteria > Verrucomicrobiota > Verrucomicrobiia > Limisphaerales > JAOAIM01 > JAOAIM01. The sequence continues at coordinate 2,787 of JAOAIM010000234.1, read as the reverse complement.
GACGAATGACAACAACGTTTCGCGCTTAACCTTCAACCCTGATTGCGTTTATGCCACACGAACTACCTCCTCTTCCGTATCCCAAAGATGCGCTGGAGCCGCACATTGACGCCATGACGATGGAAATCCATCACGGGCGTCATCACAAGGCTTACGTGGACAACCTCAACAAGGCGATCGCGGGCAACGCGGCGTTGGAAGCCAAATCGCTGGAGCAATTGATCAGCGACCTGGCTTCCGTGCCTGATGCCATCCGGGCTGCGGTGCGCAACAACGGCGGCGGGCATTGGAATCATACGTTTTTCTGGCGCATCCTCGGCCCGAACGCGGGCGGCGCACCCAGCGGCAGGCTCGCCGACGACATCAAGGCTACATTCGGCAGCTTTGAGGCGTTCAAGGAAAAGTTCGAGGCGGCGGGCTTGGCGCGCTTTGGCAGCGGCTGGGTTTGGCTGGTCGTTAACAACGGCAAGCTCGAAATCGTTTCCACCGCCAACCAGGACAACCCGCTCATGGGCCGGGCCATCGCCGGGTGCGAGGGCAAGCCGATTCTGGGCGTGGACGTTTGGGAACACGCCTACTACCTGAAGTATCAAAACCGGCGTGGCGATTACCTCAAAGCCGTCTGGAACGTCATCAACTGGAACGAGGTCGCCAAAAACTATTGACGCTGCCTTCGCATCCGCAAAAGCGCGTCAGCTCGTGCTGGCGCGCTTTTGTGTTTCAGCCCGCATGGTTCCCCCTCGTTGAACTGATGTGATTCGCACGGGCCTTGAGCCCGTTCAAAACCGCCACGCTTGCGCCTGAATCGCTCCAGCGGCTTCCGCAGAGTGCCGCAAGTCGTTGAAACGGCTTGGGAGAGTGTTTTCCGGGCGACCACCAGGCTGAAGCCCGGCGTTAATGAGAGGTTTGGCTTAAAAACGCCTTCCAGCGGGCGGAACGCTTCCGGGGCCGGGCCGCTCGCAGGGGCGGACCAATTACCCTGAACAAGCCAGTTGAGCCAGGGATGAAACGCGGAACGGCACGGATGAGAGGTCGTTGCACAGAAACGCCGCTTTATCGGTGGGTCAAAGCAGTTTTAGGAAAAACCGTGTTGAATCTGTGTTCCATCCGTGGCCCCGCGATGCCACCCGATGCCAACTGCCGTTTCGGGGATTACTTCGGCCGCAACTGCGGGAACAGGATCACGTCGCGGATACACTCCTGCCCCAGCAGCATCATGCACAGCCGGTCAATCCCCAGGCCCATGCCGCCCGCCGGGGGCATCCCGTGTTCGAGGGCGACCAGGAAATCCTCGTCGAGCTTTTGCTTTTCGCCGCCCGCCTGATGTTCGAGCCGCTCACGTTGTTCGATCGGATCGTTCTGCTCGGTGTAGGCAGGCGCGATCTCCTGCCCGTTGATGCACAACTCGAAGACCTCCACCGTGCTCGGGTCTTCGGGTGAAAGCTTGGCCAGCGGAATCAACTCCTTGGGCGCGTGCGTCACAAAGACCGGGTTGATGAGCGTTGGCTCAATCAACTTTTCAAACACGGCCTGCGTGACCTCGAAATCCTCGTATTGCGGACTGATCTCCGCGCCCATCTCGACGGCGCGGCGACGGCGTTCTTCGGGTGAGACGTCGAACCAGTCTGCACCGGCGCGTTCGCGCACCAGGTCCTTGTATTTGACGCGCGGCCAGGGCGGGGTGAGATCAATCGTGCGCACCACACGCCCCTCGGCGTCCTTGTGCTCGACGATGAGCGTGTCCAGAACGTTCTCGGCCACGTGGCAGATGAGGCCCTGCACCAGTTCCATCATGCTCTCGTAATCGCCGTAGGCCTCGTAGGCTTCAAGCATCGTGAATTCCGGGTTATGCTTGCGCGAGATGCCCTCGTTGCGGAAGACGCGCCCGATCTCGAACACCTTGTCAAAGCCGCCGACCAGCAAACGCTTGAGCGGCAACTCCAGGGCAATGCGCAGGTAAAAGTCGCACCCCAGCGCGTTGTGATGCGTTTTGAACGGGCGCGCCGCCGCGCCGCCGGGAATGGCCTGCAACACCGGCGTTTCAAACTCCGCAAAGCCCCGCGCGTGCAGGAAGTTTCGGATTTCGCGGATGATTTCGCTGCGCTTAAGAAACAGATCGCGCACCTCCGGGTTGGCGATGAGATCGAGGTAGCGCTGGCGGTAGCGTGTCTCGGTGTCCTCCAGGCCGTACCATTTGACCGGCGGGGGGCGCAGTGCCTTGGCCAGCACGACAAAGCGCGTGATCTTGACCGAGATTTCGCCCGTGCGCGTGGTAAACAGCGTCCCCTCCACGCCGATGAAATCGCCGAGGTCGAGATGCTTGAAAATGTCGAACAGTCCCTCGCCCAGCACATTTTGTTGCGCATAGACCTGGATGCGCCCGGACTGATCGCGGATGTCGAGGAACATGGAGCGGCCCATGTCGCGGTGCGCCGTGATCCGCCCGGCCAGCGCGACCGCCCGACCTTCGGTGTAATGCTCGCGCGCCGCAGCGCACGTTTCGGTGGGCGTGAATTTGTTCTTGAACGGGTCAATGCCCCGGGCGCGCAACGCCGCCAGCTTGGCCTTGCGCTGTTCGATCAATGCGTTGGTCTCGTCCATACCAGAAAGCCCGCGTCGGGGCCTCGCCCGCGATGAAACCGAAACGGACGCGCGAATCCAAGCCCCGGATTTGCAGCGGCAGAATCGCAGTGAAGCTTCAGAGCGTGGAGCGTTGGAGCGTCGGAGCGTGTAGCGTGGCGCAGATTGGAAATCTGCCGTGCCGCCGACTCACAGTCGGCGGAGCGA
>JAOAIM010000233.1 GCA_026414705.1 Verrucomicrobiia bacterium | reverse complement strand
GGCGCGCTGAATTTGCTTTCGCGCGGTGGGGGCGTTTGTTAGAAGGCGCGCGTGCGAAATGTGCGGTGCATCGTGGTGGGCCTGTGGCTCTGTGCGCTGTGGTGTCTGGGCGCGCGCAGCGAGACGTTCGAGTTGACCGACGGCCAGACCCTGACCGGCGACATCGTTTCCTGGAATGAAGCCGGGCTGTTGTTGAACCTGGGCGGGGGCAAATACGAGCGATTTGCCTGGACGCGGTTTTCTCAGGCCACGCTCAAGGCGCTCGCTCAAAGGCCGAAGCTCGCGCCGCTGGTCGAGCCGTTCATCGAAATCCCGGTCGAGCAGCGCATCAAGAAAACCGAGGTGGTGATCAAGCCGGTGGAACGGCTGGAGTTGCCGGCGCGGCGGTCGTTGTTGGGCGCGTTGTTCGGGTCGTCGGTCGGTTTGGTGGTGTTGCTGTTGCTTTACGCGGCCAACCTGTATGCAGCCTACGAAATTTCCATTTTGCGGGCATACCCGGCGGGACTGGTGTGCGGGTTGGCGGCGGTGGCACCGGTGATCGGCCCGGCGGTGTTCCTGTGTTTGCCGACGCGGATTGTCAGCGCGCAGGAGTGGAAGCCCGGGCAGGCCCCCGCGCACGCTGAAGAAGCGCCGGTCGCTCCGGAAGGCGCCGAGTCGCCCGCGACGCCCGCGGCTGCGGAGGCTGCGGCGGCGGCCCCCAAGCTGCCGCCCACGCAGGTGTTCGCGCGCGGCCAGTTCACGTTCAATCGGCGGTTTTTCGAAACGAAGTTTCCCGGACTTTTCGGTCTAATTCGGCGCGACGCCGAGAAGGACATGGTGCTGTTGGTAAAATCCGCGCGCGGCGAGTTTGTGGCGCATCGGATCACGCGCATCACGGCCAACGAGATTTACCTGGACGTGCGCAAGGGCGCGGCCTCTCAGGAGGTCTCGGTGCCCTTTACCGAAATCCGGGAAGTGCAATACAAGCACAAAGACGCCTGAAGCCCCGGGGGCTCGTGGTTGGAAGCCGACCGGCGAAGCCGGGACGCAACTTGTGGCGGGCCACAGTGCGCTCTTGTTTCGGACCCGCCCGTGGTTCAGTCTGACAGCCGACACCCGTTGCACACCATGAAATACCGCACTCTGCTGTTGTTCGGAGCGCCCGGCGCCGGCAAGGGCACCCAGGGCCGCATTCTGGGCTGCATCCCGCACTTTTTCCATTGCGCCTGTGGCGACGTGTTTCGGGCGACCAAGCCCAACAGCCGGCTGGGCCGGATTTTTCTGGAGTATTCCAGTCGCGGGCAACTGGTGCCGGACGAGCCGACGGTGGAGTTGTGGCGGGAGTTTATTCGGAACAGTGAGCGCACCGGGCGGTTTCAGCCCGAACAGGACACACTGGTGTTGGACGGGATTCCGCGCAATGTGCATCAGGCTGAAATGCTCAGCGACACGCTGGAGGTGCTGGCGATGATTTACCTGCACTGTCCCGACTTTGACGCGCTGGTGGAGCGGCTGCAAAAGCGGGCGCTCAAGGAGAACCGGCTCGATGACGCGAACATCGAGGTCATCCGCGACCGGCTCGAAACCTACGAGCGCGAGTCCAAACCGGTGTTGGAGTTTTACGGGCGCAAGCTGCTGCACCGGGTGGACGCGACGCAAACACCGCTGAAAGTTTGTCGTGACGTGCTGCGGATTGTGGACAAGGTCACGTCCGGGTCGGCGCGGGTGCGTCGGGCGTGAGCGCTGGCTCAGGCGTCCAGGGCGGCGCGAACGACCCGGCGCAGGTCCTCGCCTGCGCCGCTTTTCGGGCTGAATCGCCGCCGATTCGCCGGCGTGTGGGCAGTTACTGACGGCTCAGGTGCGCGGGAAATCAGGCCGACCCCGTCAAAAACACACGTTTCGAGCGGCCACATCGGCCTGGCTGGACACTCGGGGTCGGAAGCCGCCCGGCGCTCCGGACCGCGACACCTCAAACTCCCATCCCGCGCCAGCGCAGACGGTATTTGCGCCCCAGCAATTCGCTCGCTCCCTCGTCGTTCAGAATCACCTCGCGCTCGGCGTCCCAGCGGATTTTCCGGCCCACCAGCATCGCAATCAGGCCCAGATGTCCCGGAATCGCCGAGTGATGCGCGACCTCGGCGGGCGTGATCGTCGGCTTGCGCGACTTCACGCAGTCCAAAAAGTTCCGGTAGTGGTCGGTGGATTTGTAGAGGCTGATCTTGCGCTCCGACTCGGGCAATCGCCCCATTTCGTTCCAGGCCGGATTGGAGGAGTCGAATGCGCCCCGATTCACCCACACCCAGCCGTCGGCGCCGATCCACTTGGTGCCGCCCTTGATGTTGTCGTAGCCGCCGGCGATGATCACCTCAATGTCGCCGGGATACTTGCACGTGATGTAGTAGCGAGTGGCCGTGTTCCACACCGCGTCGCGAGGCGGAAATTCGCCGGTGCCCTCGACCTCCAGCGGGCCGATCTTGTCATCGTTGCCCAGGCCCCAATGCGCGATGTCGCAGTGATGCCCGATCCAGTCGAGCAACTGGCCGCCGCCGGTGTTGTAGTGCCAGCGCCAGTTCTTGTGCACGCGCGCTTCGATGTAGGGCATCCACTCGGCCGGGCCCAGCCAGAAATCGTAGTCCAGCTCCGGCGGCGGGTCGGTCACAGCGGTCTTTTCCTTCGTCTTGGCAAAATCACTGTGCCCGGCGGGCAAACCCACCTCCACCCGCTTGATTTTCCCGATCAGGCCGTTGCGCACAATCTCGGCGGCCTTGAGGAAATTCGACTGCGACCGCTGCCAGGAGCCGGTCTGCCAGATGCGGCCGTGTTTTTGGACCGCCCGGACGATGGCCTGTTGCTCGGCGATCGTGCGCGCGAGCGGTTTTTCGCCGTAAATGTCCTTGCCGCGGCGGGCCGCTTCCACCGAGATCAGCGCGTGCCAGTGGTCCGGCAGTGCCAGCATTACCGCGTCAATGTCAGGCCGCTCCAGCAACTTCCGGTAGTCATCGTAGGCCGCGCAATCGCGGTTGCCGTAATGCTTGTTAACGCGCTCGACCATCGCCTGCAGATGCTTCGCGTCCACGTCACACGCGGCCACCACCTGACAATCCGCCTGGTTCATGAACGCCTCGGTGTTGCTGCCCCCCATCCAGCCGCAACCGATCACCCCCATCACGATGCGATTCGACGGCGCGGGCCGACCCTCCCGACCCAATGCACTGGCCGGAATGATCGTGGGCGCCGCCACCGCCAAACCCGTCACCGCGAGAAAACGACGACGCGAAAGACCCGAAGGTGAACCGTTCTTTTTCATGGCATTTGCACTGACGTTTGAATGGTTTCCAAATTCAAGCTCCCCGACCGCGGGCTTAAAAACCGCCGACGCGCCAACCCTCGCGATACCGCCGCCGCAACAACCGGTTGGCTTCGGCGGCATTTGTAAACTTCATTCGGCGCGCGTTCCAGACCAGTTTCATCCCCGGCACGCGCACCGCCACCGTGCCCAGCAGGACCGCTTCGGTCATCGGTCCGCTCACCGCAAACTCCGATGCCGCTCGCGTCAGCCCCAGACACGCATCCACGAACTGATGATAATGATCCAGCGGCTCGAATTTCGGGCGCGGATACGATTCAAATTTTTTCTCCGGCAGCAACACCGGCGGGCGCCCCAGCGTATGCAGCAGCGCCCCTTCCGTGCCCACCAACATCGCCGACTCCGCAGGATAGTCTTCCACCGAGTAAAGTGCCCGAACCTCCTGCGGCGGGTAAAAATCCCCGTCGAACCACTCCACCGTGAGCGTGCGGCCCTCGGTCCGCGCGTTGCCCGGAAACGTCCAGGTGATGTGGTTGGCCTGCGGCCAGGTGTCGGCGCGGCGCGCGGGCGAATTGCGCCACGATTCCTGCACCCTGGCCTCGACGCTCAGCGGCCTCTCCAGCCCAAGCCCCTTCCAGATCGCATCGAAAATGTGGCAACCAATGTCACCCGACCAACCCGTCCCGAAATCCAGCCAGGCCCGCCATTTGACCGGATGATAAATTTCCCGGACAAACGGCCGCTCCGGCGCCGTGCCCAACCACAAATCCCAGCGCAAATGCGGCGGCGGCGATTCCCCACCCGGTGGGCGCGGCCCTGGCAACCGATACTGTTCCACCGCGCCGGGCCGGTTCGAACACAACCAGGCGTGTTTGATTTTCCCGATCACACCCTCCCGCAGCCACTGGACCGTGGTGCGATCACCCACGCCCGCGGCCAGTTGCGTGCCCAACTGCGTCACCACCCGTTTGCGCGCCGCCGCTTCCGTCAACGCTCGCACCTCCGCCACGTCGTGGCACATGGGCTTTTGGCAATACACGTGTTTGCCCCGTTGAATGGCGCTCCAGGCGATCGCAAAGTGCATGTGATCCGGCACACATACGTTTACCGAATCCATCCGGTCGCCCTCCGTCTCCAGCAACTCCCGCCAGTCCGCGTAACGTCGTGCCCCCGGCACCAAACGACCTGCCGCTTCCAAATGCTGCGCGTCCACGTCACAAATCGCCACAATCTGCACCCGCGCATGGCTTTGAAGGGACTTGAGATCATTGAGGCCCATCCCGCCCACACCCACGCACGCATGAGCGAGCTTGGAATTCGGCGCGGACGCCAGCAGGCCCGACCGCAACACCAGCGGCGCGCTCACCGCTGTTAAAGCCGTCGCCCGCAGAAATTGCCGACGCGAAACAGCGACGCGCCGGAACGCACGCAACGGACGCTGAATCGTCTGGCCGGACTTCATTTCCACCCCTCAGCCTAACGCCGACCTGCGCCCGCACAACGCAAAAAAGCCCCTGCTGTTGGCCAAACCCGCTCCGCCTCATGCCGGGCACTGTTCGAG
>JAOAIM010000232.1 GCA_026414705.1 Verrucomicrobiia bacterium | reverse complement strand
CGCAAACATTTGAATACCCTTTTGCCCACGATGCGTTCTCCCTCACCCCAACCCTCTCCCGCTGGGAGAGGGAGCGCCCCAGCACGCTCTGCACAACATCGAACAACGAACACTGAACATCGAACATCGAACGGGGAAGGGGAGCGCACTCGTCTCGCCGAAAAAACATTTTTTCACCAACGGCCTTGAGCGCCGAAGGCGCGACCACAAGGCTAGCCCAGGGCAATGCCCTGGGTAGGCGACGCCCCAACCCTCTCAAGCCCCGAAGGGGCGCAACAGCGTTGAGCGTGGCGTTGGAGCGTGGAGCGTCAGAGCGTAGAGCGTCGGAGCGTAGCGCAGATTGGCAATCTGCTGTGCCGCCGACTGGCAGTCGGCAAGCCAGTCAAAGCGGCGACACGTCGCCGCACTCCAAAACGCTCTCGCGCGCGAGTTCAGCGGCTTGGGAATTCCCTCTCCCTTGAGGGAGAGGGAACAGGTGAGGGTGAAGCCGCCGTGAAGATTTGAGCGCCCGAATTTCACGATGCGTTCTCCCTCACCCCGGCCCTCTCCCGCTGGGAGAGGAAGTGCGGGCGTGCGCCGCAAAACATCGAACACCGAACATCGAACATCGAACAACGAAGGAGGAACTCAGGAACGGAGGAACAACAATGGGGCGTCGGAGCGTGGAGCGTCGGCGCGTAGCGCAGATTGGCAATCTGCCGTACCGCCGACTGGCAGTCGGCAAATCGAAAGCGACAGGTCGCCGGATTCGCCCTCAACTGCCGGCCGCGACTTCTGACGTATCGCACCGGCGTTGCGCACTTTCGGCTTTGAAGCGCCCGCGCCGATTCCTAGCCTGCGCGCGTGAGCGATGCGTTGCCGTGCGTCACGGTGCTGATTCCCGCCCGTCCGGACCTGGCGGTGATCCGGGCATTGGACGCGGTTCGTCGGCTCGATTACCCGCCCGGTCAACTCGAAATCCTCATCGCCCGGGGCCGTCAGCCCTCGGTGCAACGCAATGCCGCCCTGCGGGTCGCGCGCGGCGAACTGGTGTATTTCCTCGACGACGATTCGCTACCCGAACCGGAAAATGTGCGACGCGCGCTGGCGCATTTTGAAGACCCGAATGTGGTCATGGTCGGCGGCCCGAACATTTGTCCGCTCGACGCGCCCGAACATGAGCAGGTGTTCGCGCTGGTGCTGGCGAGCTGGCTCGCCTTCGGGCCGAGCCGCGCCCGCTACACGCCGGTGGGTTTCACACGCGCCACCAGCGAAAAGGAACTCATTCTCTGCAATCTCATCGCGCGGCGCGACGCGCTCCTGGCGCTGGGCGGCTTCAACGAAGCGCTCTATCCCAATGAGGAAAACGCCCTCATGGACCAGTTGCAACAGCGCGGCGGCAAACTCATTTACGACCCGGCGTTCCTGGCTTATCGGCGCCCGCGCCCCACGCTCAAAGCGTTTTGCCGGATGCTCCTCACCTACGGACGCGGTCGCGCCGAACAGTTCCGCGTGCATCCGACGCCCGGCTCGGCGCTGAACTTCATTCCGCCGTTGTTCGTGGTTTACGTGGTCACGCTGCCGTTGGGGTTGGCGTGGCTCGGCACGTGGGCGCTGGCGCCGCTGGCGCTGTATGCCGTGTTGCTGGCTGCGCAATGGCTCGATTTTCTGGCGCGCAGCACGCCCTCGCGCGCCTGGCGCGCCGTGCCGTTGCTCGTGCTGGCGCACCTGCTCTACGGACTGGGCTTCTGGCGCGGCCTGTTCACCCGCCTCAAACCGCCCGGCGAGCGTGCTCAAACCGCGGTGACGCTCGAGCGCGCATCGGTCCAGCCGGCGCCCGCCTCATGAAAAATGCGCCCTGGGCACAAGCCATCCGCGCGTGCGCCGATCCCGAGCGCGCCCGCCGTTTCGTGGAGGCCCTGCTCCAAACCGGCGCGCGCGAGGCGATGGAACGCGCCACGCCCGAACACGCGCGCATCGTCGTTGCGCTCTTGAGCGGCTCGCAGGCGCTGGGCGAGTGGCTCGTGGCGCACCCGGACTGGTTGACGTTGCTGGAACCGGAGCGCATCCGGCATCCGCGCCGCGTGCAGGGGCTGCGCGCGGAGGTCGAGTCGGCGTTGGAGCCGGCGCTGGCGCAGCGGGATTTCGCCGGGGCACTTGCGCACGTGCGCCGCTTCAAACAGCGCGAACTGCTGCGCATCGCCGCACGCGATCTGGCGCGGCTGGGTGACGTGGTGGTGATCACGCGCGAACTGTCCGACGTGGCCGACGTGTGCCTGGAGGCGGTCTGGCGCGTGTGCGAGCGGCAGTTCACCGAGCGATTCGGCACGCCGTTTCACCAGGACGCCGCCGGGCGCTGGCAGCGCACGGGCTTCACGGTGCTGGGCATGGGCAAGCTCGGCGGCCAGGAACTCAATTACAGTTCGGACGTGGACCTGCTGTTTGTTTACAGCGAGGAAGGGCAGGTCTTCAAAACGCCGCCACCCGCCGCGACGTCGGCCCCGGTCAAGTCGCGTCGTTCCAAACCGCCCGCGCCGGTGATGAGCAACCACGCCTTCTTCAACCGGCTGGCCGAGGCGTTCATCGCGGAGGTCACGCGCCTGAGCAGCGAGGGCGCGCTCTATCGCGTGGACATGCGCCTGCGGCCGGAGGGCGACGCCGGCCCGCTGTGCCGCTCGCTGGCGAGTTACGAGAACTACTACGCGCAATACGGCCAGGTCTGGGAGCGGATGATGCTCATCAAGGCCCGTCCGGTCGCCGGCGACACCGCCCTGGGCCACGAGTTTCTGGAGATGGTCCAACCGTTCCGCTTCCCGCGCGCGATCAGCGAAAGCGTCCTGCGCGAAATCGCCGCCATGAAAACGCGCACCGAGCAGGAGGTTGTGCGCGAGGGCGAGCTGGACCGCAACGTCAAGCTCGGTCGCGGCGGCATCCGCGAGATCGAGTTCATCGTTCAGGCGCATCAACTCCTGCACGCGGGTCGCCAGCCGTTTTTGCAAATTCCCCAAACGCTCCCGTGCCTGGCCAAGCTCGCCGCCTATCATCTGCTGCCCGAGGACACCGCGCAGCAACTGGCTGACGCCTACCGTTTCCTGCGCGACGTGGAGCATCGCCTCCAAATGGAGGCCAACCTCCAAACGCACACGCTGCCGACCGACCCGCGCGCGCTGCTCCGGTTGGCGCGGCTCATGGGCTTCCGCTCCGTCCGGGCGTTTGAAACGGCGCGACGACGTCACACCGGCCAGGTGCGCCGCGCCTACCAACAGTTCCTCCAACCGGAAAAGCCCCCGGCAACCGCCGCCCCGACGAGCGAGTTCCCGCGCGCTTTCGACGGACACGAGGCTCAATGGAAAACGTGGCTGGCCCGGCGCGGATTTCGCGACCCGGACCGCGCGTTTCGCGTGTTGAAGGAGTTTGTCGAAGGGCCGGGTTTTGTGCACGTGTCGGCGCGCACCGAGGAAATGGCGTGGCGGCTGGCGGAGCGGTTGTTTGAGTTTTGTCCGCGTGCCACCGACGGCCCGCCGCGCGCCGTCCCCGCCGTGCCCGGCCGACCGGTCCTTTCCGATCCCGACCGCGTCGTCACGCGCCTGGACAGTTTCATCAGCGCCTACGGCGCGCGCGCGATGTTGTTCGAGATGTGGACCAGCAACCCGGCGCTGTTTGATCTGCTGCTGCTGTTCGATCGCTCGGAGTTCCTGGCCGAAACGTTGATCCGCGCACCCGAGTTGTATGACGAACTGGTCTTCAGCGACCGGCTGCGCCAGGCCAAATCCGCCGGGGAAATTCTCGCCGACCTGCGCCACGGACGCGATGACCCCGACCAGTTCGTCTGGCTGCGACGTTATCACGAGGCCGAACTGCTGCGCCTGGGGTTGCGCGACATTCTGGGCCTGGTGGACTTCGAGCAAAACCTGGCCGAACTCTCGGCGCTGGCCGATGCCTGTCTGCAATACGCGCTCGAAGTGGTCATGCGCCAGCACCGGCTCAAATCCCCGCCCTTTGTCATTGTCGGCCTGGGCAAGCTCGGCGGCTGCGAGATCAACTACGGCTCGGACCTGGACGTGGTGTTTGTGGCGCCGCCCGGCACCCGGAATCTCGCCCGCCTGCAACCGCTGGCCGTTGCCGTGCTCGACCTGATCTCGCGCCGCACCGAGCGCGGGCTGGTCTTTCACACCGACGCGCGCCTGCGGCCCGACGGCGAAAAAGGGCTGCTGGTCAACACGCTCGACGCTTTTGAGGAATACTACCGCCGCCGCGCCTGGCTCTGGGAAATTCAGGCCCTCACGCGCACCCGACCCGTGGCGGGCGACCTCGCGCTGGGCCGGGCGTTTCAACAGTTCACCGCGCGGCTGACCAACTTTTCCGCCGCCGCACCGCCGGCCGACCGACCCGCCTGCTTCGCGCCGGATTGGAAACAGCAGATTCACGCCATGCGCATGCGCATCGAGAAGGAGCGCACCCCGCCGGGCCGCGACGCGCTCGCCATCAAGACCGGCCGCGGCGGCTTGATGGACGCCGAGTTCATCGCGCAAACCCTCTGCCTGGAACACGGCTGGCAGGAGGCGCACACCCTGCGCGCGCTCGAACGCGGGCGCGACGCGGGCGTGTTGCCGGACGCCGAGCGATTGCTGGAAAACTACCGCGCGCTGCGTCGCGTCGAGGGCATCCTGCGCCGTTGGAGTTATGAGGGCGAAACGGTCCTGCCCGATGACCCGGCGCCGTTTTACCGCGTCGCCGTGCGCTGTGGGTTCGAGACCCCGGAGGCGTTCCGTGACGCGCTGGCACAATGGCGCGGGGCGATCCGCGAGGTGTATCGGAAGGTGTTCGGGGCGACGGTGGGGCGGTAGAGCGTTGGAGCGTCGGCGCGTGGAGCGTCAGAGCGTCGGCGCGTAGCGCAGATTGGAAATCTGCCGTGCCGCCGACTGGCAGTTGGCGAGGCGAAAGCGCCGATCCCCGGCACACCAAACTTTGAACTTTGAACCTTGAACTTTGAACTTTGAACAGGGCGGTGCGGACGTCAGCGGCGACTGCGTTGCCCTTGCGCGGCTTGGGGAATTCCCTCTCCCTTGAGGG
>JAOAIM010000231.1 GCA_026414705.1 Verrucomicrobiia bacterium | reverse complement strand
GCGTTCTCCCTCACCCCGGCCCGCTCCCGCTGGGAGAGGGAGCGCGGGCAGCGCGCTCTGGCAACATCGAACACCGAACACTGAACATCGAACATCGAACGGCGCGTGGAGCGTCGGAGCGCAGCGACGGCAAGGCCCGCAGGGCCGAGCGAGCAGGAGCGGGCGAGCCGGTCGCCGATTTCCAGTTGGCGGATCCAAAGTGGCGACAAGTCGCCGCACTCCAAAACGCTGGCGCGATGACCTGGGCGACGCGCCAATCTGGCCTCCTGGGCGACAGATCGGGGATGGACCGGCATGAGCTCGAAGGTCTGCTGACCATGCCCGGCAAAAGCCGTCAACCAACCGTTCACCGCGTAAATCCGCATTCATCTGTGGATTGAATTGATTGGTTCCAGCCGAAGGGGCGGTGCGGGCGGTGGGATTGGGTTCCCCGGCGGGTTCAGGGCGATTGGACGCGGTAGAACTTCGCGTTGGCCGCAACGGGGGCGGTGAAGCGGTAGGAGACGCCGGGCGTGTTGGTCGTGAGCGTGGCGGCGGTGTTGGTCGTCCACGGGCCTTGCGGTTGGTCGGCGTGCAGGAGCTTGAACGTCGCGGCGCTGCCGGACACCACCGTGAAGGGAATCCAAACCTGGTTGTTGGTGAGCAGCGGCGCGGCCAGTTGGATGACCAGGGGCGGAGCGACGGCGCTGACCTGTCGGGCCGGCCCCCAGTCGAGCGGGAACTCGGTGAAGATCAGCGCGCGCACTTCGAGGTTGTAATTGGTTGCCTGGGCGGGGGTGAACACGAAGTTCGTCGTGGTCGTGGCGTTGGTAGCCAGCGGGGTGAGGGCGTCGGCGTTGGTGATGACGATGTCGTCAATGGTCCAGCCGTCGCCGGGATTGGTCCAGGGGAAGTACTGTCCGCCCACCACGTAAACGTAATTGAACCGCAGTTGCGTGGGGCGGCCGGCGAAGTTCGTGAGCGACACCGAGCGCAGGGTGAAACTGGTTTCGCCCTGACCGCCGGTGCCCTGTTGCGAATACACGTCCACCCACGTGATGCCGCCGTTGGTGGAGACCTGCACCTTGGCGTATTCGTCGAAGTAGGCCCAGGTCAATCGGCTGCGGAAGGTGAGCAGACCGTTGGTTCGGGGCACGAACACCTGCTTGAGCGTGAGCATGTCGGTGCCGGGCGGCATGGGATGACGGAGGTTGAACGCGAAACTGCCGGAGGCCACCGGGTAGGGCGAACTGACGCGCGGGTTGTAATTGGTGGTGGTGACGATGTCCCAGTTGGTCGTGCCGCCCTCGGCGCCGTCCGCCAGCGCGTAAGCCCAGCGCAACGAGGCGCGCCACTGGTAGCCGGTGGCGTTGGAGACGGCGTTGAACGTGTAAAAGTTCGACCCGCCAACGAGCGGCTGACTCGGCCCGCTGATCACGGGCGGGTAGAAATCCGCACCCGGCACCGCCGGATCAAACACCGTCACGTTGTAGGTGTAGGTGCTCTGCGGCATCCCGACGATGTTGCTGATTGTGACGGTATAAACCGTGTCGCTGCCGTTGAACGGGAAGACCGTGGCAAAGTTGTTTGGATCCAGGCCCATCGGCACCCAGACGACCGTGTTCTCGCCGGCCCCCGGCACAACGGATTCCTTGAACACGGTGACGGGCACGCCGTTGCTGGTCATGGTGATGGTGGCGTTGGTGAAATTCGCGCCCGGATAGCTGAACGACCAGCGCGGGAAGACCACCTGATACGGCGTGAAGCCCGGCGGCGGCCAGGACACATACGGCGTGCGCGTGGGCGGACGCGGGTCGAAGTAATGCCCGTCAAAAACCCACGTCGCGTTGGCGTCGTTGAACGGGCTTTGCGCGGGCACATCGCCGCCGCCCATGATCTGCGTCTGCGGATACAGCAGCCAACGGCGATGGCCCACGGGCGCATTGACCGCCCCGAAGTCCTGCATGTAACCGGTAATCGCCGCCGCGCCGCTGGTGCCCAGTGCGAGATTTGAATTCTGTGCCGCCAGCGCGCCGTCACTGGTGTAGCAGAACCAACTGCTGGGTGGATAATGGCTGAGCGTGTTGTTGCGCGCCATCATGAGCGCCGCCTGCTGACAGCGTGTGTTGTTGGTGGCGGCGAAGCTCACGTTCGCCGGCACACCGGCCATGGCGCGAAACCAGTTGATGCGCCGCAACTCGGCTTGCAGAAAGGCGGTCGCGTTCGTCCCGGCCACGCAACTGGCCACGACCGCCGAGGAATTCATCGGAACGCCCTCCGATGACCGGTAAACCGCGTTGAAGAACGAGCGCACCTCCTCGCGCGAGGCGATGTTCACGGTAAATCCGCCCGTGACCGAGAGCGGCCCGACGCGGCGCGGCAGGCCGGAAACGTCCTTGGGCGCGGGCGGCGGCTCGCCCAGATCGGGCGCCGTTTGCGCCTGACCCGCGCCGACGACAAACGCCATGCCTAGCCACGCTGTCCAGAGCCAAGCCCGGCGACGCGGCTGTGAAACACTGTTCATACGCGCGATGAACTTTCCTTCCCTCTTCCAAAGATGCAAACGGAAAAAGGGCGTCGAGCCGGGCCGCGTGGCTTTTGGGCCTGCCGAATTTGCATCCAGAAACGACCTCGCCCTCTGGTCGGAGCTTTCCTGACCTCCGGGCGTCCGTAATCCGCGTCACGAACCGGTTGCAACGGGCCTTTTTGCAACGCGGCCGCGTCGGGTGGAGCACCAAGAACGCAGGGCGCAGCCGGGCGGGGCAGGGGGGCACACGGTCGTTGGCGCGATGCGAAACTTTGGACCAATNCAGCGTTGCAACCAGCTCTTCACGCGCCCGCCCTCTCGAATCCACGCCTCGTCGAACACCGCATAGTTGATCACCGTGCGCTCGTGGGACGTGAAGACGAGGTGGATTTTCCCGTCAGCCGTTTGGATAGCCATCGGATATCCGAAACTGCCCGGGCCCTCGACGATGTTGCGGCGCCACGGCCAGGTGCGGTCGCCGTCGGGCGAAAGCGCCACCGTCAGCGGCGTGCGCTCGTTCATGCTGTCGTTGAACACCAGCAGCAGGTTGCCGCTGCGCAATTTGATGAAATCCACCGAGGCATTCGGGTTGGGGAACTGCGAGTTGACCCCTTCGCTCCACGTCCAGCCGCCGTCGTGGGACTCGGCGCGGATGAGCCACCCGTTGGTGGTCGGTTCGTAGTTGCCGCCCCGTCGGCAGTAGGCGACCAGCACGTTCTGGCGCAGTTCCACCGGCACCGGTTGGAGGTTGCCGGCGGCCGAGCGGATGCGCCCGGTTTGCTGCCACTCGCGGGTCTTGATGTTGTAGCGCAGAAACAATCCGCAGGTCTCCGGCGCAATGAAACCCGGCTCGCCGACCTCGTGATAAAGCGGCAGCAGATAATCACCGTCGTGCAGCACGATGGGCCGGTTGCAGACCATCATCCCCGCCTCGTTGACCAGCGGAAAAGCGTCCGACCAGGTGTGCGCGTGGTCGCGCGAGACCTTCGCCTGCACCCGCGAGGTCGCCCAGGTCTCGCCGTAGCGCACGACGTAAAAGAGCCAGACCAGCCCGTCGGGCGCCTGCCACACCACCCCGTTGCCCAGCGAGCGAAATGGATCGCGGGCAATGCGCACCGGCGCGGTCCACTTGCGCGCCCCCTTTTTGAGCCGCGACGCGAACAAGCCCGTGTCCTGCGCGTATTCGCCCTTGCCGCCGTAATACACCAGGTAAAGATCGCCGTTGGCGAGCGCCTCGATGCGCGCCGGGTGTTTGTAGGGGCCGGTCTGAACCTCCGGGCCAAACAACCGCTCAACTCGCAATTCCCCGGCCCGCGCGGGTAAGAGGAACAGGGCCAACAAGGTCAACACAACCAATCCCGGCGCCGGAAATGCCCTGCGAAGATTCGCACAAACCGAAAAGAGGTCAGGTAGCATGGACCCAACAAATCACGCATTCGCCCTGCGGGTCAAGCCGTGCCGCGACTGCTTTTGGCAACCGTGTCAGGCCTTGAGCCGGCGCTGTTCGTTCCGCTGCCGCTCCTCTCAAAAGCGCGAGTTGGCCGGTTTGTCAGCCTGTGAGCGGCCTCGAAAGGCGGGAGCACCATCAGGCTGTGCGCCTTGACACCCGGCGGTTCACCAACTTACGTAAACCACGGTTTTCAGAGAGCTGCCCACGCGGCACGCTCAACGCCGATTCACCGGCTGTCCGTTTATGCACCCGGCGCAACGACCTCTCGGTGACACTGGCACGCCCGGCACGCTCCATCCCAGGCGACCTTGAACGCAACCATTCCAACACCAGAAGACCTCCGGGCAGCGCGCCAACGGCTGGCCGGGGTCGCACATCGCACGCCCGTGCTCACCTGCTCCAGCTTGGATCGGCTGACCGGAGCCCGGTTGTTCTTCAAATGCGAAAATTTGCAGCGCACCGGCTCGTTCAAGTTTCGCGGCGCGTGGAACGCGGTTCAAAGTCTCGGCCCGGCTGAGGCGGCGCGTGGCGTGTTGACGCATTCATCCGGCAACCATGCCGCGGCCCTGGCCTGTGCCGCTGCCCTGCGCGGCATCCCGGCGCACATCGTCATGCCGCGCGACACGGCAGCGGTCAAAGTCCGCGCCGTCGAGCACTACGGTGGGCGAATCATCTTCTGTGAGCCGACGCTCGCCGACCGGATGGCGACAGCCGAGCGAGTGCAGCGCGAAACCGGCGCGGTGCTGGTGCACCCGTATGACGATGTGCGCGTGATTGCCGGGCAGGCGACGGTGGGCTGGGAGTTGTTGGAGCAGCAACCGGAGCTGCACGCGGTCATCGCGCCGGTCAGCGGCGGCGGTTTGCTCAGCGGTATTGCGCTGGCCGTGGCGGCCGCGCGCCGGCCATGCGCCGTGTTCGGGGCCGAACCGGAGGCGGTCAGCGACGCTGCCGAATCCCTGCGCACCGGCCGCTTGCAACCGGCCACGGGCGGGCAAACTTGTGCCGACGGCCTTCGCGCTGCGTTGAGTGAGCGCACCTTTGCGATCCTCCGGCGGCACGCACGCGACATCTTGTGCGTGGCCGAGGCAGAGCTGGTCGCGGCAATGCGCCTGATTTGGGAG
>JAOAIM010000022.1:20484-29876 GCA_026414705.1 Verrucomicrobiia bacterium | reverse complement strand
GATCAGGGACGCCGGGCCTCGCGCGCCGTGAGCGCTTTAATCGCCGAAGCCTGGCGACGTCGCAAATACGAAGCTGCGTTCCTCAACAAGCTCAATGAAGCGGAAGGAGAAGCGGCCGAAACCCAGGTCTGGGTCATGCACGCTGTTGATTGCGGTTACCTGTCCAAGGCGCAGGGCCGAGAACTGCATCGGCTCTGTGACCGTATTCTGGGAAAGCTCGTGAACATGGGCAACCGGCCGGATGTCTGGCTGCTGCGGAAAACGGCGACCCCTTCGAAATCTGAATGAATCGCGTCCCAAACAAGTTGAAAGTGCGCCAGTGGGAAAGCAGGCAGGTGGAGGTCACCTGCGGAACGCCCGCTGTCCAACGCCGCTGGCCCACTTTCTCACTTTCCCACTTTCAAATTGGGGAACGATGACATCCATCCTCGACCACATTGACCCCTGGATCCTCGCCTTCAGTGTCGCGACGGTCGTCGTGACCATCTGGATGGGCTTCTGGTCGGCGGGCAAATCGCGCACGGCGAGCGATTTCTTCGTGGCCGGCCGCAACGTGAGCGTCGGCTGGAACGCCAGCGCCATCTCCGGCGAATACCTCAGCGCCGCCAGCTTCATGGGCATCGCCGGCATGGTCATGTCCAGCGGCTACGACGCGCTGTGGTATCCGGTCGGCTACGCGTGCGGCTACCTGTTTTTGCTGTTGTTCATCGCCGGGCCGTTGCGACGCTTCGGCGCCTACACAATCCCGGATTTCGCCGAGGGCCGTTACGACTCGCCCCTGTTCCGCAAGATCGCCGTGTGCTTTGTGCTCTTCATCGGGTTTTTCTACACGATGCCGCAGATGAAGGGCGCGGGCACGACGCTGGCCTACATTTTCCCGGGCCTGCCGTATGGGGCGGGCGTGGTGTTGGTGGGCGCGGTCATCACGCTCAACGTCGCGCTCGGCGGCATGAAGGGCATCACGCTGGTGCAGGCGTTTCAGTATTGGCTCAAAATGTTCGCCATCTCCGTGCCCATCTTCGTGCTCATGGCGGTCTATGGGCATTACGGAAGTCAGTTGGGGGCGAACACCGAACATGGAGCATCGAACATTGAACATCGAAGCGATCCGGCGCCCGGCAACGAACCGTTCCGGGTTCCAAGTTCAGAGTTCCAGGTTCAAAGTTCTGCATTGAGAAAGCCCCTGCCCGAAAAGGCGCCGGCCGATGAGGTCTGGGTTTCGCCCTTCGGACCGCTGACGAGCCGACCGGCCAAAGCCGCGGGTCTCACCGGCGACGCGGCCCGGCCTTATGCGCTGCTCTACACCTACTCGCTCATCATTGCGCTGGTGTGCGGCACGGCGGGGTTGCCGCACATTCTGGTGCGCTTTTACACCAATCCCGACGGCGTCGCGGCCAAGCGCACGACGATGTGGGTGATGGTGTTGATCGGGACGTTTTATTTGTTTCCGCCGGTGTTCGGCGTGATGGGGCGCAACCTGTTGCCGGAGCTTTACGCCGGGGCCGGCGCCAAGGGGACGGATAAAGTGGTGCTTGAATTGCCGAAGGTCCTGGACGCACCGGATATGAAAAGGGACAGAGGGGAAAAGGGGCAGGGGGGAGAAGTCTCCTCTGCTCCTCCTCCCCTTTTCTCCCCTGCTGATTCGGCTGCCCCGAAACCCTCGAAACCTTTCCCGTGGGGTTCGATCCTCAGCGGCATCACCTGCGCGGGCGCGTTTGCGGCGTTCATGAGCACCTTCAGTGGCCTGCTCGTTTCCATGACTGGCGCGCTGGCACACGATGTTTACGGACGGATGCTCCGGCCGCGGGCCACGCCGCAACAACGCATGCGCATGTTCCGGCTCGGCGCCATCGTGCTCGGCAGCGGCGCGGTGGTCGCGGGCCTGTTTGTCGAGCCGCTGGAGATCAACTTCATGGTCGGTCAGGCGTTCGCCATCGCTGCAGCGAGTTACTTCCCGCTGTTGTTCATGAGCATCTGGTGGCGCGGCATGACGATGAAGGGCGCGGCCACGGGCATGCTTGCCGGAGGCCTGTGCGCGCTGGCGGCCGTGACGTTGACCAACCTCAGCAGCCTCGCGCTCGACAAGGGTGCGATGGGCAAAATCTTCGCCGGCTTCGCCCCGCTGAACCAGTTCTGGGCGGCGCATCCGCTCCTGCGCATTTTGTGCGAACAACCCGCCATTTGGGCCGTGCCGCTGGCGATCACGCTCATGGTTGTGGTCTCCAAGCTCACGCAGCGCGAAGTGCCCGCCGACGTTCGGATGAAGATGCTCGTGCTGCATGCGCCCGAAAAACTCGGCCTCAAGCAGGAATACATTCAGGAACACGCCCCGGGACATTGAACCGACGAGGGGTTCGACGCGGGGACGGGGATTCCAGGCGCCTCGGCTCGCGCCGGTGAGGCCAACCGGACGTCCGCCGCGCGAGAGAAACGGCGTGCAGTCGGCGCGCGCTTCGGTTAATTCAACCGCATGGCCGACGCTCGGAAACTGGTCAACATTGCGCTCATCGGTTTCATGGGCACGGGAAAATCCTCCGTCGGTCGCCTCGTGGCCGACACGTTGCGCTTCACGTTTCTGGACACCGACACGGTCATCGAGGCGCGCGCGGGCAAGCCGATCACCGAAATTTTCGCGCAGGAGGGCGAGCCGGCATTTCGGCAGATGGAGGCCAAACTGGTCGAGGAACTGGCGCGACGCGAGCGCACGGTGATTGCCACCGGCGGCGGCCTGCCGGTCAACCCGGCCAACATGGCCAGCCTCAAAACTCACGCGCTGGTGGTCTGCCTGTGGGCCTCCCCGGAAAAAATTTACGAGCGGGTCAAGCACCAGACCCATCGCCCGCTGTTGAACGTGCCCGACCCCTTGGAGCGCATCCGCACGCTGCTGGCGGCGCGCGAGCCTCACTATCGCCAGGCCGACGTGCTCATCAACACCGAGATGCGCACGATTCGCGAGGTCGCCCAGCAGGTCATCCACCAGTTCCGCCTGGCGCAATCCGGCGCCCGATGAAGGACGCCATCCGGCAACGCGCCCTGGAGCTGGGCTTTGACCAGTGCCGGTTCACCACGGCCGCCGCGCCGGACCACGCCGCCGCCTTCCAACACTGGTTGCGCGCCGGCCATCACGGCGCGATGGCCTACCTGGAACGCAACGCCGAAAAACGCCTCGAACCGCAGCGCCTGTTGCCCGGCGCGCGCAGCGTCATTTGTGTGGTCGCAAGCTACGCAACCGCGACGCTCGCATCCCAAACCCCGCATCCCAGCTCCGCTTTCGTCGCCCGCTACGCCCGATTCCGGGATTACCACGCGGTGCTGGGCGCGCGACTCGAGGAACTGGCGGCTTTTATCAATCAACTCGGCGGCCCGAACACGCGCTCGCGCTGGTATGTGGACACCGGCCCGGTGTTGGAACGCGAGTTCGCGCAGCGCGCCGGCCTGGGCTTCATCGGCAAGCACACCAACCTCATCAGCCGCCGGTTCGGCAACTGGATTTTTCTGGGCGAAATCCTCACCACGCTGGAACTCGAACCTGACGCGCCGGAACACAACCACTGCGGGCGTTGCGTCCGCTGCCTGGACGCCTGCCCCACGCGCGCCATCCTCGCACCATTCCAGCTCGACGCCCGCCGCTGCATCTCCTACCTGACCATCGAACTCAAGGGGCCGATTCCGGTCGAACTGCGCCCGGCCATTGGCAACCGCGTCTTCGGTTGCGACGATTGCCTGGCCGTCTGCCCGTGGAATCGCTTCGCCCGCGAAGGTCGCCTCCTGCGCGCGCACGCGCGGCCCGACCTCGACGCGCCGGACCTGCTGGAATTGCTTGAGCTTGACGAGGCGGCGTTCCGGGCGCGCTTTGCCCAGACGCCCCTGGCGCGGGTCAAGCGGCGCGGTCTGCGGCGCAACGTCTGCGTGGCGCTGGGCAACGTGGGCGATGCGGCGGCGTTGCCCGCGCTGGAACGCATCGCTGCGACCGACGAGCCGCTCGTGGCCGAGCACGCCCGCTGGGCGATGGATCAAATCGTCGCCCGCGCCGGCGCCGGATCAACGGCGCTCAGTTCCGCCTGATCCGGTAGAATTGTTGCGCCCCGCTCAGCGCGCGCTCGGCGCGGAACAAGCCCGGAGCCAACTGGGTGATCGTGGCCGGAGCGTTGGTGTAGGGGCCGCTGACGACGCCGGCGCTTTGCAGCGTGAAATTCGATGGTACGTCGCTGTTGCCGGCCGTGAAATCGAGCCGAGCGACGCCGCCGCTGAGGCTGAAACTCTGAATCTGGATGGGCGCGGCCGTGCCGAGTGCGTTGGCGAACACCCGGACCATGTCGAAGCGGATTTCGCCCGAACCGCCGTAGGATTGGGTCGGGTCGGTGGCGGCATAGCTAGCGTTGGTGCTGCCGGTGGCCGTGTCTTCAAACTCGGCGACAAGCCGGAACGCGAAGTTCGGGTTGTTGTTGACCGCGGGCACGGCTGCCAGGCTGCGCCAGAGCAAGACGAAGTTGTTCTGCTGGCCGCCCAGATCGAGCACCGCGTCATCGAGATAATCCACGCCGTTGGTCGTGTATTGCAGGCGCACGTAACGGCTGGCGCGGGCCGAATGCCGCTGTTCCCAGGTCAGGAGCACGTCCTGATAGCCGACGGTGCTGACGCTGAACTGCACCCCGCGCAGCTTGTTCTCCGTGCCCTGGGGCGCGTAGTCGCGCGTGGTCCAGCCCGAGTTGTCCGCGCCGGGTGACGCCGGGTCGGAAACGCTGCCGAGGTTGAATCCGGGGGTGACGCCCAGGATGGTGGCTGTGCCGCTGCCGGAGGCGGGCGTGTCCACACCGGTCAATGGATTGTCGTCGGCCGGGTCGCTGTTGAAGGTCCAGGTGGCCAGGTTGACGGCGGGCGTGGGCAGGAGCGTCAGCGTAGCCACGGCGCTGGTGGCGACGCCGAGCGCGTTGGAGACGATGAACGTGTAGGCGGCGGCGGTGGCGGGCTGGAGATTGGTGAGTGTGAGAGTTTGGGGGGCCCAATTGGGGAGCAGGCCACTGGCGCCGGGAATGTTGGTGCCGTGGCGGCGCCACTGGTAGCTCAACGGCAACGTGCCGGCGCCCAGCGCGCTGAGTTGGGCGGTGTCGCCCGCGACGTTGGTGCGGCTGAGCGGCGAGGTCAGAATGGCCGGGTCCACAACGGTGAGCACGGCGACAGCGCTGGTCACCGCCCCGTAGGCGTTGGTGATGACGACGGAATAATGGCCGGCGTCGGCCCCCACGAGCGCGGCAATCTGAAGCGTCGAGGAGGTGGCGCCCGCGATGCGGTCGTCGTTGAGCAGGTTGGTGCCGAAGCGTCGCCATTGATAGGCCAGCGGGCTGCTGCCGCCGGCTTCAACAGTGAACAGCGCGGTTGTACCCGCGTTGTTGGTGCGGCTCTGCGGCTGGGTCAGGATCACCGGCGGATCCGTCGAGGGCGGCACGAGCGACCAGCTCAGCCGGACGTTGTCAATCGCAACGGCGTCGCGGTTGCCGCTCTGCGAGACGGCGGTGATGTTGGCGACGCGAATCCAGACGTTTTGGCTCTGGTCGTTGACGCTGGCCGGCAGCGCGAAGGTGCGGTTGGTCCAGCCGAAAAAGCCCGGCGTGGGTTCGTAGTAAACGCCCAGCGGCGTAAAGCTCGTGGGCGTGTCGCCCACCGCGTAGTCAATCGTCCAGATGCTGGTTCGGGAAAACGTGGTCAGGGTCATCAGGTCCAGCGAGAGCACGAAATCCTTGAAGCCGATCGTGTTGGAGATTTGCAGCACGAAGGCGGCGCCGGGGTCCAGGGCGGCGCTCAGGCGCACACCCAGAGCGCGGTTGGTGGCGGCGTTTTGATTGGCGTTGTCGGTCAGGCCGCCGCCGGTGAAGGGCACACCGTTGGTGTCGGTGTTGTCGGCGGAAGCCATGTTGGCAAAGATGCCGGAGGCGAGCAGCCACGGCGTGGGTGTGGCGGTGAAAGACAGCGGCACGCCCAGACTGGTGGCGGTGGCGTCATCCCGGACGCTCCAGCCGACGGGCAGCCCCGAGGCGAGAGTTTGAAAGTCCTGAAGGTAATTGGTGCCGGAGAGCACCAGCGGTTGAGCCGGAGCGCCGCCGGCGGCGATTAACATCAATCCGCTCACCCCGAGGGCGGCGCGTGCAAGCAGAGGTTTCATCGTTCCAATCACGGTTGAATGTCGCCAGTCTCCCAGGTGTGGATCACCCACACGGCCCGGCGTTGCGTTCCGGCCCGGGGCCGGACGCGCCAAGGCCAACCGCAGACCAAATAGCGCGGCGGGGCGGAATTGGGACAAACCTTTGCGCCGGGCCGCGCGGCGCGGCGTGCATCAAGTGGGCAGTGTCCTAAACGCGGCACGGGCCGCTATTGACTGGTGGAATTGGAGTTGGCCCGGCGGGACCACCGGCACCGGCCTCTCATGCCGGCGCGGTGGTTGCGGGCCAACCGGACATCTGCCATGAACGAGTTGCACGATCGCCGAACCTTTTTGAAACGGGCCGCGCTGCTGCCCGCCGGGGCGGCAAGCCTCGGTTTGGGTCTGGCCGCGCCCGCTGCGCAAGCCTACACGCCGCCGAAACGCCCCGGCGGGCCGCGCCTCAAAATCGCCCTCAACGCCTACTCCTTCAGCAAGGCCCTCAACGACCGCCTCAAGGGGCGCGGGCCGGGAATGTCGTTGTTCGACCTGTTGGACTTTTGCGCGGAGCACAACTTCGATGCGATTGACCCGACGGGATATTTCTTTCCGGGCTATCCGGCGGTGCCGCCGGACAAGTTTGTGAACGACTTCAAGCGCCGCGCGTTCCAACTGGGTTTGGACATCAGCGGCACGGGCGTGCGCAACGATTTCGCCACGACCGACAAGGCCAAACGCGCCGCCGACGTGCGCCACGTCAAGGAATGGATCGAGGTCGCCGTGCGGCTGGGCGCGCCGGTCATCCGCGTGTTTGCCGGGCCGGTGCCCGCCGGTTACGAAAACCGCTGGGACGAGGTCGCCAAATGGATGGTGGAGTGCCTGCGCGAATGCGCCGAGCACGGCGAAAAACACGGCGTGCTGGTGGGCGTGCAGAACCACGGCGACATGCTCAAGACCGCCGAACAGACCATTCGCGTGGTGCAGATGGTCAACTCCGAGTGGTTCGGCGTGATCGTGGACACGGGCTATTTCCAGACGCCCGACCCGTATGTGGACATCGCCGCCGTCATGCCCTACGCGGTGAATTTTCAAATCAAGGAAAGCCCCTTCGGCAAGGACAGCCCCGTGCGCACGGACCTTAAGCGGCTGGTGAAAATTATTCGGGACGCGAATTACCGCGGCTATCTGCCGATCGAAACGCTTTCGGTGCCGGGCCGGGAATACAACCCGCTGGTGGTCGTGCCGCAGTTCCTCAAGGAAGTGCGCGCGGCGCTGGAACAAACCGCCTGAGTCGTCTCCAATGCGCGCCTTCGCCCGAGCCGTTTGCGTCGTCCCGGCTTGCGTGGCCGCGTTGCTCGCCGCGGCCGCCCGCGCCGAGTTCCGCCCGGGGCCGTTGAACGCCGCACCGCCCACCAACGCCATTGTGCTCTTCGACGGCCGCCATCTCGATCACTGGGCCAAACAAAAAGACCGCGACT
This sequence comes from Verrucomicrobiia bacterium, assembly GCA_026414705.1. Classification (GTDB taxonomy): domain Bacteria; phylum Verrucomicrobiota; class Verrucomicrobiia; order Limisphaerales; family JAOAIM01; genus JAOAIM01. The sequence goes on along the minus strand of JAOAIM010000022.1, from coordinate 22,262 downwards.
GGGAACAGCCCGACGGCCCGGCCCGCTGGAAACTGCTCGAGGGCGGCGCGGTCGAGGCCGTGCCGGGCGCCGGCTCGATCATCACCACGCAGCGCTTCGGTGACTGCCGGTTGCACGTGGAATTTCGCACCCTCGGCCCGGTCAACAGCGGCGTCTATCTTCAGTCCCGTTACGAAATCAGCCTCAAAGAATCGCACAGCGCCGACACCAACGGCCCGCCCTGCGGCGCGCCCGGCAATTTCTCCGGCCCCGAGGGCAAACCGCGCGTGCCCAACGTGGCCCGCCCCGCCGGCGAATGGCAGACGCTGGACATCCTGTTCCGCGCGCCGCGATTCGACGCCGCCGGGAAGGAAAAAATCCAGAATGCCCGCATCACGGTCGCCCTGAACGGCGTCACGCTCTATCGTGACATGGAGATCACCTCGGTGAAGGGCGCCGCCAAACGGCTGGGTGAAGCGCCGCTCGCGCCGCTGATGCTTCAGGAACACGGCGCGCCCATCCAGTTCCGCAACATCTGGTTGGTCGAGGGCGCGGATTGACCCGCGATGCGTGCCCCGGTGTTCGCAACCTGGCTGGTGACGGCGCTGGCGGCGCTGCTTGGCGCTGTCGTGGTCGCGCAGGAAACCGGACGTCGCGCCGGACGCGGGGAGGAATACTCGCTGCCCCCGGACGCCCGCGCGCTGCGCATCGGCGATCCCGCCCCCGACTTTGCGCTCAAGGGCGTGGATGACCGGACCTACAGGCTCGCCGACTTCAAGGACGCGAAGGTGCTGATGGTGATTTTCCTTTCCAATCACTGCCCGTATTCGCACGCGGCCGAGACGCGCCTGCTGCCGCTGGCGGCCGAATTCAAACCGCGCGGCCTGGCGGTGGTGGCCATCAATCCCAACCATCCCGACGCCGTGCGGCTCGACGAACTGGGTTACAGCAAATACGACGACAGCTTCGAGCACATGAAGCTTTACGCGCGCGAGGCGGGCTTCACGTTCCCGTATCTTTACGACGGGGACACGCAGGCGACCGCCAAAGCCTATGGCTGTCTGGTCACCCCGCACGTGTTCATTTTCGACGGCGAGCGCAAGCTCCGTTACCAGGGCCGCTTCGACGATTCGCGCTTCGCCGACCCGGCCACGGTGACCTCACCCGACGCCCGCAACGCCGTTGAAGCGCTGCTGGCGGGCCGGCCCGTGCCCGTGGCCGAAACGCGCCCGTTCGGTTGCTCGACCAAATGGCTGACCAAGACCCAGGAAGTGCGCGCGGTGGAGGCGCAGTGGAAGAGTGCGCCGGTGGTGTTGGAGCGGATTGACGCCGCCGGGGTGGCGGCTCTGGCCCGCAACCCGACCAGCAAGCTGCGGCTGGTCAATCTCTGGGCCACCTGGTGCGCGCCGTGCGTGCGCGAAATGCCCGGGCTGGTCGCCATCAGCCGGCGGCTGGCCAACCGCGATTTTGAGCTGATCACCCTCAGCCTCGATGACCCCAAGCACGAGTCCCGCGTGCAGGCGTTTCTGGAATCGCACCACGTGGCCGTGCCCAACCGCGTCCAACGCTCGCTCAAAGCCGAGGGCCGGCGCACCAACAACTACCTCTTTGCCGACGCAAGCACCGACGCGCTGGCGCAGGCGCTCGATCCCGAATGGCGCGGGCCGTTGCCGCACTCGGTGCTCATCGCCCCCGGCGGCAAAATCCTCTGGCGACACACCGGCGAGGTGGACACGCACAAGTTGCTGGAGCGAATCCTCGACGAGCTCGGGCCGTATTACAAATGAGGTCCGGGCCGC
>JAOAIM010000022.1:0-20385 GCA_026414705.1 Verrucomicrobiia bacterium | reverse complement strand
GGCGGCGCGCGACGATCTGACTGGTCAGCGGGTGAATTTCGTTCCCGAGTCGGCTTCAGGCGACCTGTGCGGCGCGTTGGCGTCGCGCCCAGCCGATGTATCCAGCGCCCAGGAGCAGGAGCAGCGTCGCGGCCGGTTCGGGCACGGCGGACACCTCGAAGTTGTCAATCCGGCTGGTGCCCGTGGCGCTGGGCGAACCGCCGCCGGCGGTGACCGGCGAGCTTTGAACGAGTCGGAAATACACTGTGGGCGCGTTGTTCAGCGCAGTCACCGAGCTGAGGTCGAAGCTGTAGTGATAGGCGGGAACGTAGGTGGTGTTGTTCCAGGCGGCGTTGGGCGCGGCCCCGTTGACCAACACGACGTAATTGCTCACAAACGTCGTGAAATTCACGCCGTCGGTGCTGTAATCCAGGTTGAAGCGTCCGGGCCCGCTGGAACTGCTGGTTTGGTCAAAGGAGACCTGAATGCCGCTGTAACCGACGGTGCTGACGACGACCTGGAAGAAGTCGCCCACCGCCCAGGTGTTGGCGCTGAGCGATTTGGTCGAGCCGTTGCCCGAGGGCGTGGTGTAGTTGGCACTGCCCGCGTGCCAGGCCGAGAGCACCCCGCTGCCCACGTCAGCGGCGATGTTCGTGATCCACACCCCGGCACCGGGCGAGCCGGGCGCGGTGAGGCTCTCAAAGTTCCAGAGCGCAATGGTCTGGCCCTGCGCGAGCCAGCCACCCGCAACGACAAAACCCACAAGCAGGACTTTTTTCATGGATGTTCGCTGTCTGTTTTGTGATTGCGCCTCCGGGCCGCCCGCCTGAACCGGGCGACGGCAGCCCGGCACTTCTGTAGCCCCAATAGCGCAAGCCCGATAAATTCGGACACGGATTTTGATCGGCCGCCGGTGGCCGGTGTGGCCCGGCCACTACGGCCTGCCGCCCGACACCGGCTCGAGCAAGGTTGTGAACACAGCGTTGGTGCCGCGCGTTTCGAGGTAAAACCCCTCCCGGCGCGACGGCGGCACGTCGGGGGTCGAGCCATGCCAGATGGTGAACTCGCCCGGCACAAGGAACGTCACCCGCAGCGTGCGCCGCCCGAAATCCACCTCAAAGGTCGCCCGGTCGCGCGCCGCGCTTTTGCGCACGCCCGACCAGAATCCGAACGCCGCCGGTCGGCCTTCTGCAAACGCCGCATCCGGTTCAAAACTTCCGGGCAACCGCACTTTGCCCTGGAGGTGGAGCGCCAGTCCCAGCGCCTGCGGTGTGGTGCGGTTTTCGGACGTGACCTCGACGCGGTCGCGCAGCGTTGCGCCCTCGATGGCCAGCGTTCGTGCGGCGCGCACGCCGCGCCGATACACCGCCTGCTCGGCCGTCATGCGTGGCGGTTGGGTTGAAAATTCCAGCATCCGCCCGGCGCGCGTTTCGGTGAAGGGGTCGGGCTTGCGACCCTTGGGCGGTTGTTCCTGACCCTCGCCGTTGATCAACGGCACGTTGTGGTTCAGGCCCTGGCTGAAGTAATCGCGGTGCAGCTCGGAACTGTAACCGGTCGTGCCCGGATCGTGCGTCACATCCACGTCCTCATAAAACGCCGAGAAGTTGAGCACCTCGGCTTGCAAATGCGATTTCACCGGGGGCTGACCGTAGTGGAGAAACACCTGCCAGGGGCCGCTTTTGAGCACGGCAAACCGTGAGGACTCCCAATGCCGACTCGTCACCGGCGGCAGTTCGGCGCGGCCCGGGGGTGACGGCGTGGGCGGGTCGAGCAGCGTGTCCCAGTTGCGTTGCGCGGCGGCCTCTTGCAAGCCCAGCGCCGTCGGGAACACGCGATACAGCCGCGCGAACAACTCCCGGTTCGGAGCGAATTGAATTCCCTTGGCATCGGAAGGATTCGGAAGTTGGCCGTTGGGAAAGCGCAAATACAGCGGGGCGAGCATGAGGTTTTCGACCACGGCCATCTCGTGCGCCAGCGCGTCGGCACGCCCGTAAAGGCCCGCCGTCACGAACAGCGACTGGAAGGCATCCACAACGAGATTGTTGTAGCCGAGCGATTGCTCGAACCAGAGGTAGTCGCTGGTAATGCCCTCGGCGACCTGCTGGCGCACGCCAAAGGGCCCGTCCACCGCCTCGCGCCACATCGCCTCGTCGCCAAAGATCAACCCCACCTGCGCCGCCGCGCCCCGCAACCAGCAGGTGATGTTGAGAATGGTCGGGAAATTCGTCCGCAGCACCGCCACTTCCGGCTCAAAAAATTTCTCCCGCCACGTGCGTTTGCGCTCGGTGGACGCGAAATCGCCGAGCAGCCGCGCGGTGTGTGCATACGTCACCAGATTCACGCCCTCGGTCAGCGCCTGCCAGAAAAGCCGGGCGCCCTGCCGTTGCGGTTCCCACTCCAGATAATGCGTTGCGTAAAAGTCCAGTTGCCCGGCCGCCCACTCGGCATAGCGGCGCTCGCCCGTGAGCCGATACAATCGCGCCGCGCGCTCCATCATTTCGGCGTGGCGTTCGCGAAACTCCCGCACCCAGGCCGCCTTCAACTTGGGCGTGATCTCCACGCGCGGGTCGGACGGGCTGAAGAAATGGTCCGTTTCCTCGCCCGGAATCGCCTCGGTCCAGGTCAGCTTCGTGCCGTCTTTGGGGCTGATGAAATCGTTCGACCAACCGGCGACCCACTCGACGCGGTCGCGATGCCGGCCCATCCAGGTGTCCACCTCGGCGCGTTCACGCTTGAGCCAGTCGGCCCAGCCGGCATCGGCCGTCACGCGCCGCCGCGCGCCGTCCCAATCCTCTTGCGCGACCCGCCAGGACCGCCCCCGGGCGTCATAGAGTTTCATCTCCGGGAAGGCTTTTTCCGGGTTTGGCTTGGGATAGACCGCTGCCCCGGCCGGAGCGGCCATGAGCAGGGCGAGAAACGGGATTCCGACCGAAACCCGCCGCCGTTTTGCCCCCGGAGGGAGGCCTGACGCAAAAAAACCAGCCTGATACGGTCGCCACGACATCAACTGCACATAGCGCGGAGGCGGTTTTTCCGGACATTCCCTGCTCCACGGCGTGTCCAAAAGCGCCCGCCCACTGCTATTTAGCCCTTTGGAAACGCCGCAGGGCCGTGGCACACTCGCCGCCCCTGCGCCAAAACGGGGAATTTTATGCAACGACTCAAGCTGCTGGGATTGTGCCTCTGCGCGGTCTGGGGTCTCTCACTCCTCAACGCTCAGGCGGCCAAAGGCGAGGGCCCGAAAGCGCGCTTCTTCGCCAAATACGACACGAACAAAAACGGCGTCATAGACGGCGCTGAAAAGGACGCCGTGCGCAAGGACTACGCGGCCAACAAGGACGGCGAGCTGAAACGGTTCGACACCAACCAGGACGGGACGCTCAGCGACGAGGAACTGGCCGCCATCAAGCCGCCCGCCGGCAAGAAGAAATCCGAAGCCAGCGGCAAATCCTCAGCCGGCGCGTCGGAGGCTGGCGAGAAGTCCGACGCGGGCGCCTCATCCAAAGCGGAGGGCAAGCCGGCGCCCGGCTCACCCGGCGCACCGAAACAACCCTGACCGCGCGCGTCGCCTCACCCATGCTGCCCGAAACCGAGCGTGAAACCGAGCGCCGCAAACGGCTCACCAGCCTGATCACGCGGCATCAGCGGCAGATTTTTGCCTACATCTACACGCTCGTGCCCAACCGCGACGACGCCGAAGACCTGCTCCAGGAAACCAACCTCGTCATCTGCGAGAAGTTCGACGAGTTCAAGGAGGGCACCGACTTTGTGGCGTGGGCCTGCCAGATTGCCTGGTGGCGCATCCGGTACGCCCGGCAACGTTTCGCCCGCTCCAGGGTCGTGTTCAACCAGGATGTGCTCGAGGCGGTGGCACAAACCGCCGTCGAGCTGGCACCCGAACTCGACGAGCGCCACGAAGCCCTCGCCCACTGCCTGCAAAAACTCCATCCGCGCGACCGCGAGTTGATCCTCACGCGGTATGAACCGGGCAACAGCGTGGCCGAGGCCGCCCGCCGCACCGGGCGCACGCTCGAAGCCGCCTACAAGGCCCTTCATCGGCTGCGCAAATTGCTCTTCGACTGCGTCACGCATCACCTGGAGTCCGCCCCCGCGCCATGAGCCTGAGCGACCGGGACATTCTGGAGTTGAACGAACTGTGCGGTGCCGTCGTGGACGGGACGCTCACCGACGCGCAGCGGGAGCGGCTGGAAGCGTGGTTGCGCCGCTCCGAAGAGGCGCGGCGTTACTACGTCCGTGCCCTGGGCCTTTCGGCCAGCCTCTACCATTACGCCAGCGAGATGCACGCAGAGCTGCCGGAGCGCGTTCCGGCGCCCGGCGAGTCGCGCTTTTTCCGGGCATGGAGCTGGTGGGTGGGGGCGGTGGCAACAGCAGCGTGCCTCGGGCTGGGCTTGTGGCTGGTGGTTCGGCACGCGCCGCAGACCCCGGCCACAAGCCGTCCGGGCGAGGAATTCGTTGCCCGGCTCAGCGGCCTCAAAGACAGCACCTGGCAGCCCACTGCGCGAGCGCCCCGGGCCGGCGATCTGCTTCGACGCGGACAACGCCTGGACCTGGCGCGGGGCTTCGCCGAGGTCACATTTGATTCCGGCGCGCAGGTGGTTCTGGAAGGCCCGGCGACGGTGGAGTTGATCTCGCCCTGGGAAGTGGCGCTGCGCCAGGGCGCCCTCAAAGTCCACGTGCCGCCGGAAGCGACCGGCTTCCGCGTGACGAGCGAGGTCGTCGAGGTGACCGACCTGGGCACGGATTTCTCGGTGATTGCTGACGCGGCCGGGCACGCCGACGTGCTGGTGCTCAAGGGCGAGGTCGAAGCCACGCCCCTGGGCGGAGGGGTGCAGGAGAGCGTGTTGTTGCGCGAAAACGAGGCGCGGCGCTTCGCCCGCTCCGGCATTTTCCCCGTCGAGGATTTTGAGGAAAAATTTGCGCGGCTGGCCCGGGCCGTGCCCTTGGAACGGTTTGATCCCCCGGTTCATTACGTGCGTTGGAGCTTTGACGAACCCGACGGCAACACTGCCGCCGCCGACAGCTTCGGTCCGGCCCAGACGGCGTTCAACGCGCGCCTGCAGTTCGCTCAAGCCCACACTGCGGCGCCGCGCGTCGAGGGCGTTTTCAATCGCGCGCTGGATTTCGACGGCCAGCTCTACGTCAAGGCCGCGTATCCGGGCCTGTCCGGCAAATCGCCGCGCACGGTGATGTTTTGGGTCAAAATCCCGCCCGACGCCCAACTCTCCAGCGCCTACGCGATGGTCGCCTGGTGGGCCGAGAATCCGAGGTTCGGCTCCCGTCCGGTGCACATCGGCTGGAATCGAAATCCTTCCGAAGGGCCCGTGGGCGTGTTGCGCACCGATTACCTGGGCGGATACGCGCTTGGAGCGACGCCGCTGCGGGACGGCCGCTGGCATCACATCGCCGTCGTGTTTGTGCCCGATCCCGATCAGCCCCGGTTGGTGGAGGTCAAACAATACGTGGACGGGCGACTGGAAGGTGAAGGCCGTCCCTCGCCGCCGGGCAGCCAGTTCTCCACCGAACCCAACCCGACCGTCGCTGACACGCTCTGGCTGGGCTGTCGTCTGGGCGACACCGGCCCGCGCCAGGACCGGTTTCGCGGCCAGATGGACGAACTGTGCGTGGCCGACCGCGCGCTCAGCCCGCGACAAATCGTCCAGATCATGCGCCACAACCGCCCCCAGACCACCGCGCTGGCAAAAGTGCGCGTCCCGCGTCAGCACGGCCATTCCGCGTCCCACATCTTGCGTTGAAAACCATGACCTCTCGTTCGCGATTGCTGGAGTTTGCAGGTGCGCGACCGGCGCGTCGCCGGTTCGGAGCGTTCACGTTGATCGAATTGCTCGTTGTCATTGCCATCATCGCCATTCTTGCGGCGATGCTGCTGCCGGCGCTGGCCAAGGCCAAGCTGCGGGCCCAAACCACCTCCTGCCTCAACAACGCCCGTCAGCTCGGCCTGGCCACAATGCTTTACGCCGGCGATTACAACGACGCCTACCCCTACGGCGTGAACGTCAAAAACAGTGTGCCTTCATCCTGGAGCGATCCGAGCGCCTGGCACATGGCGCTGCTGGCTTACACCGGGGGCAACCCCGATCGCGGCGCGCGTGTCTTCGCCTGTCCCGCCGAGAAGGTCACGGAAACGTTCCCAACCCCCAAGGGCGTTTTGTTCCAGGCCAGCTTCCGCGCTGACGAACACCTGTTCCGTCACACCGACGGCAACACCTACAAAAGCCCGTTGCGCACCACGCAGGTGCCCGCGCCCGCGCTGACTCTCTGCGTGTTTGAAAAACCCTACGACAGTTGGCAGTTCTCGATGGATGCCAACGAACTGGCGCGCATCCGCAGCGGCTGGAACAGCACCGGCGCGTCGCTCGGTTATCTCACCTCGGGCATGGTGCGTCACGGCGGCAGTGGCGTGAGTTTCGCCGCCGACGGCCACAGCGTGCTTCTCAAAATGCCGCCGTATCAGCCCGGCGCCCCCGCACCCACGTCGCTGGGCGAACTGGGCGACACCCGCTCGGCCACGGGCCTCTGGCCCACCCCACAGCGCGTCACGCTCTACGTGCGCGAGCTGGCCACCCAGGCCGGCTTTTGACCGCGGGGTTCGACGACAATCCATCGCCTCACCGACGGGTCTTCACTGGCCCCGAGACCGCGACTGCACCGCCGGCATTCGACGCCATGCCGGTCAGGCCGACCGGCTGACCGGGAAACGAAGGACAAGAAAGCGGCGGACAGGCTTTGCCCGGGAGCATCGAAAAGTCGCAAGCGGCCCGTCGCGTTTGCGCGATTGAGAAAATCTCTCGCCGGCCGATCAGCCGCCCGGACTGGACAGCCCGGGCGTTTTCCCTTACACGGGCCGGGTCGTTCACCGCATATGCGTGCCCAAGGTCCCTTGATCGCCGGGCGACAAGCCGCGCCCGCGCCGACGCCGCACCGCTGGCCGCGACAAATCTGGTTCATCCTCGGCAACGAAACCGCCGAGCGCTTCAGCTTCTACGGGATGAAGGGCATCCTGGCCCTCTACATCACCAACGTGCTGCTGATGACGCGCGATGACGCCACGCGCATCATTCACCTGTTCGGGTTTGCCAACTATTTCATGCCGCTGTTCGGCGCGTGGGTGTCGGACCGGTACTGGGGGCGTTATCACACCATTCTTTGGATTTCGCTCTCCTACTGCCTCGGCCACGGCATCATGGCGCTGAGCGACGCGGTGCCGACGCTCGACGGCAAAGTGCTGTGCCTGTATGCGGGGCTGGGACTGATCGCGTTCGGCTCGGGCGGGATCAAACCCTGCGTCTCGGCGTTCATGGGCGACCAGTTCGGGCCGGACCAGCGGCATCTGTTGCCCAAGGCCTACGCGGCATTTTACTGGTGCATCAACCTGGGTTCGACCGCGTCGTTCCTGATCATTCCCTGGATTCGGAAAAACTACGGCTACAGTTGGGCCTTTGGCGTGCCGGGTTTGGCCATGGCGCTGGCCACGTTCGTGTTCTGGCTGGGCACCAAACACTACGTGATGGTGCCGCCGACCCGCAAAACCCGGACCGCCGGTTTCTTCCGCGTCCTGCTCCACGCCTACCGCCATCGCCACGAGCGCCGCCCGGGCCAGTCGTTTTGGGACCCGGCGCGCGCGCGGTTCAGCGACGCGGAGGTGGACGCGGCGGCTTCCGTCGGGCCGATCCTCTCGATCTTCGCGCTGGCGCCGATTTTCTGGTCGTTGTTCGACCAGACGTTTTCCACCTGGGTGTTGCAGGGCGAAAAAATGATTCCCTATCGGCTGGCCAATTACACGATCGGCCCGGAGGAGATGCTGTCGGCCAATCCGATTCTGGTGATGCTTTTCGTGCCGGTGCTGACGTGGTGGGTGTATCCGCGGCTGGGGCGCCTGGCCACGCCGCTGCGGCGCATGTCGGCGGGCATGTTTCTGGCCGCGCTGTCGTTTGTGGTGGTGGCCATCATGCAGACGCGCCTCGATGCCGGCGTGCGCTTCAGCGTGCTGTGGCAAATCGTGCCCTACGTCATCCTGACCATCGCCGAGGTGTTGTTCTCGACCACGGGGCTGGAATTTGCCTTCCGCGAGGCCGCGCCCTCGATGAAAAGCACGATCATGGGCTTTTGGAATCTCACCGTGGCATTTGGCAATCTGCTGGTCACCGGCATCACCTCGCTGGCGGGGCTGGTGCTGGGCGACGGGCGCGGCGGTGACGTGGCCGTGACCACGACGATGTTTCTTTTTTACGCCGGCCTGACTTTCGCCGTGGCCGTGCTCTTCAGCCTGGTGGCCTCGCGCTATCGCTACCGCGACGCCGCCGCCGCCCTCGGAAAATGAAGGTAGGCGGGGTGTTCTGGGCCAAAAAAATTCTCCCCATCAGTTCCAGACCGTGCCCCAAAAAAAATCTGCGGCGTGGCCGCCAAAATTCTCCCGGTAACGCTGTCAAGCGCTTGCCCCGCCACCGTGGCAACCTCGTGGCCGACCTGTTCCAGGATGGCGCGCCCGCGCTCGCCAAGATTCTCATTCAGCTTCAACTTCATGCCTTGACCGACTGCGTGGCAGGGCCACGTAGCGCTCACGCGCCATCTCCGGGCCGTAAGCGATGCAGGTCAGGGTGTCCTCCCTGGTCAGGCCGGGGTCCGGGCGCAGAATCGCTTCCTGCGTGCTGCCACTGGCCAGCATGTCCAGGATCAGCGAGGCCCAAATGCGATGCCGCCGAATGCACGGCTTGCCACCGCACCGTGTCGGGTCAATCCAGATTCTTCCGACAGTTGTTCACGTGTCATAGCTTGCTTGCATTCCACGCCGCCAGTTCGCCCGTGGCGGTTCAGTATCTGGCTTTTCCCGCCAACGGCTGCAGGAGCATCGCCTCGTTCCTGCCCGGGCCAATTACCGTGACCGCCGTCTGCCCGTGCCGGCGCGGGGCGCAAACGGGCGCGACATCATCCCGCATGACGCCGCAAACGCCACTTCGTCCACGATGCCTTCGGCGGGCGCGGTGCCCCAGGCTGGCGACGGATGCAATCGGGTGCGAACCACGACAAAACGGCTTTCGTTTGGGTTTGAATCAGAGCGGCCCGCGGCCAGACTTTGCCTTGTGGCGAACGCAAACGATTCAACGTTGTTGACGCTCGACCTGCCCGGCATCCGCAAGCTCCGCAGCGGCAAGGTCCGCGAGCTTTTCGACCTGGGCGACCGCCTCCTGATCGTGGCCACCGACCGCATCTCGGCCTTCGACGTGGTCATGCCCAACGGCATCCCGCGCAAGGGCGAGGTGCTCACGCAAATCTCGTTTTTTTGGTTCGACCGGTTCGCGTCGCTGGTGCCCAATCACTTGCTGGCGGGCGCGAACGATCCGTTGCCGCCGAACTTGCAGCTGTTCGCCGCCCAACTGGCGCGCCGGAGCATGATCGTGAAAAAAGCCAAACCGCTCGCCATCGAATGCGTCGTGCGCGGTTACCTGGCCGGCAGCGGGTGGAAGGAATACAAGCGGTCGCAAACCGTTTGCGGCATCAAACTGCCGCCCGGCCTGCTCGAATCCAGCGAGTTGCCCGAGCCAATCTTCACGCCCGCCACCAAGGCCGTCACGGGCCACGACGAAAACATTTCCTTCGAGGGGGCCGCGCAGATCGTCGGCGCGGAGCTGGCGGAGCGGGTGCGCGACCTGAGCCTGCGCATTTACACCGAGGCCCGCGCCTACGCCCGCCAGCGCGGCATCATCATCGCCGACACGAAGTTCGAGTTCGGCCTGAGCGACGGGCAGTTGATCCTGATTGACGAGGTGCTCACGCCCGATTCCTCGCGTTTCTGGCCGGCCGACCAATACGCCCCCGGCCGCAGCCAGCCCAGCTTCGACAAACAATTCGTGCGGGATTACCTCGAAACGCTCGATTGGGACAAAACCCCGCCTGGCCCGGTGCTCCCGCCGGAAGTCGTCGCCAAAACCAGCGCCAAATACCTGGAGGCTTACGAGCGGCTGACGGGCAGAAAGCCATAGCCAAAACTGCTGCGGCCTTGTGCCAGCCCAGGCGGCTTGGAAGTTGCGCATCCGGGCCAAAGCAGGTCTCGCGCGAGTCGGGAGGATGGCCAAGTTGGGCGTTGGGGAGTGGCGTGGGGAACTCTTTTGATGCAGATGCCGGGACTGAAGGTTAGAATCCTTCCATGAACGAGTTGCTGAACCGGATCACGGTGGCCCCGGCAATCATGACGGGAAAGCCCTGCATTCGCGGGATGCGCGTGACTGTTTCGACCATTCTCGGCACGTTGGCCGCGGGGGCTTCGCGCGCGGAGATTTTGAAATCCTATCCGTTTCTGGAAGAAGCGGACATTGACGCCTGCCTTGCCTACGCAGCGTGGCGAATGCAGGAACATGAACTGCCTCTGTCGCCGGCGGCCCGATGAAAGTGTCGGTGGATGCATGCCTGCCGGTGGAATGGGTGGATTATCTTCGGCGTCATGGCCATGAATGCGTTGGCTGGCTCGAAATCGGTTCTGCCCGGGCGCCCGATTCGGTGGTCATGTCCTGGGCGCGCGAGCGCGGGTTCATCGTGCTGACCAACGACCTGGTTTTGGGAAGCTTTTGGCGTTCTCCCGTGCCACACATCCGAGCTTGATTCAGTTTCGCGCTCCCGATGTCCGCCCCGCCGCGCTGGGGGAACTGGTCTTGAGGGCGCTGGGCGACTATCGCTCCTGGCTCGAGGGCGCCTCGGGCGGCGGCGCGTTGATTACGGTTGAAACCGAGCGATTGCGCGCGCGGATTCTTCCGCTCTCAGCGGATTGATCCCGAAGAGCCGGATTGAAAGCGGTTGAAAAAAGGCAAAACGGGCCTTTACCCGTGCGCAGGGCCAGCCCTGCCGTCCGGCTGTGCCATCTTCCGCTGGTCGCCTCCGGGCGCGTTTGCTACGCTGCCGCCCGCCGATGACGGCCATCACGCAAGAACGGATTCAGGCCGCGCTGCGAGGGCTGGGGCGGTTCGCTCTGCTGGGCCGCGAGGCGTTCGCGTCGTTGATCACCTTCAAGCTGGCGTGGCGCGACTGCCTCTACCAGATGTATTTCATCGGCGTCAAATCCCAGTCGGTCATCTCCATCACCGGCGCGTTCACCGGCATGGTCATGGCCGCGCAGACCTATTTCCAGTTTCACCAGGTCAAAATGGACACCGCGACGCTGGCGGTCGTGGGCGTTTCGATGTGCAGTGAACTGGGGCCGGTGTTGACGGGGCTGATGATCGCCGGGCGCGTCGGCGCGGCCATCGCCGCCGAGATCGGCACCATGCGCGTGACCGAGCAGATTGACGCGCTGCGCACCCTGGCGACGCATCCGGTGGATTACCTGGTGGCGCCGCGGCTGCTGGCCGCGCACGTGGTCGTGCCGCTGCTCACCGTCGAGTCCATTGCCGTGGGCATCGCCGCCGGTTACGTCGTGGGCGTGTATCTGCTGGGCATTGATCCGGCCTACTCGTGGTACAACATGCTCAAATACACCGACACCGACGACCTGATCATGGGGCTGGTGAAGTCGTTCATTTACGGCGGGATTGTGGCGATCATCGGCTGTTACAAGGGCATGAACTGCCGCGAGGGCGCCGAGGGCGTGGGCCAGGCGACGACCGAGGCGGTCGTGTATTCCTCGATCACGATCCTGATCGCGAACTTTTTCCTGACGCTGACCCTGGGGCGGTTGCTGGAGCTGATATGATCGAGGTGCGCGAGTTGCGGAAAAGTTTCGGCGCCCATCGCGTGCTCGACGGCGTGAGTTTCCAGATTGAAAAGGGCGAGTCGGTGGTGATCATCGGCCGCAGCGGCTGCGGCAAGAGCGTCCTGCTCAAGCACCTGATCGGCCTGCTGCAACCCGACAGCGGCGTGGTGCGCATCGCGGGCGAGGACATCACGCGCATGGACGAGCGGGAATTGATCCGGGTGCGGCAGCGGTTCGGGATGGTGTTTCAGGGCGCGGCGCTGTTTGACTCGCTTACCGTCGCGGAGAACGTGGGTTTTGCGTTTCGCCGCAAAAAAGACGTGCCGCCGGAGGTGGTGCGCCGCAAGGTCGCCGAAGCGCTGGAGATGGTGGACCTGCCCGGCATCGAGAACAAAAAACCCGGCGAACTGTCCGGCGGCATGCGCAAGCGCGTCGGCCTGGCGCGCGCCATTGTGTATCAACCCGAAATCGTGCTCTACGACGAGCCGACGACCGGCCTGGACCCGATCGTGGCCGACAGCATTGACCAGTTGATTTTGCGGGTGCGCGACCGCTTGCACGTGACGACGGTCGTGGTGACGCACGACATGCGCACCGCACGGCGCGTCGGCCAGCGAATCTTGATGCTGCACGACAAACGCATCTACGCCGCGGGCACGGCGGAGGACATTTTCAACTCCACCGACCCGGTCGTGCGCCAGTTCATCAACGGCGAGTCCGATCCCAAAGACGTGTATTTCTGACCATGAACGGAAAACGTCTGGAAACGCGCGTGGGCCTGTTTGTGCTGGTGGGCTTGGTGTTGCTGGCCGTGCTGCTGTTGCTCTTCAGCAAAGGCATGACGCTCACGCGCGACGTCTTCTACATCCAACTGCGCTCCACGCGCGTCGGCGGCATCCAGCCCGGCGCCAACGTGCTGCTGGCCGGCGTGCCCGTGGGCCGCGTGGCCGACGTGACGCTCGACCCCGACGGCAAGACCGTGACAATGCGCCTGAAGATTTCAAGCCGTTACCGGCTTTACAGCGATGCGAAGTTCGAGGTCGAACAGGCCGGTTTCCTCGGCGATCAATACATCGCGATTTACCCCGGCGACAACGTTGGCGAGCCGCTCACCAACAACGCCGTGGCATATTGCCAGGCGCCGTTCAATGTGCAGGAAGCCCTCGCCAAGGCCATGGACACCATCTTGCGCATCGGCCAGGCCACCACCAACGTCAACGCCGCCATCGCCGACGTGCGCCGTCATCTGCTCAACGAACAGCGCCTCACGCAGCTCGGGGGCGCGATGGACCGGTTCGCCCTGCTGACCGCCGACGCGCAGACCACCGTCAGCAACGTCAACGCCCTCATCGCCGCCAACGCCCTGCCGGTCACTCGCGCGGTGAGCAACCTCAACCATTTCTCGACCCAACTGGGCGAGCTGGGCACGAACGTGAACGCATGGTTTGAGGCCAACGACGAGCGCCTCACCACGCTCCTCCAAAACCTGGAAACCGCGTCGGTGACGCTGACCAACCTGTTGCAGGGCCTGGAGGCCGGGCGCGGCGCAGCCGGGCGACTGTTGCGCGACGAGCAGTTGGCGGCGCAGCTCTCGGCCATTGCGGAAAACCTCGCCGTCACCACGAGCAATTTGAACCGGCGCGGACTTTGGGGCATCCTGTGGGCAGCGAAACCGGCGCGCACCAACGCACCGGTCGAAACACCGCTGCGCGCGCCGCACGATCCGTTTCGTTGAAAGGCAGGGCACTCATGGCGCTGTGGGTCATCCGCATCCTGTTTCTGGCCCTGTGCACGATGGCCGGCTACGCCATCAGCCAGGTGCGGCCCGAATTCGTCGGGCTGCGCCACGCCGGGTTGGTCGGCGTGGCGATCGGTTTCGGCTTCGGCTGGTTGCTGATCGCTCTGGACGAGATGCTCAAGGGCTTTTCGCTGCGCGCGTTCTCGGCCACGACCTTCGGGCTGCTGCTGGGCATGGGGGTGGCGATGTTGATTGACCGCTCCGGGCTGTTTGAAACCGTCGAGGAACAACCCACCCGCTGGCTCATCCGCCTGGGCCTGTTTCTGGGCTTCGGCTACATCGGCATGGTCCTGGCCATGCGCAGCAACAAGGAGGATTTTTCGCTCATCATCCCGTATGTGCGGTTTGCCCCGCGCACCCGCCCCGACAACCTGCTGTTGCTCGACACCAGCGTGATCATTGACGGTCGCATCGCCGACCTGGTCGAGGCGAACTTCCTGGAGGGCATCGTCGTGGTGCCGCGCTTCGTCTTGCGCGAGTTGCAGCAAATCGCCGATTCCAGCGACCCGGTCAAACGCGCGCGCGGCCGCCGCGGCCTCGAAATGCTCAACCGACTCCGCCGCAACCCGCGCAACGAGGTCAAAATCCACGACGGCGATTTCCCTGAGGAACCGGGCGTGGACGCCAAGCTCCTGCGCCTGGCCCGCAACCTCGGCGCCAAACTCTTCACCAACGATTACAACCTCGCCCGCGTCGCCGAGTTGCAAAACATCCCCTGCGTGAACATCAACGACCTCGCGCGCGCGCTCAAACCCGTTGTCCTGCCCGGCGAGGTGCTCACCCTGCGCGTCGCGCGCGAAGGCCGCGAAAAAGGCCAGGGCGTCGGCTACCTGCCCGACGGCACGATGGTCGTCATCAACCACGCCCAGCCCTACGTCGGCCAGCAGGTCGAGGTGCAGGTCCAGAGCCTGTTGCAATCAGCCACCGGCACGATGGTCTTCGCCGACCTGCGCGCGCCGGCACCGGCCTCCACTTGAAACTCAACCGCCCCCCGCCATGAATTTCGTCACCGTCTTCACCGCGCTCAATCCGGCTGACGCGCAACTGACCCGCGCCCGACTCGAAGCCGCCGGCTTCCACGCCGTCGTCACGCACGAAACCGCCGCGCTGAGCATGGGCGGCTACGCCCTGGGCATCGGTGGCATCCGCGTCCAGGTGCCCGAACCCGAGGCGGAAGAAGCCCGCGCGTTCCTCAACGCCTCCTGCCCGCCCGCCGAATGAGCGCCCAACCGCCGCTTTGGATTCGCCGGCTCGCAACGCGGCTGCGGCCCGGCGAACTTTCCTGGGACACCCCCACACTCGCCCAATACGCGGGCGACAAATGGTTTGCCGCGCACCCGCCCGAAGCCGTCGCGCGCCCGCGCAGCACCCGCTCGGTCGCGGCTCTGATGCGCTTTGCCCATCGCCACCGCATCCCCGTCACTCCGCGCGGCGGCGGACACGGTTACGTTGGCGGCTGTGTGCCTGCCCGGGGCGGCATCGTGCTCTCGCTCGAACGCATGAACCGGATTCTGGAAATCAACCCGCGCGATTTTGTCGCCGTGGTGCAGGCGGGCGTGGTGACGGCGCGATTGCAGGAGGCGGTCGAACGGCGCGGGTTGTTTTATCCACCCGACCCGGCCAGCCGCGCGGAAAGTTTCATTGGCGGCAACATCGCCACCAACGCCGGCGGCCCGCGCTGCCTCAAATACGGCGTCACACGCGATTACGTGCTGGGGCTGGAAGTGGTGCTGGCCGACGGCACGATCGCGCGGCTGGGCGGGCGCACGCACAAAAACAAAACCGGCTTTGATCTGGCGCGCCTGTTCGTCGGCTCCGAGGGCTTGCTGGGAGTGATCACCGAAGCGACGCTCAAGCTGCTGCCGCTGCCGCCCGAGCGCGCCGTGCTGGCGGTGGGCTTTGGCACGATGCACGCCGCCGTTCGCGCGCTGCAAACCGTCTTCGAAGCAGGCGTGCTGCCCGCCGCCGCCGAACTGGCCGATGAATTCACCCTCGCCGCCGCCCACCGCCGCACCGGCAGCGACCGGCTTGCCGGCTGCCGCGCCATGTTGATCCTCGAACTCGACGGCCAACCGCGCGCGGTGCGCGAAGAACTGCGCTCCGTCGAAAACCTCGTCCGACGGCAGCGCCCCCGATTCGTCCAGCGCGGCCTCGGCGCAGCCCAGGCCGAGGCGCTCTGGAGCATCCGACGCGAGTTCTCCTACGCGCTGCGCGACACGGGCCTGACCAAGCTCAACGAGGACATCGTCGTGCCGCGCGGCCGGCTCGAAGACCTGTTCCGTTTCACCGCGCGCTTGCAGCGCAAACATCGCCTGCCCATCGCCTGCTTCGGCCACGCCGGCGACGGCAACATCCACTGCAACGTGATGGTGGATACGGGCGACGCGGACGCGGTGCGGCGCAGCCGCGCCGCACTGGACGAGTTGTTTCAACAGGTCGTGGCCTGGGGCGGCGCGATCACCGGCGAGCACGGCATCGGCCTGGCCAAACAACGCTGGTGGCCGCTGGCCGTCTCGCCCGAAGTCCGCGCCCTGCATCGCACCCTCAAGCGCGCCCTCGACCCAAAGGGGATTCTCAATCCGGGCAAGTTCGTGTGATCGCGGCCCGGGCGGCTCGTCCGGCTCAGCCGTCAATGAGAATGCCGGCGATGCAGGCGCTCAGATAGGTCGCCAGCACGCCACCGAGCATCGCGCGCAATCCCAGCCGTGCCATGTCCGCTCGCCGTTCCGGGGCGAGCGAGCCGATGCCGCCCACTTGAATCGCAATGCTGGCGAAGTTGGCAAAACCGCACAGCGCGTAGGTGGCGATGGTGAAGGCGCGTTCGCTCACGACCGTTTGCGGGCTGGTCAGCGACAGGTAGCCGATGAACTCGTTGAGCACGATCCGTTCGCCCAAAATCTGGCCGATTTTGACGCAGTCCTGCGCCGGCACGCCCATCAACCACGCAAACGGCGCGTTGAGCCAGCCCAGCAGGTTTTGCAGCGTCACCGGCGAATCCACGCCCAGCTTCGCCTGCGGCCAGGTCAACACAAAGTTCGCCAGTGCCACCACGGCCACGAACGCGATGAGCATGGCCATGACATTGATGGCGAGCATCATCCCCTCGCTCGCGCCGCGGCAGAGCGCGTCGAGGCTGTTGACGGTGGTGCGCGGCGGGTCTTTGGGCGCGGCGCCGGCGGTTTCGCTCGGTTCGGTTTCGGGCAGGAGCACCTTGGAAATGAGCAGGGCCGCGGGCGCGTTGAGCACCGAAGCGGTCAACAAATGGCCCGCCATGTTCGCATGGCCCGCGTCGGCGCCGAGTTTCGCATACACGGCCGCGACGCCCCCGGCGATTGTCGCCATGCCGCCGACCATCATGCACTGGAGTTCGCTGCGCGTCATGCGGGGCACATAGGGTCGAATGAGCAGCGGCGCCTCGGTCTGGCCCATGAAGATGTTCGCCGCCGCCGAGAGCGTTTCGCTGCCGCTGGTGCGCAGGGCCTTGCGCATCACCCACGCCACCGCCCGCACCACCCGTTGCAACACGCCCCAGTGGTAGAACAACGACGAGAGGCTCGAGACCAGAATGATCGTGCCGGTCACCAGCACCGCGAACACCAGCGGTTGTTCGGGAAACACCCGCTGCAAACTCGCGTCACTCGCCAGCGGGCCGAACACAAACCGGCAACCTTCGTTGGAAAACTCAATCAGCCGCCGCACCGCGCGTCCGGTCAGGTCAAACACCGTCGCGCCCCAGGGCGTTTTGAGGATCAGCAGCGCAAAGGCGAATTGCAGGGCCAGCCCCCAGAGCACCGTGCGCCACGGGAACAGCCGCCGATGCGTGGACAGCGCCCACGCCAGCCCAATGAACGCAATCAGCCCCAGCAGGCTGATCCATTGCAGATGCATCGGCCCCAGGATACGAACCGCCGTTCAGGGCGTCGAGCCGTGGTTGGCTCGCGCCCGGGCGGCCAGGCGCGCGGCGATCGCCGCCGCAGGCTCCTGCGGCGACACGTCCAGCCATTCGACATTCGGTTGACGGCGAAACCACGTCAGTTGCCGCCGCGCAAACTGCCAGGTGCGCCTTTTGACCAGTTCGATCGTTTCGGGCAGCGAGCGGTGGCCGCGCAGATGCTCGACCACCTGCCGGTAGCCCAGCGCCTGCATCGCGGTGCGATTCTGCTCCAGTCCGCGCGCCAGCAATCGCTGCGTCTCTTCCACCAGCCCGGCGGCGAACATCTGGTCAACGCGCGCGTCAATCCGCCGCCGCAGGTCCTCGGGCGCACGCCGCAACACGTGAACCGGTTCCGGCGGCGGCTCGCGCCAGTCGGCGCGCTGCACTGAAAACGGTTTGCCGGTCAGCCGGATGACCTCCACCGCGCGCACCACGCGCCGCGGGTTGCGCCGGTCTATGCGCTCGTAGGTCGCCGGATCGCGCGCCTGCAACTCCCGCAGCAATTCCTCCAGCGGCGTGGCTTCCAACTCGGCCCGCAACTCCGGGTCGGGCGGCGGCGCTTCACCCAGCCCCGCCAGAAATGCCCGAAAATAAAGCCCCGTGCCGCCGCAAAGAATCGCCACCCGACCGCGCCCGTGAATCTCGGCGACCGCCCGGCGCGCCAGCACGACGAACCGGGCCGCGTCGAACGGCTCGCTCAAATCCACCACGTCCATCAAATGGTGCGGCACGCGCGCGCGCACCCCGGCCGGGGGCTTGGCCGTGCCGATGTCCAGACCGCGATACACCTGCATCGAGTCCACCGACACGATTTCGCCGTCGAGCAATTCGGCCAGCGCCACCGCGACCTCCGACTTGCCCGAAGCGGTTGGCCCGCCCAGCAATACCAAACCAGACCGGGAGCGCGACGGCGGACCGTGAGGCGGCAGCGGTGCGGACATGGTCACGGGTTCAACCGCGTTTGAGCTGCGCGCGCTGGAGCGTCCAAAACAACGCCGCCCCGCACGCAAAGATGAGAATGCTCCACAGATGCGCCGGCGTCAGTCCCCCGTGCAGATGCGCCGGCGGGTAATCCCCCCGAAACAATTCCACATACGAGCGCAGCAGCGCGTAGCCCATGAGATAGGTCGCAAACACCTGGCCCTCAAAGCGGCGTCGCCGGAACAGCGCCGCCAGCCCGATGTAAAGTCCCAGGCTCAGCAGCGCGTCGTAAAGCTGCGTTGGATGCACCGGCGCTGAGGGCGCGCCGATTTGCGTCAGACCCGCCTCGAAATGCTGTCGCCACACGTCCGACTGGGTCGGATACCGCACCGCCCAGGGCAACTCGCACACGCGCCCGAAGCAACAACCGTTGAGAAAACAGCCGACCCGGCCCGGCACATACCCCAGCGCGATGCTCGGCGCCAGCACGTCCGCCAGCCGCCACAGCGGCAGATTGCGCACCGCCGCATACACCGCGCACGCCACCGAGGCGCCGATCAGCCCCCCGTAAAACACCAACCCCCCGCGCTGCACCATGAACACCTCCGTCCACGGCGCGCTCGGAAACAGCGGATTCTCGAACACCCGGTCGCTATAGCTGACCACGTAGAAAAGCCGCGCGCCGGCGATCCCGCCCACAATCAGCCACAAACCCAGGTCGAAAATCCGTTCCCCCGCAATGCCCACGCGCGGCGCGCGCCGCGCCGCCGTCCAAAGCCCGATCAAAAACGCCACGGCGATCAGCACGCCATACCACCGGACGCTCAACCCGCCGACCTGAAACGCAATCGGATGCACCGACGCGAGCCTATCGCCGCAGAGCCGGGCGCGAAAGCCGGAAGGACGGGGTCAACCGGCGCACGGGCCACGCCGCCTCGAAAAAGTTCGCCCCGCCTCCGGTGCGCCGCTTACACTGCGCTCTGTGAACGAGTCGGGCGACATCCCGAAATTGCGCATGGCCGAGGGCGAACCGCCCGAGACGCTCGCTCGCCGGCTCGAACGGGAACAGCGCGCCGCGCGACTCGGGCGCGAACTGGAACTGGAACAATCGCTCGCCGGCTTCCGCGTCGGCTCGGTTCGCGCCCTCAACACCGTCCCGCTCACGCGCGGGCTGGAAGACCAGATTGTTTACGCCACTCCCGCCCAACTGGCCGAGATGCTCCGGCGCGACGAACTCGACGCCGGCCTGGTGAGCATCGTCGAGCCGCTGTTCCACGATCGCTACGACATCCTCGACGGCGTTGCCATCGCCTCCCTGGGCGAGGTCAAAAGCGTGTTTCTGGCGCACCAGCGGCCGCTGGAGGAAGCGCGCGAGATTTTTTGTGACCCGGCTTCGCTCAGCAGCGTCGCGTTGTTGAAGGTGCTCCTGGCCGAACGCGGCCTGCATCCCGAATTCAGGCCGCTGGAAGATTACAGCCGCGCTGTCGAAAAGGACTTTGTGTTGCTGATCGGCGACGCGGCGCTGGATTTTTTGTTCGCGCCGCATCCGCACGAAATCTTTGACCTCGGCGCGGCGTGGTATGAGCTCACGCGCCTGCCGTTTGTGTATGCAGTGTGGGCGTTGCGTCGCGGCGTCGAAACCCGCGAACTGCGTCGCCGCCTGCTTGAAGCCAGGGATTTCGGCATGGAGACGCTCGATTCCATCATCCGCGAGCGCACCGAATACACCGAGGATTTCCGCAAGGACTACCTGGGCTGGCACATCCACTACCACCTGGGCAGCGACGAAAAACGCGGCATCGCCAGGTTCATCGAACTGCTCCGCAAACACGGCTTCGGCCCGATTTACGAGCCGCGCTTCGTCACCTGAAGACCCGCGCCCAGTGCTGTTCAAGGGCCGCGAGGCTCCTTTTCGTCATTCGCAGCCTGGCGGAGCGCCTGTGGGCGAGAAGCCAGAATCCCAACCTGCGCCGCTCAAGCGCTCCACGACCTCGGCGCTTGCGCGGTGAAACGCTGTTATCGGCGGGACGCCGA
>JAOAIM010000230.1 GCA_026414705.1 Verrucomicrobiia bacterium | reverse complement strand
GGCGCTGGACATCGGCAAAACGCAACGGTTAGTGTGGCCGCCCCATGATGCGCCCGTTTGATCTGGCGGTGCTGGTGCTGTATCTGGTCGGGACTTTGGCGCTGGGGTTGTGGGTGGGGCGGCGTAATCGCAGCCCGCGCGATTTCATGGCGGCCGGCGGGCGGATTCCCACCTGGGCGGTCGGCATTTCGATCTTCGGCACCTACGTCAGCAGCATCAGTTTTCTGGCGTTGCCGGGGAAAGCTTACGCGGCGGATTGGAATCCGTTTGTGTTCAGTTTGTCCCTGCCGCTGGCGGCGTGGATCGCGACGCGGCATTTCGTGCCGTATTACCGGGCGAGCGAGACGCTTTCGGCCTACGAACATCTGGAGCGGCGGTTTGGGCCGTGGGCGCGCACGTATGCGCTCGTGTGCTATCTGCTGACGCAGATTACGCGCATGGGCACGATCATGTATCTGCTGGCGCTGGCGCTCTCGCCGTTGACGGGTTGGAAGCTGCCGTGGTTGATCCTGCTGACCGGGGGCGTGGTG
Organism: Verrucomicrobiia bacterium; assembly: GCA_026414705.1. GTDB lineage: Bacteria > Verrucomicrobiota > Verrucomicrobiia > Limisphaerales > JAOAIM01 > JAOAIM01. The sequence continues at coordinate 4,552 of JAOAIM010000230.1, read as the reverse complement.
ATCATCTACACCCTCTACGGGGGCATGGAGGCGGTGATCTGGACCGACGTGGTGCAGAGCTTTGTGTTGATTGGCGGGGCGTTGGCGTGCGTGGGGTTGCTGCTGTTTGGGATGCCGCAGGGGCCGGGGCAGTTGTTCGAGATCGCGCGCGAGCACAACAAGTTCAGTCTGGGCGCGTGGAGCGCGGACCTGTCGCAGGCGACCTTCTGGGTGGTGCTGGCCTATGGGTTGTTCATCAACCTGCAAAACTTCGGCATAGACCAAACCTACGTGCAGCGATACCACACGGCGCGCTCGACGGCGGCGGCGGCGCGAAGCGTGTGGACGGGCGCGCTGCTGTATCTGCCGATTTCGGCGGTGTTCCTCTTTATCGGGACTGGCTTGTATGCCTTCTACGCGGCGCGACCGGACCTGTTGTCGGCGCAAGCCGCCGCCAAGGCCGACGCGGTGTTCCCGCATTTTATCGTCACGCAGTTGCCGGTGGGGGTAACGGGGCTGGTGATCGCGGCGATTTTTGCCGCCGCGCAATCCACGCTGTCGAGTTCGATGAACTGCTGCGCGACGCTGGTGTTGTGCGACATTTACCAGCGTTATTTCCACCCCGGCGCGAGCCAGCGGGAGTCGCTGTGGATGTTGCGCGCGACGACGTTGGTGGCGGGGCTGTTGGGGACGTGTGTGGCGCTGGCGATGATGCGCATCGAGTCAGCGCTGTATGTTTGGTGGGACTGGGCCGGGATTTTCAGCGGCGGGATGCTCGGCCTGTTTTTGTTGGGGCTGATTTCCAGGCGCGCGCGCAACGCGGACGCGGCGCTGGGCGTGCTCACGGGCGTGCTGGTGATTGTGTGGATGACGCTCTCCACCAAGGCCGGCTGGCCCCGGGTGCTCGCCGCGTGGAAAAGCCCGTTTCACAGTTTCCTGACGATCGTGTTCGGCACGGCGAGCATCCTCCTGGTGGGGCTGCTGATGACGCGGGTGCGTTCGTTGGGGCGGCGCTCGACCGCGCCGGTTTGAAAGGTCCGCTGAAGCGATGAACTCAACTTCAACCCTGCCCCGGCCGTTGCGCGGCGTGGTGCCGCCGCTGGTGACGCCCCTGTTGGAAAACGATCAACTCGATGAGGCGGCCCACGCGCGTCAGATCGAACGGGTGATCGGCGGCGGCGTGGCGGCGGTGTTTGCGCTGGGCACGACCGGTGAAGCGCCGAGCCTGAGCCTGGAGTTGCGGCGTCAGGTCATCGCGGCCACGTGCCGGTGCGTGCGCGGGCGCGTGCCGGTGCTGGTGGGCATCACGGACACCTGCCCGGCCCATTCGCTGGCGCTGGCGCGCGCGGCGGCGGACGCGGGCGCGCAGGCCGTGGTGCTTTCGGTGCCGTATTATTTCCCGCCCGATCAGGTGGAACTGGAAACGCTGGCACGCCGGGTCGCGCGTGAATCGCCGCTGCCGGTGTTTCTCTACAACATCCCGCAGTTCACGCGCGTGGCCTACGAGGTGCCGACCGTCCAACGTTTGGCCGAAGAACCGCGCATCATCGGCATCAAGGACAGCTCCGGGAACATGGACTACTTCTGCGGCCTGACCGCCGTCGGGCGCAGCCGGCCGGACTGGACGGTGCTGATGGGCCCGGAGGAAATGCTGGCGGCGGGAATTGCCGCCGGCGGACACGGGGGCGTGCACGGCGGGGCGCTGATCTGGCCTCACTTGCTGGTGGAACTGTGCGCGGCGGCGCTGGCCGGGGACACGGCGCGCGTCGGAGCGCTCCAACCGCGCGTCGAATTGCTGGGCCGAATTTATCGTGTCAGTTCTCATTCGGCGGCGGTGTTCAAGGCGGTGAAATGTGCGCTGGGTTTGCTGGGCGTGTGTCACGAGCGAATGGCCGCGCCGCTGCTGCCATTGAGCGCGGTGGAGCGGGATCAAATTCGCGCCATTCTCACGGAGTGCGGGTTACTGGGCGGGGACGGGAAAACCGGGCAATGAGCGGCCGTTGGGCAGGAGCGGCGCGAGCGGCTCGGCGTGTTCAGGGAACGGACGTGGCCAGTTCGCGCTCGGTGCGCAGGCGGAGTTGGCCGCAAGCGGCGTCAATTTCGCCGCCTTTTTCGCGGCGCAGCGTGACGCGCACGCCCTCACGGGCCAGCGCGGCGCGGAAGGCTTCGCAGGTCGCTTCGTCGGGCCGCTGCCAGGGCAGTCCTTCGACGCGGTTGTAGGGAATGAGGTTGATTTTGGCGTGGAGTTTTCGGGCGAGGGCGGCGAGGGGTTGGACCTGATCGAGCGCGTCGTTGACCCCGGCGATGAGGATGTATTCGAAGGTGAGCATCCGGCCTTTGCGGGCGCGGTAATATTCGAGGGCCGCAATCAGCTCGGCGAGCGGGTATTTGCGGTTGACGGGCATGAGCCGGGCGCGGACGGCGTCGGTCGCCCCGTGGAGCGAAACGGCCAGGCGGAACTGTTCGGGTTCATCGGCGAGGCGGCGGATTTGGGGTGCGAGGCCGCTGGTGGAGATGGTGATCTTGCGCGCGCCGATGCGGCCGCCCCAGGGGGCGTTGAGGATGCGCAGCGCCTTCAGAAGGTTCTCATAGTTGGCCAGGGGCTCGCCCATGCCCATGATCACGAGGTTGTCAATGAGTCGAGAGTCGAGGGTCGAGGGTCGAGGGCTTGGGGTGCGGGGGGATGGGTGATGTTGGCATTGAGTGGCGTGCCAGCGCTCAACGGCGAGCACCTGTTCGACGATTTCGTGTGGTTCGAGGTTGCGTTTCCAGCCGTTGAGTCCGCTTGCGCAGAACTTGCAGCCGTAGGCGCAGCCGACCTGGGTAGAGACGCAAAGCGTGCGGCGGTCGCTGCGGTCGCCGTAGAGCGCAGGGTTGGCCGGGATGAGGACGCTTTCGATGAGGGCGCCGTCGGCCAGTCGCCAGAGGAATTTCTGGGTGTCATCGTGCGCGCCCTGGAGGCGGACCAACTCCAGGGTGTGCAGGGCAAAGGTTTCGGCCAGTCGGCTGCGAAGGGATTTGGGCAGGTTGGTCATCGCGTCGAAGTCGGTGACGCGACGTGCGTAGAGCCAGTGGAGCACCTGGTCGGCGCGCCAGGTTGGCTGGCCCTCAGCGCGCAGGTGTTCGGCCAGTTCGTCAGCCGTCAGCGATTTGATGTCTGGCAGCACGTGGCGAGGATACCCCGGACGGTCGGGTGGAAACAACGACGCGCGCCGGGCGCGGGCGGCGAGGTTCGCCGCAGCAGAAGGCGGCTGACAGCGCCGGATTGATGCAGTAAACGAAGCGCGGGCAGGCTGCGAATCGGTTCACCGAGAACGGCGCGGTTTCCCCGAAGGCCATGGAGCAGGTCGAAGGCGAAAGCGGCGTGGCGCATGGCGCGTTTGATACGTGGCGGCGACGGATCGGGCTGGTCCTGGCGCCGCTGGTGTTTGTGCTGTTGTGGTCGTTGCCCGTGACGGCGCCGGGGCCGGAGGCGCATCGGCTGCTGGCCGTGTTGGGCCTGGTGGTGACGTTGTGGTTGACGGAGGCCATTCCGCTTGCGGTCACGGCCCTGGTCGGGCCGGCGTTGTGCGTGGTGTGCGGAGTGGCCACCGACAAGGAGATGTTTCGCGGGTTCGGTCATCCGATCATTTTTCTGTTTCTGGGAAGTTTTCTGCTCGCCGAGGCGATGCTGCAGCACGGGCTGAACCGACGGATTGCATTGATGGTTTTGTCCTGGCGCGGGGTCGGGGGGCGACCGGCCCGGGTGCTGTGGGCGTTTGCGGGCGTGGTGGGTTTTTTGTCCATGTGGATTTCCAACACGACCGCCGCGGCGATGATGATGCCGATTGCGCTGGCGGTGTTGAGCGAAGTGGCACGGCGCGAATCTCAACAGCGGGGCCGGGAGGTGCGGGTGAGCGAGTTGCGATTTGGAACGGGGCTGATGCTGGCCACGGCGTTTGCGGCCTCGATTGGCGGGATGGCCACGCCGATTGGCACGCCGCCGAACCTGATTGCGCTGGGGCTGATCGAGGAGAGTCAGGGGCTGAAAATCACGTTTCTGCAATGGATGAGCTTTGGGCTGCCACTGGCGGTGGTGATGCTGGTGTGCCTGGGCGTGTATCTGAACCGCGTATGCCCGGCCCAAACCGACGTGTTGCAGGAGAGCACGGCGTGGATTCGCGCGGAACGGGCGCGGTTGGGAGGGCTCTCGCGCGGGGAACGCAACGTGTTGGCGGCATTTGGTCTGACGGTGACGCTGTGGTTGTTGCCGGGAGTGCTCGCGCTGGTGGCGGGGCCGGAGTCCGCCGCGTTTCGCTGGGTGGATCGGCATCTGCCGGAGGGAGTCGTGGCGTTGCTTGGAGCGGGCTTGTTGTTTGTGCTGCCGGTGGATTGGCGTCGGGGTGAACGGACGCTGGGCTGGGCACAGGCGCGGCGAATTGATTGGGGAACGATTCTGCTGTTCGGCGGGGGCCTTTCGTTGGGCGAGGCGATGATTTCGACCGGGCTGGCGCAATGGTTGGGGCAGGGGTTGGCGGGATGGTTGGATGCGCGCACGGAGTTGGGCTTGACGGTGGTGTTTGCAGTCGTGGCC
>JAOAIM010000229.1:242-5082 GCA_026414705.1 Verrucomicrobiia bacterium | reverse complement strand
TGTTGTTGGTTTCCTGGTTTGAATTCATGTTCGTCAGCTAGGTTGTATTGGTTGTTTTCCTGGGGGCCGAAGGCCGCGTTGGCGGGATGGCCGACGCGGCTGATCGGACCGGCAAAGGCCTTCCAGCATACGGGCCGACCCGTGCCGGAAGGACTTTTTCAGCCCACATCGCGGCTGTGCGCGGGCACACGTCACCTGCGATGCGCCGGGGGCCGGTCGCCTAGCTGACGGCGACGGACGGGAAGGGCGAGCTGGCCATCGCCAGATGAATCAACTGGTTCTCGTATTCGAGTATGAATCCGCTCATCTTGGCGGCGGTGAAGCGCCGCTGCTGCCCCAGCCCTGGGGCTGGTTGCGGGGGCGTCGCCTCACGCTGAACTGTATTTAGCAAATCGCTCAGCCAGTTGCAATGGTTTTTTTCCGGGGCCGGGGTCGTGTTCTCGGTTGGCCCCTCAGCAATGGTATCGAGCAACGCTCCGCGCACCAGTCTGGGCAGATAATCGGCCAGCGCGTCGGCCCGATTGAAGACGTCGGAGCTGACCAGGCGCTGGCCGTGGAAGATGGCGACGCCATTGGCGCCCGGGGTGTGGTGCAGGGCGTCGAGCGCCTGTTCGATGCGCGCCTGTTTTTCGAGGTAAATTTCGTGCAGGCTCTCGGTTGGGCTGTGGGCGTGTTGGGCAGTCTTCAATTCGGCGACCTTTTCCCACACTGCGCCCTGGTCGGCCAGGAAACACTCGCGTGCGCGGTGTCGCGCCAGGGATTCGGATTTGATCGCGCGCAACGAAGGTGGCGCTGCCAACGGCGAAGCGCAAAACCGGGCTGAGACCGAGTGCCAACGTCCGCGTTCGACGCAACTGACGGGCAGGATGGTGGTGGTTTTGGCCGCCAACAAGAGCGATACATTGAGCACGCGGGTTTGTTTGGCGCCGATGAGCACGTCGCCGTCCATGAAAAAGACCGGACGGTCGGCATGGTTCTCGGCCCGGATGGCATTGACCTGGCCGGCTGTGGTCGTCTCCGTGATGGTGACCAGATTTTGCGCGAGCGCGCGAACCGAGGTGAGGTAATCGAATGTGTCGCAAGGTTGAGTTGCGAATTGTACGACGGTGAGACCGTCCACGGGATGAGTTGAAAGGATTTTTAGTTCCATATCATCAAGATAGCAGAGTCGGTGTGTTTGTGGCGATAGCGGATGTCCGAGGACGTCCCCGGGGTGGGGGCGGGGCGCGAGCGGCCTGAGGGCGGCTGCGCGTGGAGCGGGAGGGCGTCGGAGCGTCAGAGCGTGGGCTGTTGGAAACGTTATTTGATGAAGATCATGCTGCCGGGGATGTCGAGGGAGCATCGGCCTTTTTCGGGCAGGCAGGCTGCGAGCAACGCCGCGTCGCCACCGCGCCCGCGAAGTTTCTCGCGGATTTCGGAGACCGCTTTGATGAGGAAGCGGTCGTCGGCCTCGGCGCGGAGGGAGTCGGCGTGGCGCCAGTCGTTGAAGTCTTTTTTGTCGGCGAGTTGTTCCTGGCGGAAGGTGTTGAGGTCGTCGAGGGCGTCCTTGTAAGCCGTATAGGGCGGCTCGCCCTGCTTGGCGCGTCGGGCGAGGAACCAAATGACGAGCATTTCGCTGGGGGAGAGTCTGAAGGTCTGGCCGTTAACTTCGAGTTCGGCGCGAGCGGTGTCGAGGGTGAGTTTGAGGTGTGCGGCAGCGCGCTGCCGAATGCTGATGCGACAGTTTTCAACCAGCCGCAGGAAGGTGCCGGGTTTGCGGCTGAATTCGCGCTCGAAGAGGTTGCGCAGCGGCACGAACGGCACGTCGGCAAGGTCCACGGAGGCCGCGGCGGGGGAGAGGGAGCTGACGGAGCCGGCCGATCCGGGGGATTTGACGGGCAACGGGCCGCCGGGTTGAGCGGGAAACCAGAAGTCGCGGAGGGTCTCGAAGGGCTCGCTGACCAGCACGTGCGTAAGACGATCCGTTTCCCGTCCGATCAGGGTCATGCAGGCATACAGAAGCGCGCTCATGGTTTTGCGTCCGCCCGCGATCGAAGCGATGAGTTGCGTGTCGGGGTTTTCAACGATGGCGCGGACTTGTTCGAGGAGGAAGTCGGCGGCGGCTTCGTTGTCAGCGCGGTTGCGGATGTCGGGGAGTTCGAGGCTGCGGCTGGTGTCGGGGTCGGTGGCGGTGATGACGCGAATGTCGTCGGCGGTCTGGCCGAAGCGCAGTCGCCCCTCAAGGGCGTGACCGCGCCGGCGCAGCGCCTCACGAAGGGCATCCCAGGGGGTCGAGCCATTGAGTTGCCTGGACGGTTGGAACAACTCGCCGAGCCGTTCACGACCCTGACTGGTAGTGACCACGATGATGCGATGGGGGAGAAGCGGCTCGGCGCCATCGTTGGGATTGGCCAGCGCCCAGAGGGTTTCGGTGAGAATGGCCGGCGACATGCCGGTGACGGCCATCAGGACGATTTCGGGTTGCGAGGCGCTCGACGGGTTGGGAGCTGAGCCTTTTGCGCCCTGGAGGGCGCTCCGGGTTGTCGCCCGGGGTTGCGACGAGCGGGGTTGGCGCGCTTTGATTTTCGGTTTCATGGTCTGGCAGTTTTTGGCTCTTAATCTTCGGCTTGTTTCCCTCCGTTGTGCAGATCGTTCAGGAGGGCTTCCGCTTGCTCGATGGCCGACGCGGCCGACAGGTTGCCAAATGCCACGCGCATCAGCGTCGGCACATGGGCATCCACCGTCAGGCTCGCTTCGACCAGCCAGAGGTTAAACAAGTCCTTGACGAATGCGGAATCGTTCGGGACACGGGCCGAAACTCGGAAGCGAATTGACCCATCGTCGTAATCGAGTTCGAACTGGCCGTTGCCCAGCCGCCCGTTGGCCCGGTGCAAAAACTCAGCGATCTCGTGCCGGCGCTCCGCCGGCGCGACCACCGGCAGCTTCAGGCACAGGCTCAAATAATCCTGGTCCGGGGGTGCGTAAACAACCATTGCAACCACACCGTTTCGCAACCCTACGAACGAGCCAATCAGGCTTTTTTCGACAGAGGTTTCCACGCTGACATCATGTCTTTTGAGTTCCTCCAGAATGGCTTCAAAGTTTTGGTTCATGTTGGTCAGTATAACAGGCTGTCAAGGGGTGCGCGCAGTCCCGGACGTTCGCGGAGGTCCGTTCGGCGCTGCTCAGCGACCCGTCGCTCCGCCGTCACCGTTGAGCCGGCGTGATAAGATTCCGTCCCGCCCGCGAAGGGGTTCTCATTGCGCCGGGCATCGTGACGGGTGGTGCTTGGCAGCCCATCATGCCGATCCAGTTCAATCGGGTGGGAGCAGGGCCAAAGACTTGATTTCCGGCAACGCCTCCCGGCCCACGATGCCCTGTATCCCGCCGTACAGCATCGCCGTGTGCGTGATGGCTTTCCGAAGTTGTTGCTCACGCTCTTTCCACTGACGCGCGAAGGCGCGTTGCTCGGCTTCGAGCTGATCCTGCAGCCCCTTGAACGCTTCCACGACGGCTTCGATGTGTTGACGGAATTCCACGCTGCACAAATGGGCATACAGCACCTGCGCCTTGTCGGCGCGGTTAACCTCCTGGACACGTTGGACGGCAGTGTTGACCAGGCCCTGGCGCAACGCCGCCGCCAATGCCACAGCCAACCCTGGTTCGCACACCCACACGCCGTCATGTTGGCCGATCCCACGCACGCCTTCGGGCGGGCAGGTGGTCACGATGACCGCCAGGTCCGCCCCGGCTTCACGCTGGTCTTCGCGGAGTTTTTCGGGCCAATCCGCCGACCAGTTCCGGGCGCGCTTGGCTTCCCACAGGATCAGGCCGCAATCCAGCCCGGCGTTGGTCCGCACCCGCTGGGTGATGTCCGCGCCCCGCTGCCCTTTTTTGACCTCGGCAATTTCGTCGAACGGAAACGCCGCGCGCAGGTCGGCCTCGAGCGTAATTTCGAGCGTCTCGCCCTGAAGTTGAACCGAGCCTTGCTGGGCGCGCTGCTGAAGCTCGGCGATTTGTTTCTGCAAGTCCGCAATCACCTTGTCTTTGTCGGCAAGTTTGAGGCGCTCGGCCTCGGCAGCCTGCCGCGCCGCATCTTCGACGATCTTCTTGCGCTCCGCGTCCAGGCGACGCTGCAAATCGAGTTCAAAGTTTTTTCGGGCATCCTCCAGAGCGCGCTTTTCCTTGCGCAGTTGAAGCTCGGCCTGTTGAGCCTCCTTGAGCCTGGCATCGCGTTCGGCCAGTTGATTGCGAAGGTCTTTGAGTTCCAGGCTGACCTTTGCTTCGGCGGCGCGGGCCGCCTCGGCCTGCAATTTTTTTCGCTCCTGAGCCAGTCGCCGTTGGAAATCGGCTTCGAGTTGCTCGCGCAAGCGATGGGCGACCGCCTGCGTGAGCGGGATCTCCGCGCCGCACTTTGGGCAGGTGATGGTCGTGTCATTCATGGGCACATCCTATGGCTCCCTGGCGCTCGATGGTCTGAGTCGGACATCGGCGGACGTCCGGGCCGATTTACTACAACACGAAGGCCCGTGCGCGCCGGGTGATGTCCGGATGTTTGCGCGTCACCTTGGATCGTGGTTGAAGATCTCGACCGGCCCGGTGACGGGCGAATCATAAAAGAGCTTGCGGACGCGACCGTGCAAGGCGTGGGCGATGCGCAGATAAAGCCAAACCGGTGCCCGGCCAGTAAGTGTGACATCTGCGCCGGGCGGCACGAGGTCCATGGCACGAGCTTCGTAGGCCGGCAGGTCGGCCAGCTTGGCGGTGCCGGTGGCGGCGTAGAGGGTCGAGAGGTCGAGGGTCACGGCGAAAATGCCTTTGTGATATCGTCGCCGACAAGCAGTTCAACGCCGAGCAGGCG
>JAOAIM010000229.1:0-232 GCA_026414705.1 Verrucomicrobiia bacterium | reverse complement strand
TGGCGGCGTACAGGGTGGAGAGGTCTACGGTCATTTTTGGTTTTGGATTTTCGATTTGCGGGTCCGGGGCTTCTTCAGCGGGGAGGGCTGCCGAAGGGGCTCGAGAGGGCGCGCAACTGATCGGCTGGCGGGGGCTGCCCGGGATGGAGCAAGGCGCGCAGGCGCTCGACGATTTCGGGTTTGTTGACCACCTCAATGGCGTTGTGGCGGGCGAACTGGAGGACTTCATCCG
>JAOAIM010000228.1 GCA_026414705.1 Verrucomicrobiia bacterium | reverse complement strand
TTCGCATCGTAATGATTGAGGATTCCGATCCCTCGCGGGCGTCTCGTTGAGCCTTGCGCTGCACGTCGGGCAAAAAAGAACCGTGAGCCCGCCAAAGGTCGGGCAAGGGGCTGCGACGGCGTCTGCCCCGTGCCTCGAACCCATTCGGGCAATTGCGCGGGCCGTCTCCTGCTCCGGGGCGACGTGACGATTCGCGCGCCGGTGCGATCGTGCCGTTTCCGCTGCAAACGCCGAAGCTGCCAATCTGTTCCCCGGCCCCCCGTCACTCCAGCCCGCGCTGGCTCAAATCCTCTTCATCCAGGCCGAGGTAATGACCCAGCTCGTGCAAAAAAGTCGTGTGCACTTCGGCGCGAAACAGGTCTTCGTCCCCCTCGGCAAAGTCCCAGAGGTTTTCCAAAAAGAGCATGATCTGGGGTGGCATGGGAACATGCCATTCCTCGACCATCTCCGGCCCGATAAACAGTCCCAGCGTATCCGGAGCGACCCCATCAGCTTGCAACGCCCGGCTCGGCACCCGCTCGAATGTCACCGGCAACTTCTGCGCCCGCTCGCGCAAAGGCGCGGGCAACGCCGCGAGCGTGGCTTCGATTTCGCCCAGCGCCAGTTGCTTGAGCTTGCTCCAGCAAATTGCCATCGGGTCAAAAGAACCGTCCCCGCTCGTGCGAGTCAATGTCGCTTGCGCCAACCCGATCGAAAAAGGTCGAACCCGCCGTTCTGAGCCTCGCAGCGATTTTTTGGCGGGTAACGCGCATCCTGGATAGGGCGTGCTGGCCGGGCATGTCCCCGGTCACCGCACTCCGGCGTGGCAACCGTCCGGTCGAATTCAACGATTGGGAAAACCCGGACCAGTCGGCTCGCCCCTCAGCGCCAAACGGATCAAGCGCTGGGCGAACGCGCGCCTCCGCGCCGCGCAGAGCGCGGACTTGAACCGCTCGGTCGCTGCGCCGTCTCGGCTGCTGGCGCACGTCACGGCGCTTCGAACCGTGGCCCGGAGCGAAGCCGCAGCCAACAGCCGCATGAAGCTTTGCTTTTGCGCGGGCAGGGCGTTAGTTTCGGAACATCGTATGAAACCCAGGCGCTGGACTCGGTGGCTGACTTATTTTGCGTTGGCGGTGTTGCTCCTGATCGGATTGCTCCTCGCGCGCGCACTGTATGCGTTTCGAGATCGCAACCCCGGTTATTCCGTAAATCTCGCCATCTCCGATGTCCCCGCCCGCGCCCAGCCGCGTCCCCTCCGGGTCGGGTTGGCCCGCCACACCATCAACCCCGATCTCTCCGACCCGAAACGACCGGTGTGGGTCGCGGGCTTTGGTCAAAACCGCGCGGCCACGGCATTGCACGACGACCTGTGGGCCATCGCCGCGGTGCTCGACGACGGGCACACGCGCCTGGGCATCGCGGTGCTCGATGCGATTGGCATGTTCCATGACGACGTGGTTGCCATCCGCCGCGCCCTGCCCCCCGAACTCAAACTCGACTACGTCATCGTTTGCACCACGCACAATCACAGCACGCCCGACCTGATGGGCATGTGGGGACCAAGCCCGTTCCGATCCGGCGTGGACCCGGCCTACCGTCAACAGGTCCTCCAAACCACCGCTCGTTGCCTCACGGAGGCCGCCACGGGATTGCAACCCGCTCGCATGGCCCTGTTCGAAATTCCCATGTTCACCGACGGCCTGGTGGCCGACACCCGCCCGCCCATCGTGTTTGACCCGGACATTCGCGTGATGCTGTTTCTCAATGCGACCAACGACACGGTCCTCGGCAGCATCGTCGGCTGGGCCAACCACCCCGAAACGCCCTGGTCGAACAACCGCGAAATCACGGCCGATTTTTGCGGGTATCTGCGCGACGCGCTCGCCGAGGGCGTCATCTTGGACGGCAAGCGTGTCCTGGAGGGCGTCGGTGGCGTGCACCTCTACATCAACGGCGCCATCGGCGGGCTGATGACCACGCATCCGGCCACGGTCGTGCGCGACCCGTTCAGCGGCCAGGAACTCAAGGAGCCCTCCCACGCCAAGGCCCGCGCCGTGGGTTGGCATCTGGCGGCGCGCATTCGCCCGCACCTGGGCGAGGCGCCCGCGCGAGCCGTCGCGCATGCGCCCATCGCCATTCAGGCCCGCACCGTTGAGGTGCCCCTGGACAACCCCCGCTTCCTCGCCGCCTCGTTGTTGGGTTTGTTCGACCGCGGTCACTCGCGCTGGATGCGCCTGCGCACCGAGGTCGCTGTGATCACCGTGGGCGACGCGAGCATCGCCTGCGTGCCGGGCGAGATTTATCCGGAGATCATCAACGGCGGCGTCGAGCGCCCGGCCGGGGCGGACTTCGACATCGAACCGATTGAAGTGCCACCGCTGCGCCAGCTCATGCCCGGCCGGGTCAAATTCGTCTTCGGCCTCGCCAACGACGAACTCGGTTACCTCATCCCGAAAAGTCAGTGGGACGAAAAACCACCGCATCCTTACGGCGCCAGTCGCAGCCCGTATGGCGAGATCAACTCCGTCGGCCCGGATGCCGCCGCGACGCTCCACGCCGCGCTCGCGCAACTATGCCGCGAAATCACCGGCGCTCAAACCACAGCGGTTTCTTCCCGCTGAACCCGCCAGTTGCTCCTTGAATCCGGCGGTCCAAGTCTCCGCATCGCCGGCTCACCCGGACGCAAGCGGATAAACCCGGATCGTTCTGCCAGATCGCCTTCGCCTTCCCAGTAACGTCCAGGAAGGCACAAGCTCTTGCTCCTCGGTGCCCAACCGGGCGCGTCCGGGGTTCAACCAGTTTTTTTTGAGGTTGAACCGCGACGTGCCCCTCGGAGCAGGTCGCCCTGCCCGGCTGCAGATGGAACCCAGCTTCGACATGGATGCCTCAAGACGCCCGGCCTTCGGTCAGCGAGGGAAAGGCGGTTTCAGTGCAAAGCCTCCCCATCCGAGTCCTTCGGTGTTTCAGGCGCGGTTCGACTGCCGTTTCGGTGTGGAGGTCACCACGCTCGGACGCTGCCCCCGCACGACCTGGTGCCGGTGGCGGGACTCGAACCCGCACGACTTTTTACGGTCCCGGGATTTTAAGTCCCGTGCGTCTTCCATTCCGCCACACCGGCACGCCTCAAGCCACTGGCACGGTTGCAGAAGCGTCCCTGCGGCTCAAGCCCCGGTCAGTCTTCGGGCTGTTCGCCCGCCGGCGCCATCTTCACCAGCTTCGGATCAAACTGGCCCACCGGCTCGACCAGGTCGGCCTGCGCCGCCATCACCTCGTGAATGTCCTTGTAAACCATCGGCACTTCATCCAGCCCGGCCGAAATCAGCGTCACGCCCCGTTCCTTCAAATACCGCCCCACGTCCTTCCAGTTGAACTGCCGCTTGGCCGCCGTCCGGCTCATCACCCGCCCTGCTCCGTGCGCGCACGAGTTGAGCGATTCGGGATTGCCCCTGCCCCGCACGACAAACGCGGGCGAGGCCATCGAGCCGGGAATGATCCCATACAGCCCGCGCGCCGCCGGCGTCGCTCCCTTCCGATGCACAATCACCTCGCACGGCACGCCGTTGATCACGTGGCGTTCCTTCCACGCAAAATTGTGGTGGTTCTCCAGGTCCAGCAACACGCGCGCACCGAGGTTTTGCGCGATGTGCTTGTGGATCAACTCATGATTCGCCGCCGCGTAACGGCCCATCAACTGCATCGCCTCCCAATACTCCCGACCCTCGTGCGAATCCAGCGACAGCCACGCCAGCCGGGCCGCCTCCTTCGGCAACTGCGACCGACACTTCTCGTAGGCCACCTTCGAGTAGTAGTTGCACACCAGCGCGCCCGTGCCCCGGCTGCCGCTGTGCGAGAGCAACGCCAGATACGTGCCCGGCTCCAAATCGTGTATCTTCTCGAAGGCTCGGAAAATGCCGAACTCCACGAAATGATTCCCGCTGCCGCTGGTGCCCAGTTGCGCCCAGGCCTTGTCCTTGTTCTGCCGCGTCACCGGGCTGACCGACCAGTCGGCGTCCATCACCGGATGCTCCCGCCGATGCTTGAAACTGGCCCCGATCCCAAAGCGCGTTTCCTGCTCGATCGCGCGCGTGAAACGGTCGCGATTCCGCTCCAACTCCCGCGGCGGTATGTCCAGCACCGTCATCTTCACCCGGCAGGCAATGTCCACACCCACCGCAAACGGAATCACCGCGTTGCGCGTCGCCAGCACCCCGCCAATCGGCAGCCCGTAGCCCACGTGCGCGTCGGGCATCAGCGCACCCGCCACCGACACCGGCAACGAACACGCCCGCTCCATTTGCGCCACCGCCTCCCGGTCCAGGTCTTCACCCCACTGACGGTATTTCACACCGCCCTTGCCCGGAGCGGGATTCCCAACCGGCGATTCGCCGGGCGACCTGACTTCCTCGTCGCTCATAGGGCTGTCACAACCGTTTGTTCCGCGCAGCAACACCACCCCGCCGCGCACCGCTCAGCATTTTGAAAACTCCGCGACCCCGTGCCCACTCTAACACGCGCCCCATACCACGCCAAGCCACCGACCCGGCCCAAAGCGCCGGCGCCGCGACCGCGCTCCGATCAAGAAACTCCCGCCGGGCCTGGCCCTTGATCAAACTCCCGCTTCTCAAGAACCCAGCCGGGAAATGTCGTGCGGCACGCCAACCCCGAGGCCATCTGCCGGGGCAACGGCCAACCCGGACCTTCACCCGGCCCGGCCCGACCTCACGCCACGCCTCAACGACCCCACCGCTGCAACCGTAGCGCGTTGCCAATGACCACAAGGTCCGAGCAACCCATCGCCAGCGCGCACAGCACCGGCGACATAAACCCCAGCGCCGCCAGCGGCACGCCCAGCGCGTTGTAGAAAAATGCCCAGAACAAATTCTGCCGAATCGTCCGCAACGTCGCCCGCGCCAGTCCCAGCGCCTCCGGCACCGCTTCAATCTCGCTCTTGAGCAGGATCATGTCCGCCGCCTCACGCGCCACGTCGCTCGCGCGGCTCACCGCCACGCCCAAATCCGATTGCTCCAGCGCGGGCGCGTCATTGATCCCGTCGCCCACAAACGCCACGCGCTCGCCCGACCCCTGCAACACCTTCACAAACGCCGCCTTCGCCTCCGGTCGCACACCCGCCCGCACCCGCTCCACGGC
>JAOAIM010000227.1 GCA_026414705.1 Verrucomicrobiia bacterium | reverse complement strand
ATCACAGTCCCGGCAGCTTCGGCTTAACAGAAGCCGCGTAGTTGTTCGCCCCCTTCACTTTCACTTTGCGGCTATAGACCTTGTCGCCGCAGCAGGCGTAAACGACGTCGAAATCCGGCCCGGCGAAGGTCAGGTCGCCACATCACTGGCGCCGATCGCCTCCCGCACGTCCGCCACGAATGCGTCCACGTCTTCCGGAGTGGTGTCCCAACTGCACATCAGGCGGGATTCGTTCGGGGTGACCACGCCGGTGTAAAAGTGCCAGCCGCGTTGGTGCAGGCGCGCTTCTGCCGCGGGCGGAATCCGCGCGAAGACGGCGTTGGATTCGACCGGGTAGGTGATGGTCACGCCCGGCAGGGCGCGCAAGCCGGCTTCGAGTCGTTTCGCCATCGCGTTGGCGTGTCGGGCGTGCCGCAGCCACGCGCCCTCGCGCAGCATCCCGACCCAGGGCGCGGAGAGAAACCGCATTTTGGAGGCGAGCTGGCCGCCCTGTTTGCAGCGGCGATCAAAGTCGCGCGCCAGGTCCTCATCAAAAAACACGACCGCTTCGCCCACGGCCGAACCGTTTTTGGTCATGCCAAAGCAGAGCACGTCCACGCCGGCGCGCCAGGTCAGGTCGGCCGGCGACACATCCAGCGCCGCGACCGCGTTGGCGAAGCGCGCACCGTCCATGTGCACGCGCAAGCCGAGTCGTCGCGCCACTGCGACCAGTTCGCGGAGTTCATCGAGCGTATAGACCGTGCCCAGCTCGGTCGCCTGGGTGAGGCTCAGCACGGCGGGTTTGGGATAATGAATGTCGGTGCGGCGGTGGACGGCGCGTTCGACCTCGGCGGGGGAAATTTTGCCGTTTGGGCCGGAGAGCAGGAGCACCTTGGCGCCGTTGGAGAAAAACTCCGGGGCGCCGCACTCGGCGGTCTCCACGTGCGCGAGTTCGTGGCACAGGATGCTGTGGTAGGGACGGCACAGGGTCGCCAGGGCCAGGGCATTGGCAGCGGTGCCGTTGAAGACGAAGAACGCTTCGCAGTGCCTCTGGAACACGTCGCGGATCAGGTCGCACGCGCGAGCGGTCCAGGCGTCGTCGCCGTAGCTGATGTCGTGGCCGGTGTTGGCGTCGAGCAGCGCGGCGAGCGCTTCGGGGCAGAGGCCGGCGTAGTTGTCGCTGGCGAAGTGGCGTTGTGGTCGCGGACGGTGTGCGCTGTGAGCTCCATTTTTCATTTCAAAACTCCCTTGCCCGGACAGAGCCGGTCTAACAACCCTGCCAGATAACGGCACGCAGCCAGACTTTGCAACCGCGCGCGACTTGCATTTTGGGCAGGCAACCGGTTTTGGCCTGTTGGGGGGGCCGGCGGACGCCCCCGGGGGTGCTTCCGCCGCTCAATCCGCGCCCAAATACGCGCGCTGGACCTCCGGGTTGCGCCGCAAGGCGGCCGAGTCGCCCTCCAAAATGATCCGGCCCGTTTCGAGCACGTAACCGTGATGGGAGATTTCCAGAGCGAGGTTGGCGTTTTGTTCGACCAGCAGAATGGTGAGGCCGTGCTCGCGGTTGATCTCGACGATTTTTTCGAAGATGGCTTTCACCAGGAGCGGGGCCAGGCCGAGCGAGGGTTCATCGAGCATGAGGAATCGCGGCCGGCTCATGAGGGCGCGTCCGATGGCGAGCATCTGTTGTTCACCGCCGCTGAGGGTGCCGGCGACCTGTTTTTCGCGTTCCTTGAGGCGGGGGAAGAGGTGAAAGACGACCTCCAGTTCGCGGCGGATGAGTGCGGGTTGACGCAGCCGCCAGGCGCCCAGCAACAGGTTTTCGTGCACGGTGAGGTTGGCAAAAATCATCCGGCCCTCCGGCACGTGGGACAGGCCCAACCGCACGATCTCATGCGGCGGCAGGCCGTTGAGTTCCAGGCCGTCGAACAGGATGCGGCCGGAGGCCGGTCGCACGAGGCCGGAGATGGCGCGCAGCGTGGTGGTTTTGCCCGCGCCGTTGCTGCCGATGAGCGTGACGATGCTGCCCGGGCGCGCCACGAGCGAAATGCCGTGCAGGGCGCGGATGGCGCCGTAGCTCACCTTCAGTTCCTGAATTTCGAGCATGGTCAGACCGGCTCCTCGCCCAGATAGGCCTCGATGACCTTCGGGTCGGCGCGCACCTGCGCGGGCGTGCCCTCGGCGATTTTCACGCCGTAGTCGAGCACGGCGATGCGCTCGCAGATGCCCATGACCACCGACATGTCGTGTTCGACCAGCAGCACGGCGAGGCGGAATTTTTGTTGGATGAACCGGATCAATTCGGTCAGGGCGCCCTTTTCGACCGGGTTCATGCCCGCCGCCGGTTCGTCGAGCAACAACAGGCGCGGCTGCGTGGCCAGCGCGCGAACAATTTCGAGCCGTCGCTGATGGCCGTAGGGCAGGCTGGTCGCCGGCTCATCCCGCACCGCGCTCAGCTCGAACAGCTCGAGCAATTCCAGGACCTGCCGGGTGACCTCGCGTTCGCCGTTGCGGAAGGCCGCGCCGCGCCAGAGCGCCTGCGCTGCGCCGTGTTGCCGGTGCAGTTGCACCGCCGCGCGCACGTTGTCGGCCACGCTCATGCTCGGAAACAACCGGATGTTCTGGAAGGTGCGAGCGATGCCGCGCCGGGCGAGTTGATGCGGTTTGAGGCCCGTGATGGAGCGGCCGTCCAGGCGGATGTCGCCCTCGCTGGGTTGATAGACGCCGGTGATGAGGTTGAAAACGGTGGTTTTGCCCGCGCCGTTGGGCCCGATCAGCCCGACCAGCTCGTTGGCGCCGACGGCCAGGTCCAGTTCCGACACCGCCGTCAGGCCGCCAAAGCGGATGCTCACGCGTTGGAGTTGCAACAGGGCGGTCATGGTCAGAGGGTCCGTCGGCTGCGCCCGAACACAAACAGCCCCTGCGGGCGCAGGATCATCAACAGCACGATGAGCAGCGAGTAGAGAATCATCCGGTAATCCGCAAAGCCGCGCAGCACCTCCGGCAGCAGCGTCAGCACCACCGCCGCCACCATCACTCCCACGGTGCGGCCCATCCCGCCCAGAATCACCATCACCACAATCTCGATGCTCTTCATGAAGTCGAAACCCGTCGGCGAGAGGAACGATTTGTGGTGCGCATACAAACCCCCGGCCAGCCCGGCGAAAAACGCGCCGACCACGAAGGCGGTGATCTTGTAGCGCACCGGGTTGATGCCGATGGCCGCCGCCGCAATCTCATCGTCGCGCACCGCCAGGAAGCCGCGTCCGTAGGTCGAATGCACCAGGCACACGACCACGAACACCGTCAGCGCCGCGCCGCTCCACGCCCAGCCGAAGCTCGTCCAGTTGGGAATTCCGGCCAGGCCCGTGGCGGCGCCGAACGCTTCGGTCGTTTGGAAGAACACGCGGATGATTTCGCCGAAGCCCAGCGTCACGATCGCCAGGTAATCGCCGCGCAGGCGGAACGACGGCACGCCCACGGCCAGGCCCGCCGCCGCGGCCATCAGACCGCCCAGCACCAGCGCCGCGCTGAAGAGCACCGGCTGCGCCCACTCCGGCAGCATCGGTTGGAGCGTGAGCGAGAACTTCGCCGCGGTGTACCCGCCCACGGCCATGAAACCGGCGTGGCCCAAGCTGAACTGGCCGGTGTAGCCGTTGATGAGGTTCAGGCTCACCGCCAGGATGAGGTTGATGCCCACGTCAATCGCCACGCCCAGGTAGTAACGGTTGAAGTGCTCGGAAAACACCGTGACCGCGACCGCCGCCAACACGGCCGCCAGCAACCAGCGTTTCGCGCCGGCAAAGCGCGGTGGGTCAACCGCTGGCTCGCGCCGGGGCGAGGTTTCTTGAGGAGCGGTTGGGTTGGCGCTGGCCATGACGCGGCGGGGTGGAGGGTTCAGACTTTTTCGGTTTCGACACGGCCCAGGAGACCCGCCGGGCGGAACAACAGCACGAGAATCAAGATTCCAAACGCGATGCCGTCGCGGTAGTTCGACAGTCCGGGGATGCCGCCGGCGAAGGTCTCGACCACGCCCAGAATCAGCGCGCCCAGGGCTGCGCCCGGCAGGTTGCCGATGCCGCCGAAGACGGCGGCGATGAACGCTTTGAGGCCCGTCTGCACGCCCATCAGCGGGTCAATGCTCGCGTAGTTGAGCGCGAACAAAATCCCGCCCGCGCCCGCCAGCGCCGAGCCCAGCCCGAACGTGAAGGAGATGATCGAGTTGATGCTCACGCCCATGAGCGCGGCGGCCTGTTCGTTGAACGAGACCGCGCGCATGGCGATGCCGACGCGCGTTTTCTGGACGATGAACCGCAGCGCCAGCAGCAGCACGCCGGTGGTGACAAAGACGATGACCTGGTTGGTGTTGAGCACCACGCCGCCGATGTGCCAGGCCGTGTCGGGGATCAACTCCGGGAACTTCCGCGGCGCCGCCCCGAACACCGCCTCGTGCTGGCAGGTGTATTCGATGAACAACGACACCCCGATGGCGGTGATGAGCATCGTCAGGCGCGGGCGTCCCCGCAGCGGGCGGTAGGCGAGGAACTCGATGAGCACGCCGATGCACGAACAGGCCGCCATCGCCAGCACCAGCACGACCAGCGCGCCGCCCCAGCTTTGCTCCGGGAAAAACCGGTGCACGACCGGCGCCAGGAAGTATCCCGCAAACGCGCCGAGCATGAACACGTCCCCGTGGGCGAAGTTGATGAAGCGCAACACGCCATAGACCATGGTGTAGCCGAGCGCGATCAGGCCGTAGATGGCGCCCAGCGCCACGCCGTTGATGAGTTGTTGGAGGAACTCGTTAATGGTTCGTAGTGGAGGTCGAAGGTTGAATGCTCACTTCTGCGAAGGCGAGCGAATGGCCCGACGCACCGCCGATGCGACGCCCTCTCCGAGCGGGAGAGGGCCGGGGTGAGGGAGAACGCCTCGTGCCAAGCAGAGCGTGCCGTTGCTCAGGGCGCTTCACCCTCACCCGGACCCTCTCCCTCAAGGGAGAGGGAATCACCAGACCGTCGCGGGCCAAGATACGTGTGCGTATTGCAACAGCGCGCCCGTCTCCGCCCCCTCTCCCAGCGGGAGAGGGCCGGGGTGAGGGAGAACGCCTCGTGCCAAGCAGAGCGTGCCGTTGCTCAGGGCGCTTCACCCTCA
>JAOAIM010000226.1 GCA_026414705.1 Verrucomicrobiia bacterium | reverse complement strand
GTGTTCGGTGTTCGATGTTTGGGGGAGCGTTCACCCTCATCCTGTCCCCGATCTCGAGCGAGCGGGCGTTCCCAGCCCGCCCGGGGCAGCGCGATGAGCGTTGGCTGGCGCGAGTCCTTGACGAGTTTGAACGGCCCGACTATCAAAAACGTCCATTGGAATTGAAAAAACTGCGCCGGGCGGGGCGCTCAAACATCCGGTCTGCACCGCGCCCGCATGGCACGCCCGGCGAAGGGAAACTCGCAAGATCGTATGCGCACTCGACACTGCATTTCGTTCATGGGATGGGCGTTGGCGGGGCTGATGAGTTTGGCGTCGGTCTCCGCCGCAGAGAAAGATTCCGCCGCCGAGCTGCCGGAGCGGCGGATCGTGGCGGCGTTTCAGTATCCGGGCGTCACGCTCAGCCCCGATGACAGTCTGAGCGTGGATTTGCTCATCAAGAACCGCGGGCGCAGCGACGAGACGTTGCTGGTGGACGTGGTGGAGAAGCCCGCGGACTGGACGGTGGAAATCAAACGCTACGGCACGACGGTCAAGGGCGTGTTCGTGGCGTCGCGCGAAGACCAGACGCTCACGCTCAGCGCCCGGCCCAGCAGCAAGGAGCAAAAGAAGCTGCCGGTCGGCACGTATCGGTTTGTCGCCCACGTCCGCAGCGCCGACGGCGGCGTGAACCTCAAGCCGGAACTGACCGTGTCGGTGGCCGCCGAGGAAAAGTCCGGTGAGCGCGTCACGATTGAAACGTCCTATCCCACATTGCGCGGGCCTTCGGGCGACAAGTTCCAGTTTTCGTTGGACGTGCAGAACGACACGGGGCAGGACGCGGTGTTTAATTTCCGTGCGGTGGCCCCGCCGGGCTGGGAGACGTCGTTCAAGCCGGCCTACGAGTCGAAGCAGATCAGTTCGCTCCAGATCAACGCCAACTCCACGCGCACCGTGGAGATGGAGGTGACGCCGCCTTACAACGCGCAGGCGGGCGAGTATGACTTCAAGGTGTTCGTCGAGTCGCCCCGGGCGAAGGCGGAGAAAGACCTCAAGGTGGTGCTGACCGGCACCTACGGATTGAAGGTGGGCACGCCCAACGGCGTGCTCTCGCTGGTGACCGAGCGCGGGCGGCCGGCGAGCGTGACGTTGCTGGTGCAAAACACCGGCTCGGCAGCGCAACGCGAGATCACCTTCTCGGCCTTCAAGCCTGAAAACTGGAAGGTGGAGTTCAAGCCCGAGAAGATCGAGAACCTCGAACCGGGCGCGATCAAACAGACCGAGATCACCATCACGCCCGCCGAGCAGGCGCTCATCGGGGATTACTCGGTCGCCGTCCAAACCGACGGCGAACGGGTGAACAAGGAGACGGAGTTTCGCGTGACGATTCGCGCCGCCTCCGCGTGGGGCTGGATCGGCGTGGGGATCATCGCGCTGGTGATTGTGGGGTTGGCGGTCACGTTCCGCGTGCTGGGTCGGCGCTGATATGGCCGCGATCATTCAGACCGAGGGCTTGACGCGGCGCTACGGCGCGCAGACCGCCGTGGACGGCCTGACGCTGGAGATTCAGGAGGGCGAGATTTTCGGTTTTCTCGGCCCCAACGGCGCGGGCAAGACCACGACAATTTTGATGCTGCTGGGTCTGACCGAGCCGACAGCGGGCCGGGCGCGGGTGCTGGGGGTGGACCCGACGCATGACCCGTTGCTCATCAAACGCCAGGTGGGTTACCTGCCCGAAAACGTCGGGTTTTACGACGACATGACGGGTCGGGAGAACCTGCGGTTCATGGCGGAGTTGAACCGGATTCCG
The DNA here is from genome assembly GCA_026414705.1 of Verrucomicrobiia bacterium. Classification (GTDB taxonomy): domain Bacteria; phylum Verrucomicrobiota; class Verrucomicrobiia; order Limisphaerales; family JAOAIM01; genus JAOAIM01. The sequence continues at coordinate 3,394 of JAOAIM010000226.1, read as the reverse complement.
GAGGACCGGGCGCGGGCGAAGATCGAGGAGGCCCTCACGATCGTGGGACTCAACGGCGAGGGCGACAAGCTCGTGGGCGCGTATTCGCGCGGAATGCGCCAGCGATTGGGCATCGCCGAGTTGCTCATCAAAGACCCGAAGCTGCTGATTCTGGACGAGCCGACGCTGGGGTTGGACCCCGACGGGGTGAACAAAATGCTCGATTTGATTTCGAGCCTGAACCGCGAGCGCGGCATCACGGTGATGCTCTCGTCGCATCAGCTCGAACAGGTACAACGCATTTGTCATCGCGTGGGCATCATGATCAAGGGTCGGCTGGTGGCGCTGGGGACGATTGAGGAGCTGGCGAAGCGCAAGCTCGGGGACGCGGCCGGGCCGAATCTGCAGGAAATTTACATGCGCTACTTCAAGGAGAGCTGAGCCATGTGGACGATTTGCCGGAAAGAACTCGCCGACCATTTCAGCTCGACGCGGTTTCTGATTCTGTTCTGCCTCATTCTGATGGTGGCGCTGGTGAGCACCTACATGGCGGCCAGCGGGCTGCGCGAGGCGCTCGAAGGGCTTTCGAAGCCCTCGCAGGTGTTTCTGATGATCTACACCACGCCCGGCAAATTCATCTCGCTGGTGCAGTTCATTGCGTTTTTCGGGCCGCTGCTCGGGATCGTGATGGGATTCGACGCGATCAACCGGGAGCGGCAGCACCGGACGCTGGCCAAGCTGGTGTCGCAGCCGATTTTCCGCGACGCGGTCATCAACGGCAAATTCCTCGCCGGGGTCATCACCGTGAGTGTTGCGATGGTGAGTTTGCTGTTGTTGGTGACGGGCTTGGGATTCCTGACGGTGGGCGTCGTGCCCGGCCCGGAGGAAATCGCGCGGCTGGTGATCTATCTGGTCATCAGCGTGGCCTACGTGTCGTTCTGGCTGGGGCTGGCGATTTTGTTTTCGATTCTGTTCCGGTCGCTGGCGACCTCGGCGCTGGCCGCGGTGGCGCTGTGGGTGTTTTTTTCGTTTTTCATCGGATTCGCCTCCGACCTGGTGGCCAACGCGCTGGCGCCGGTGAACAATCCGCGGGATCCGGACGAACTGGTGGCGAATGAACGGGTGGCCAATGCCGCAAGCCTGGTCTCGCCCGCCGTGCTGTATTCGCAGGCGACCTCGACGATCCTGGATCCGTATCGGCGCACGCATCGCGGGCTGATTGTGACCGGATTGATGGAGCGCATTTCGCTGGAGCGGTTTCAAAGTCCGTTGCCGCTGGATCAATCGCTGGCGGTGGTCTGGCCGTATCTGACCTCCCTGGCGGCGCTCACGCTCATCTGCTTCGGCGTCGGCTACGTCGTCTTCATGCGGCAGGAAATTCGGTCGGTCTGACGGCCCCGACGATCCCGCTGGCGCGAGGCGCAGGAACGGAGCACACTGGGCGCAACGGCGCTCATGAAAACGCCCGAACCTTCTCCGATCCCTTGCCCGGTAATCTTGCTGGTGGCCTTGCTCGGCTGCTGCGGTTTTTTGTGCCTGCCATCGGCGTCGGCCCGCGAGCCGGCCCGGATCATCTTCGACAGCGACCTGGGCAACGACGTGGACGACGCGTTGGCGCTGGCGGTGTTGCACGCGCTGGAGTCGCGCGGCGAATGTCGCCTGCTGGCTGTGACACTGACGAATCCGGACCCGCTGGCCGGGCCGTTCGTGGACGCCGTCAACACGTTTTACGGGCGGGGCAACATTCCCATCGGCGTGCGCCGCGACGGAGCGACCAACGCGCCCAGCCGGTTTCTGCCCGTGGCGCAGATTCGGGACGGCCGCCGACTGCGGTATTCGCATGACCTGAACCCGCGTCGGGCGCCGGAAGCGCGCGCGTTGCTGCGGCAAACGCTGGCGGCACAACCGGACGCCTCGGTGACGCTCGTGCAGGTGGGATTTTCCTCCACACTGGCCGGGCTGCTGGACGCGTCGGCGGACGTGGAATTGGTCCGGCGCAAGGTGAAGCTGCTCTGCGTGATGGGCGGGGCGTTCCGGCCGATTGACGGCAACCCGCGTTTTGCGGAGTTCAACATCGTCGGGGATTTGGGAGCGGCACGCCGGCTGGCGCGGGACTGGCCGACGCCGATCGTGTGGAGCGGGTTTGAGATCGGTGTGGCGGTGTGTTTTCCGGCGGCGAGCGTGGAGCGGGATTTCAGTTACGTCGCGCATCACATCATCGCGGAGGCGTATCGCGCGTATGAGCCGCCGCCGCATGAGCGGCCGCTGTGGGACCTGACCGCAGTGCTGTTCGCGGTGCGACCGGAGAGCGGATATTTCGAACTTTCGCCGCCGGGCCGCGTCTCGGTGGCGGAGGATGGCGCCACGGTGTTTGAAGCGCACCCGGGCGGGCGCGACCGTTTTTTGATGCTGCCGCCGGAGGCAGTGGGGCGGGTGCGCGAGGCGCTGGTGCAACTGGTCACTCAACCGCCGTGCATCAGCCCGGGGCGTACGACCCGGCGGTGAATAAACCGGATTTGACGGGCGTCGCCATCTGCAGAAGCTTGTTACCGGTTCGACTTCAACCGAGGCGTTTATGAAACGGCCGACGTTGAATTTCATTGTGGTCTGGTTCGGGTTCAACGCGCTTGCCCTCACCTGGGCGGCAGCCGAGTCCGCGCAACCGCCCGCGGTCGAATCGCCGCAGATCCAGCCGCGTCCTGTGCGATCGGCCCCGGAGTCGTCGCCCGTTCCGAAACAACCGCGTCTGTCGCCATGGGCCAGGGAAGTTTTGAAGTTGTCGCAAGCGGGCGTGTCGCCCGCCGTGGTGGAGGCATTCATCGGCAACGCGGGCGTGTTTGCCCTGGGCGCTGATGAGATCATTTACCTCAGGGACCTGGGCGTGTCGGAGGAGGTCATTGAGCGGATGCTCCAACATGACCGGGATTTGATTACCGGCGCGATGGCGCCGGCGACGGTCACCGCCCCGCCGTATGAGCCGTTGGTCTTCACCGCGCCGAAGGCGCCGGCGGGCAGCTCTTTGGCGGCGAATGCCCCAACCATCGCCACGGCCCCGCACACGAGCGTGGTGGCGGGCGCGGCGGCGAACGCTTTTCGAAATGAAACCGCCGAGCCGGTTGCGCGGCCGGCGGACGCGCGCGCGGAAACGAGCGCTGTTACAACGGACAGATGCGCTTCCGCTTCGACCCCTGAGATGTCGCCGGCCCCGACAGTGCGGAAGAGCGATTCGATCTATCGAGTGCGCGAGCCGCAACCGGTGGAGTTGCTGCCGCCGATTTTGTTCATCAACGCCTACGAGCCGCCGCCCAACACGCTGGTGATTGTGGGGTTTCCGAAAAGTTGAGCGTGGCGTGGGGCTGCTCGGCTTGCCGTTTTGCATCCGGCCTGGTTCGGTCGCGTTGGCGGGGATTTGCGT
>JAOAIM010000225.1 GCA_026414705.1 Verrucomicrobiia bacterium | reverse complement strand
AAGTTGAAGCTGTTGTTGTGAATCGCAATGGCGTAATCCGCGCCGAAACCCGACGGGAAAACGACCCGCGATCGGTCGGTGCCGTTCCAGCCGGAAACCGCCTTTCGCAAGTCATCCCCCGCGTCATTAAGCAACACGGTGCTGCCCAAGCCGCCGGGCACCGAGTCAATGTAAATGACCAACGTGTCGTTGTGCGCGCCGGGGCCGCGGTTGAATTTGCCGAAGATGGTCGTGCCGTTGTCGGTAAAGTCCAAGCTGCCCAAGCCCAGTGGACCACCGAACGAACTGTTGCCGTTGGCCGGGTAGTTGTCGGCCCATGCCGTGGTGGCGGCGACCAACAAAGCCGTTCCCAGAAACTTCGCAACGGGTTGCAGGGTTGTCTTCATAGCCATTTGTCTCCAGTTGATGCGTTCAAACTCGTGCTCTTATCCTGAAAACCTCTGCTGGCCGTGTCAATCTCGCAGCCGTCCCGGCCGACCCGCATTTTTGTGCGGTTGAGGGCGGCGCGCCCTCTGGTGCCGGGTCATTGCTTCGCCGCCGTGCGTTCCTGCAACCAGAGCAGGTCGCTGTTCACCACGGCCGGTGTGGCGGTGAACCCGGTGATGCTGACCTTGGTGACCGGGCGGTTTTTGATCGCCGGGTCCCGCCAGGTGTGCGTTTCGGAGTGGCCGTCGGCGAACGCCAGTGCGCCGCCGCCGCCGTGGTAACTGGCGGGCAGGTCATACCAGTTGGCCGTCTGGCCCAGGCGCACGAAGAAAAATCCGTCGTTGATCGAGTCGCCGTGTTCGTCAATGAACACCCACGTTTGCGCGGGATTCTGGATTTGGAGGTGCTTGTAGTAGGTGTACCAGCCGGGGTTGGCGGTGTTGGGGTCGGTGCTGATGCGCGCCATCTGGCTGTTCATCGAAACGCTGCGCACGCGCACCCCTTTGGCCGCGGGCACCTTGTCGCCGGGACAACGATAGATCGCGCTCGCCCGACCGCAATAGGGGCCGAGCAACGATTCGGTCAGCAGCCGCGTGTCGTAGTTGTCCGGCCAGGGCGCCAGCGTCACGTCCCACCGCATCACGCCGCGCACCCAGGCATTGGTGTAGGTGGTGGTCGCAGACAGGTCGGGATTCGGCGCGAGGTAATCGTTGTTGTCGTCAGCATACATGATCCACGCCAGGCCGAGCTGGCGGAGATTGTTGAGGCACTGAACGCGCTCGGCGCGCTGTTTGGCCTTGGAGAGGGCGGGCAGGAGCATCGCCGCCAGAATGGCGATGATCGCAATGACCACCAACAATTCGATCAGGGTAAATCCCCTTCGAGCCGTGGCGGCGAACGATGCGCGAGCAATGGTCATGGCACAACCTGCGTTGCCCTTTCACGTTTAGGCGCGGCGCCGGGCGCGGTCAACCGCCCATTGCCGGCGGCGCGCCCGCATTTTTGTGCGGTTGAGCGCGCGTGGAGCGAGGTCTAGTTTGAGCGCGCAATTGGTATTCAGGTTTCGTCCGCTCGATCAATCGGCGAACCACGCCCAAAACCTATGAAAACGCTGATTCGTCTGCTGTTTTTCGCCGTCGGGGCCGGCCTTGCGGGCCAACGCGCGCACGCGCAGTTGCTCGCCTACGACGACGCGGCGGCCTACAACGCCGCCGGCAACACATGGACCAACGGGATGAATTTCGGCTTCGGCTTCCAGCCCTGGGTGCTGGTCAAAACCAACGTGGGCGGCTACTCGGGCCATTTCATCGGCAACGGCGGACCGATTGCCACCATCAACAACAGCGCCTGGGGACTTTACGGCAACGGCACGGTTACCAACACCAGTTCGCCCGGCAACGCCGCCGTCGCCTTCCGTGCCTTCAGCAATTCCCTGCCCGCCAATGCCGTCTTCAAAATCAAGTGGCGCAACCTCGGCATCGGCGGTGACCTCAACCCGCCCTACCACATCGGCGGCTTCGCCCTGCGCAACGGCAACGCCAACGCCAGCGTGGACGACTACTTCACCGGCGTGCGCCTGGCCTTCTATTACATCGGCGGCATTGACGACAACTTCCGCATCTGGGACGCCAACGGTGCGACGGCGACCGGTTTGGGTTTTGCAACCGGCCCGTTTGAACTGAACGTGTTGCTCACCGGTAGCGACACCTACCGCCTCATTGTCAAAAACCCCGCCGGCACGACCGTCATTACCAACTACGAGGGCACGCTGGCCGGCTCGGGCACAATTGACAGCGTGGCGCTCTACAACTTCCAGTGTGACGGCGACCAGGTCTTCAACAACATGGCCATCTCCACCACCTCGCTGCTGCCACCGGAGGTGCGCAACTTCACCCCCACCAACGGCTCGGTTTATGTCCCGGCCAGCACCGCGATTTCCTTCCAGGTCGTCTCGGAATTTTCCGGCGTTTCCACCAACAACATCGTCCTCACCCTCAACGGCACGAACGTGACGGGCCTGAGCTTCAGCGGCTCGGCGACCAACTGGACGGTCACCAAAACCGGCGCCCTGGCGGACAACCGCGAATACACCGCCGTCGTCACCGTCACCGACCTCAACGGCAACAAGAGCACCAACACCTTCCACTTCAACACCTGGCGCGCCGACAACTTCTTTATCGAAGCCGAGGACTACAACTTCAGCGGCGGGGGCTACATCCCCACCTACTTCCCCAACGGCTACACCAATCTGCTGGGCATCAACGGCATTGATTACCTCGACTCGCCCGGTTTTGGCTCCAACATTTATCGCCCCGGCGACCTGCCGGCCACCGAGTTCGCGCCCGACATTGACCACAACAACTTCCAGGCCAACGGCTACGTGGATTTCAACCTCGCCTGGGTGCAATACGGCGAATGGGAAAACTACACCCGCATCCTCAGCAACACGACCTACACGGTCTATGCGCGCATGACCGGCGGCGGTAACAACCCCGTCATTCTCATGGAACGGCACGCCTCGCCCACCGCCACCACCTCCAATCAGCCCGTCGCCGCCCTCGGCACGTTCGTCGGCACCAACACCTTCAACATCATCTCCAACTACACCTTCATCCCGCTGCGCGACTTCTTCAGCAGCAACGTGCTCATCCGGTTCTCGCGCGCCCCAACTGGTTCGGTTCAAACCTTCCGTCTCACGCGCATCGGAGACGGTTACAACCTCAACTACCTGATCTTCGTGCCCTCCAGCGTCACGGCCACCCAGCGGCCCTACCTCAGCGCCGGTTTCCCGTATCCGGGCGCGGCCAACGTCTCGCCCGACCAGCCCATTTCCGTCACCATCGCCAATCGCGAAACCACGGTGAACCCGGCCACGATTCGGCTCTTCATCAACGGCCTCGAAGTCGGCCCGCTCACCTTGAGCAACAACGCCGCCGGGTGCCTCGTCAGCTACGCGCCCACGAACCTCTACCCGCTCGGCACCAACACCACTCTGGCTCTGAGCTTCAGCGACTCCGCCGGCGTCGCCCAGTCCAACGCCTGGCAGTTCTCCGTCGCCAACCTGCCGGTCATCCCGACCAACTTCGCGCTTTCCTTCGCTGCCGGCGTCAACCGCGGCTTCAACATCCGCATCGCCAAGGCCACCAATGCCGCTTCGCCAGCGCTCTTCCCCGTCACCTCCGCGCGCGCGGAAAACCACCTGGCCGGCCTCATCAACGATCCCAACACCGGCCTGCCGTTCTTCAACGAGGCCGGCGGTCCCAACGGCAACGGCTTCTACATCGAAACCAACACCATCAACTATAACCAGGCCGTCGGCTTCGGCGACTCGGGCATCCCGGGTGATGTCAATTTCCCCTACGTCGCCCAGACCCTGCCCGGTTCCTACACCAACGACCCGAACTTCATCTCCATGGCCGCCGTCGGCTACGCCCAACTTTCGCCCGGCATCCACCGCTGGGCCGTGCGCAGCGACGACGGCTTCCGCCTGACCTTCGGCACCGGGCCGAATCCAACCAACCTGGTTGTCGGACAGTTTGAGGGCGGACGCGATGACCAGGTGCCGAGCGAATTTGAATTCATCGTGCAGGCGGCCGGCCTGTATCCGTTCCGGCTGCTCTACTACGAGGGCGAGGGCCTTGCGAACTGTGAGCTTTACTCCATCAACCGCACCAACGGTCAGGCCATTCTGCTCAACGACCTGGCCAACCCCGACGCCGTGAAGGTCTTCCGCGACGTGCCCGTGGTGCTCTTCGATCCGGCCCGCGTCGGCAACACCGCCTCCTTCAAGTTCGTGACCCAACCCGGACGCACGCACACCGTCGAATTCAAGACGGCGCTGACGAATCCCACCTGGCTGCCGCTCCAAACCATCACCGGCAACGGCGCGGTCACCAACGTCACCGACCCGACCGCCACCAACGCCAGCCGCTTCTACCGCGTCTCGACGCATTAACGCGGCGTTCATCCGCGAAAATTCGGGCTGCACCCCGGCCGCACCCAGCGCCGGTTGTCAAAGTCCGTTTTGCCGACTTCCAGTCGGCGGAGCGAAAGCAGCGGCAAGCCGCCGCACTCCAAAACGCCGTCGCGCTCGTCGTGCGCGGCTGGGGCAGTTCCCTCTCCCTCGAGGGAGAGGGCCAGGGTGAGGGTGAACCCACCGCACAGCGGTGAACATCGAACAACGAACATTGAACATCGAACAACGAAGGAGGAACTCAGGAACGGGGGAAAGAACAGGGGAGCGCGCGCGTCTCGCGTGCCGTTTTCGGCGTCCCGCCGAAAAGACCCTTCGAGCTACCGCTTTGAGCGCCGAAGGCGCGGTCACAACGTTAGCCCAGGGCAACGCCCTGGGTTGGGGACGCCCCCAAACCCTCTCAAGCCCCGAAGGGGCGCAACATACCACCGCACTCCAGAATGCTGGCGCGCCTGCCCTGCGCGGCTTGGGGGATTCCCTCTCCCTCGAGGGAGAGGGTCAGGGTGAGGGTGAGGCACCGCAAAGATTTGAATACCCTTTTGTCCACGACGCGCTCTCCCTCACCCCAACCCTCTCCCGCTGGGAGAGGGAGCGTCTGCGCACGCCCCGCGCAACATCGAACAACGAACATCGAACAACGAACATTCAACATCGAACATCGAATGAGAAGGGGAGCGCCCGCGTCTCGCGTGCCGTTTTCGGCGTCCCGCCGAAAAGACCCTTTCAGCTACCGCTTCGAGCGCCGAAGGCGCGGTCACAACGTTAGCCCAGGGCAACGCCCTGGGTTGGGGACGCCCCCCAAACCC
>JAOAIM010000224.1 GCA_026414705.1 Verrucomicrobiia bacterium | reverse complement strand
CCCGGTCCGAACGACCGCATTGGCATCGGCTTCATCGGGATGGGCCGGCAGGCCGGCGCGCTGTTGCAACAACTGTTGCGGCTGCCGGAGGCGCGCCTGGTCGCGGTCGCCGACGTGAACTTGAAGCGGGCACAGCAGGTCGCCCTGCAGCATCACGTCGTGGCGTTTCAGGATTACCGGCGGTTGCTGGAACGCGAGGACGTGGACGCGGTGATCACCGCCACGCCGGAGCATTGGCGCTTGTTGACCTGCGTTCACGCCTGTCAGGCGCGCAAGGACGTGTATGCGGAAAAGCCGTTGTCCCTGACGATTCGTGAGGGGCGGCTCATCGTGCAGGCCGCGCGCAAATACGGGCGCGTGTTTCAGGTCGGCAGCCAACAGCGCTCGCTCTGGCAGAACCACGTCGGCTGCCGGCTCGCGCGCACCGGCGCGATCGGCAAAATCACGCGTGTCATCGCCTACAACTACCCCAGCCCGTGGGAAGCTCGCCTGCCCGCCCAACCGCTGCCGGAGGGACTGGATTGGGACCTGTGGTGCGGGCCGACGTGGCCGGTGCCGTTTCACAACGACCTCTATCTGCCGCGCGCCAATCCCGGCTGGCTCTCGTTCCGGCCCTACTCGGGCGGGGAAATGACCGGTTGGGGCTCACACGGTTACGACCAGGTGCAATGGGGCTTGGGCACGGATGAAACCGGGCCGGTGGAAATCTGGACCGAAGGCCCGCCGTTCCGTCCGCCCACCTACGAACAACCGGAAAGCCGCGAGCGCGGCGAACGCATTTGCCGCGAGCCGAAGGTGTTTTTCCGTTATGCCAGCGGCGTGGTGGTCGAGCCCGGCGACGCGCCGATGAGCGGCGCGATTTTCATCGGCGAACACGGTCAGATCAAAGTCGGTCGCGGCGTGCTCGAATCCGATCCGGAAGAGCTCGCGCAGGAAGCGACGTGCCAACGCCCGCCGGACTTCAACGACAACCACCTCAAGAACTGGCTCGACTGCATCAAGAGCCGCGCGCGCCCGGTTGCGGACGTGGAGATTGGGCATCGGAGCGCCACGATCTGTCACCTGGGCAACATCGCGCGCTGGACGGGCCGCCGTCTGCGCTGGGACCCCGTCAAAGAGGAATTCCTCGGCGACAGCGACGCCAACCGCTATTTGGACCGCGAACGCCGCAAGCCCTGGCTCGCCCCCGCGAAGATTTGAGCCGCTGGAAACTCGGCGAATGTTTCCAACCGGCACGTTTCGTCAATGCAAGGGGTGAACAAGAAACTCCGGGCTTCACCGGGTCAATCAGCCGAATGGAGAAACATCCGTGTGAAAAATGAATTCGTTTTGCAGCAAGCGGTTGCAATGCCAGACAATATAGTCAGCAACCACAAGACTGATTCAAACGGCTCGTTGAGTGCGGGATGAACCGGGAGGCATGCAGCCCGCTCCGCCATGACGCAAACGAACCGCATCCGCGTCCCTCAACACTCTCAGAGAGCAACGCGCTGCTTTAACGAACCGCTTGGCCGTGCGATGCGCCGGGACGCAACGGACTTCAAATCTATCTACGGGATCGCCAGAGCCGCTCTCCCGGGCTTCGGAAACCCTGCTAAAAAGTCTGAAATCAGTGCTTCCGGGTCGCAGCGGTCGCCGAGAAGTTCACCGTGCTTCCCCCAAAGCCGTCCTGCGTCGCCATAGAGTCCGCAACGTCTTCCGCACAATCGGTTTACTCCCGCTTCGAGAGAACGCCAGCCGCGGGTTCAGAGCGATCGCCGGAAAGCTCAAACTTTCGGCCCGCTTGGCGAAGTTCGCGAACCGCTTGGCAGACCGGTTTTCTGAAGCGGAGTCACTCAGGGCCAACGCGGCGACGTCGCCCCAGCCGGAAGAGCGGCGGGCAATCCCGCAATTCGAGCGAAATTTCCGGTGCAGCAGTTCCAACCCCGAGCGGCGGCAAACTGAAAGTGGAGGGCCACGACCACCTGAGCCAAAACCATCGGCATGAGTTTCTGATTGAGCAGCGGGCGACTGCTTCCAAACGGGCAGGACCGTGCAGTGCGTTCGTCCAGGCCTGTCGCAGATCGCAAATCCGCCGCGTCGCCAACCCTGACTCAGCCCGGCATGCGGATTATCAACCCATCGAGCCACGGCCTGCCCCGGACGGGACCTGGCCTGTTGATGCCCCGTTGAAAACCTTGTCTCGCATCGAGTTTGGAACTACAAGTCGGACAGCGAGAACCGGCTGAAGCGCATGACAGCGATCCGGGTCAAACGGCACGACACCCGATGGAAACGACTGGAGTTTGCGAATGATCTCATGAGCCCGCCGGTGGCCAATGTGGTGCGGCGGAAGGATGGGAGCCGCATCGCCAATCCGATGGACAACCGCCACCTCTGCGACTGTCTGAATCTACGGCTCGTTGCCGGTGCTCAATACCGCTTGCTCCAATTGTCCCAATGGGGGATGGGCCTGAGCGCACAGGAAAGGCCTCCACCCCACAGCGTCAGGGGCGCGGGCGGGTTGCTGGCCGTCTATGACGCCTCAACGCTCAACCATCAACCCTCAACGCATTTTGTGGCCGATGATGGGCACGGGAACGTGACGCTGCTGGTCAACGGCGGAACGGGAGCGGAGAGCACCCGCTACGAGTATGGCCCGTTTGGCGAGCCGCTGCGGGCGACCGGCCCGTTGGCGAAGGAAAACCCGTTCCGGTTCTCGACCAAGCGCACCGACCACACGACCGATCTGGTCCTCTACGAATACCGCCCCTACAGCCCCAGCCTGGGGCGGTGGCTGAGCCGCGATCCCATCGGGGAACTCGGCTTCACGCCTTTGAGTGGCGGAACACAGACTACAACGGGAATGGAGTTCGACGACGAATCGAACGGTGCTCCAATCAGTGAACGCGGAGACGAGAATCTCTATGTGTTTGTCGGCAATGATCCAATCTCGTTCCTCGACATTCTGGGCTTGGTGGACTTCAGGTTTGAGCCAGTGGTCGGGGAACTTAGCGGAATGATTGTCGGAGCAGGCCAGTGGGGGCAGCCATTTAACTACGCTGACGGGTCAGCTTCCTCCGATTCGAAATCGGCTCGTACCTTCATCAAGGTCTGGTCAGGACCAACCAGTGCAGGGAGTTGCAACACGGTTAAATTTAAGGGCAAGTATGGCGACAACGCGGGCGCAATCACGGTGTATGCTCAAGACAAATGCCCTGGAAAATACAAGATCTACTTTGACCTGACCTACGAGATAAAGACGACAGGTCTGCGCGGAAATGCTTTGCTGAGGGTAGATAAAATCACAGAGTCGGTGGTCGGTCGAACGGCGACGATCAAGAAAAAGAAGATGATCGCGGTCGTCGTCAACCTTCCTGCGAATCAAGTGGTAACCGTCTTGCGCTACGATCCGATCATTGCCTTCCCACCTGAACCCAAGAAACGCAACAGCACTGGCTCGATTGACTTCAACGTGGAGGTCGTCCGCGTCAAAAAACTCGACTGACGTCATGAGTAAACGAAAGAGAGTTCTTGTAATTGCTCTGCCGTTCGTCGCGCTCAGCCTAATTGGATGGTGGTTCTTTCAGTGGGTTTATTGGCCACGAGTGACGCAACCATCAACGGTTTCAGCAGCAGAAGCCGGCGACCTTCAACTGCTGCAGTCGTTGCAGCAACAAGGAATGAGCTTGGATTATCAGGATCCACGAAAGTTCAAGTGGACTCCACTCATGGCGGCAGTTTACTCCGGGCAGTCCAACGTCGTCGTGTATCTCTTAAAGCAAGGTGTCGATATTGAAGCGCGTGATGCCCACGGAAACACGGCGCTCATGTGGGCGGTCGATGTTGCGGACACCAACTTTTCAATCGTCCAGTTGCTGCTCACTGCCGGAGCGAAAACGAACGTAACAAACGACTTTGGTCGGACGGTTTTCGATGCAGCTGGGGCAAACCCTGAGAAAGAACGTCTCCTGCGGATTCTTTCGCAATATCTTTCGCAATGGCCGCAAGAAAAGTAACCGACTGTCCCGCACAAACGGTGACGAGGAAGTCCCTCTCGCTTTCCACGCGCCTGAGCGCTCGCAGCCCCGCGCCGTCAGGCCGGCTGCGAAAAGGCAAAGGCCAGCCGTCCTGCCGGCGCGGGCCTGCGCGCACCCGAGAGAATCAGTCTGCTCGTAGCGTTGTCCGTCTCGGCCATTCTGACTGACAGAACAGGAACGCCGCGCTTGATTTGAGATCGCCGATTTCAGATGCCAAAGCCGGTGCTAACCGCCGCAGCCCTTCCGTTCCTCCGTCGCTGCGGGGTGCGGCTTGCCAACGGCCCGACAGTGGTTAAGCTCCAAGACATGAAAACGCTGACCGCGATCATTTATCCGGGCGAAACGCGCCGTTGGCTGGTGGCGTTCAACCCGGAGACGGGCACCACCACGCAGGGCAAAACCGTGGAGCAGGCGTTGCAGAATCTCAAAGAAGCGGTGTCGCTCTTTTTGGAAGAGCATCCCGCCCCCGTTCGCCGTGGGGCCATTTTAACAACGTTCGAGGTGGAACATGGCTAAACTGCCCTGCGTTTCCGGGGCGCGGGTGGTCAAGGCCCTGGAACGTGGGGTTCGTCAAGCGCCGCCAACGGGGCAGTCATGTGGTTTTGCGACGGGGCGGCAGCCTTTGCGTGGTGCCGCTGCATCGGGAAGTGGATCAAGGGACTTTGCGCGGCGTGCTCCGGCAAGCTGGCATAACGCCCGAAGAGTTCATGGAAGTGTTGTGAACGCCTTCGCCGACATCGGGAATCCCCGGACCATCGGGTTTGGGGGCAACAGTAATGGGACGGGTGTCCGGCCCGTCACCTGCGCAGTGAACGATTTCAATCAATGCAGGAACCGCACCGTGCCGGGTTATGTCAACGTGTTGGGCGAGGCGGCCGAGGCGGCCAGCGTGAGTGTGAACGCGACGATGGCCTACCGCAAAGGCCGCTATTTCCGGGCCGAACTGAGCGTGAACAACTCCGCCAGCCCGGTCTGGCTGGGGATTACGAATCTGGCCGTGCTGCCGGTGGGCGGCGGCCAATACGTCGTCAGCAACGTCACGGGCCACGTGTTCGTGCCCAGGACGCCCGAGACGTTCGGCTACGATGCTGACGGCAACCTGACCAACGACGGGCGTTGGACCCACACCTGGGATGGGGAGAACCGCTTGGTAAAGGTGGAGAGCCGGGCCGACAGCCCGCTGGGCTCGCGTCGGAAAGTGGAGTGGCAGTACGACGGGTTGGGCCGTCGAGTGCGACAGACCACGTCCGACGGAAGCTCCGGCGCCTGGCAAGTGACGGAAG
>JAOAIM010000223.1 GCA_026414705.1 Verrucomicrobiia bacterium | reverse complement strand
GCCCTGCGAAACATCGAACAACGAACAACCAACATCGAACAACGAAGGAGGAACTCAGGAACGGGGGAACAACAAGGGAGCGGGGGGAGCGGCGGAGCGGCGGAGCGTTCGAGCGCGCAGAAATTACAAGTTGCAAATTGGAAATTGCCATCGAAAGGGGGAGTCCGGGCGCAGCGCGCTGGACACACCGAACAACGACCGCTGAACATCGAGCCCTGAATCAGGAAGCGCTGCGCACGCCACTGACGGGTGCTGTTGATTTGCAGGCGTCAAACTGCCACAGCGTCAGCCACGCGCGTGCTGAAGCACAAGCACACCAAATCGGACTGCGTGGCGATCAACCGGTGCGGCGTGTGCCACGGAATGAACGCCACGTCGCCCGGATGCAACTCAGCCGTTTCATCGCCCAGCGCCAGTTGGCCGCCCCCTTTGAGCACATACAACGTGCGCTCAGCCACCGGGTCGGTGACCGCCTCCACGTGACCGCCGGCCAAACACACCAGTCGAGCGACTTCACTCCGACAGGTCTCGCTGCGGTCAAGCAACAGCGCGCCGGAGCCCGACCGCGGGCCGCCGTCGGCCTCCGGGACATGCTTGCCGGGGTGGTCGGAGGAGAGACTCGCACTGGCGCCGGCGACATCGGCTTTTTGAGTCTCGGCCTGTTGCTTGCGCAGGAGTTTGACCTGCTCGATGTGTTCGGCAAAGGAGGCGTGTCCTTCCTTGGAAGCATCGAGGAAAGCGTTGAAAAGCAAATAGGTCAAAGGCTCCTCACCGGTGACGATGGTTTGATGCACCACGCGCGGGGGCACGTAAACCAGGCTGCCGGGTTTGACCGGATACCGCGCCCGGCCGACCACCACCACGCCGCTCCCGGCGGTGACGTAAAAAATTTGTTCCTTGGCCTCATGGCTGTGAGGCGGGCCTTCCAGCCCCTTGCGCCAGGTGTTCAGCCCGACCTCCGTCAGGCGCGTTTCACTGCGGTCCACCAGCACGAGGATTTGATTCAATCCGGCAACATCCAGCCGCTGGCCTTGTTGGGAGGAGCGACAGATCATCGTGGCGTTCGCACTAGGGGTTTGGGTTTGAGATGACGCGCTTCAGAGCGCGACCATCGGGCCGGGTGCCATGCGGTTTGCTCTTCATTGAATCATCTCCCCGTCCTTGAACCGATGACGTTCCAGGAGGTTGCCCTCGGCGTCCCAGCGCAAGGCTTCGCCCACGCACCGACCGGCCCGCCAGCGCGACTCGAGTCGTTTGCGCCCGTTGGGCCAGTAATGCGTCCAGACGCTCTCGCCCTGCGGGTCGTGTTGCCATTCCCACACTTTGCGGCCCTCGGCGTCCCAATGCGTCTCAGTGCCAATTTTCACCCCGTCGCGCCAGTTGACCTCGTATTCCTTCTGACCGTTGGGGTAAAAATGCGTTTCCCTGCCGTGCAAGACGTAGCGCCCGGTGCTGTCGCGACGCCCGCTCCAACTGGCCTTGAGTTGGCCGTTGGGATGATGCTCCCGGTCGGCGAACGGTTCGCCCTCACCGGGTCGCACGTTCGTGGGATCAGGCGAGTCGGACAGAATCCAGGCCTCGTTCATCTCAAAATGCTGCGGCGGATGATTGGCCGAGGTGATCAGATGAATGACGCCGTTGGGTGCCTGGGCGGCGATGGCATAACCCAGGGTGCCGTCCTTAAGCGGGCTGGGGCGCGTGTAACCCGGCCGGTCGCGAAACAGCCAGCGAAAATTCGGTCGCGCGCCGGGCAGCGGTTTGATCCGCCAGGTTTTGCCCTCGTCCTCGGAAAGCGCGACGAAAGAACCGACGTTGGTGATGCCCGGCGGCGATTGGCCGTCGGCGTTTTGCCAGTCCGACGCGACAAACAACCGCCCGCTTGCCAGACGGATGAACGCCGGGCGCTGTTGCCCTTTGCCCACGGCCGGGAACGGCGTTTTGCTCACACTCCAACTTCGACCGCCATCGCGTGAGACCGATTGGGGCATGTAACCGTCAATGTTCGAGGCCTTGCCGCCCATTGCCAGGAAACTCCCGTCGTTGAGCGGGAGCACGACCGAGTGCCGACCGCCGGTTCGCCCGCCGGTGTCAAACCACGTCAGGCCGTTGTCCCGGCTCGCCCACAGAAACGATTCGCCGCCCCAACCGTCGCAGGGCAAATACAATGTCCCGTCCGGGCCGCGAAAGCCGCGCGAGATCGGTTGAGGAAACGCGCTGCCGCGAGGGCCGAAGATCAACGGAAACTGCACCGGCCCCCAGCTCGCGCCGTTGTCCTGCGAAGTGCGCCAGCGAAACGGCACGCCGTCCAAACCGCTGCCACCGGCGAAAAACCACAACGTGCGGCCTTCGGTCCAGAGCGCCGGTGCGGTGTCCTTTACGTCCACCAGATCGAAAAACAAACTCGGCATGTCCCACTGCTCGGCGCCGAAGCGCAGGCGCGTGGCGAGGATGGCCACGTTGGCGAGGTCTTCGATATGCGGCACCGGCGCGGTGAAATACAACGCCAGCAGGTCGCCATTGGGGCAGACCGTCAACGCCGGGTTGTGGTTGAACCCCAAAACGCCCGGCGGCAGTCCCGCCGCGCGGATGACCTCCTCGGGCACGTTGGCCGGCGGCACCGGCAGCACGTCCCGCTGCCGAAACCAAGGCGTGCTCGGGTCGGGGCCGAGCTGCACGCGCGGATTAACCTGTTTGACGAATTGCTCGTGAAGGCTGCGCCGCACCGGGCGGGCCGGGGTCTCGGGCAGCGGCGCCTGCACGATGCGAAAGCCCGTGTAATGCCGACCGCGCCAGTTGGGCGGCATGGCCGCGCGATTGGCGGCGCGCCGGTAATAGGGCCGACGTCCGTCGTTGGGGTACTTTTCCGGGTTGTTGAGGTCGCTGCCGCAAAGGCCGCCGCCGCGGATGACCTTGGTGTAGCCGCTGGCCGGGCCGACCGGATCGGTTTGCGGTTCGTCGGGATAAAGGCCGTGCCAGTCGAGCACCCATTCGGCCACATCGGTGTGCATGTTTTTCAAGCCCCAGGCATTCGGCGCGCCGCTGGGCGGAGGCACATCGCCCGAATGAAAATGGCCCGTGCTGCCGGCGCGGCAGGCGTATTCCCATTCGGCCTCGGTGGGCAGGCGATACGGTTTACCCTCCTTCCGGCTGAGCCATTCGCAAAACGCCACCGCGTCGTCCCAGCTCATCCCGCTGGCGTAGGGACTGAACATTCCGACGTCCTGATGATCCTCCAAAAATTCGCCAAACTGCTTGGCGGTGATTTCAGTCTCCGACATGAAAAAGTCGTATGTGATCCGCACCTCGTGAACCGGCTTCTCATCGTAATCGCCGCGCGGTAACACCGGCGACTGCGTCAGCAACTTCGGAGGTGTGGGCATATCGCTTC
Source organism: Verrucomicrobiia bacterium (assembly GCA_026414705.1). GTDB lineage: Bacteria > Verrucomicrobiota > Verrucomicrobiia > Limisphaerales > JAOAIM01 > JAOAIM01. The sequence goes on along the minus strand of JAOAIM010000223.1, from coordinate 1,935 downwards.
CCATGCGAAAACTTCCCGCCGGGATGCGAATCATTTTGATGCCAAGCGAGTTTTCAAATTCCCGAACCTCGGCGCCCGCTTGCGCGAATGCGCCGCCCCGCCCCGCCAGGCACACGCCAAAAAACACGCTCCACAACAACGGGCCGGCGCCCCGGCGCGCGGCAGGGCTTGCCCGGTTCAAAAACCCCAGCCGCGCTGGCCGTCGCCCGCACCGGAAACCTGCTCGCCTTTGCGTGCTCATCGGCAAAACCGTGCGACCGCGATGGGTGCTGTTCGGCGGTCGCCCCGGCTCGTATAGCACGTTGAGCGGGCGCGGGGGCAATGCTCTTGCGACATGTGCGCGATGCCCCGAAAGCATCGGCACGGCGAGACCGTGGGAATGGACGCGCCCCGGCCCGGAGCGCAAACTCGGGCTGATGGTCGGTGCAGGCACACGAACCGTGCGACGCGGGAACACAAGGACGACCGGCGGGCCGGTCTGGCCGCGCGCAGGGCGCCGACTCATCGCGCTGGCGTGCGCCGTTTCGTGGGCGGCTGCGGCGAGCGTCCCGGCCCGCGACGCGGGCGGCGATCCCTCGCGGCCCAATTTCATTTTCATCCTGGCCGACGACCTGGGCTACGGCGATCTGGGCTGCTACGGCCAACGGCTGATTCGCACGCCCTGTTTGGATCGCATGGCGCGGGAGGGCACCCGCTTCACGCACTGTTACGCCGGCTCACCCGTGTGCGCACCCTCGCGCAACGCGCTCATGACCGGCCAGCACACCGGCCACGCCCGCGTTCGGGACAACTCCGCGCAGGTCGGTGGTGTGGTTGAAGAATACGGCGGCCGGCAACGTCGCGTGCCGCTCGCAGACGAGGACGTGACGATCGCCGAGGTGCTCAAAGCCTCCGGCTACGTCACCGGCGCCACGGGCAAATGGGGGTTGGGCGAACCCGACACCCCCGGCGTGCCCAATCGCCAGGGCTTCGACGAGTGGTTCGGTTACCTCAACCAAAACCATGCCGCGGATTACTACACGACCTATTTGTGGAAGAACGAGACGCGGCACGAATTGCCCGGCAACCACGACGGTCGCAAAACCCAATACACCCACGACCTCTTCACCGAGTTTGCGCTGGATTTCATTCGCCGGCATCGCGCGCGCCCGTTCTTTCTCTACCTGGCTTACACAATCCCCCACGACCGGCTCGAAGTGCCGGATTTGGGCGACTACGCCGCGAAGCCGTGGCCCGCTGAGGCAAAGATTTACGCCGCGATGATCAGTCGGCTCGACCGTGACGTGGGCCGAATCCTGGATTTGCTCGAGGAGCTTGGCCTAAGCGGTCGCACACTGGTGTTTCTAAGCTCCGACAACGGCGCGCCCGCGCGGCCGTGGGGCAATTTGTTTGGCAGTCTGGCTGGATTTCGCGGCAAAAAGGGCGAGCTTTACGAGGGCGGCATCCGCGTGCCGATGCTTGTTCGCTGGCCCGGCCGGGTGCCCGCGCGCCGTGTCAACGAGGCGCCGTGGTATTTTCCCGACGTGTTGCCCACATTGGCGACGCTGGCCGGGGTCGCCGCCCCGCCGTGCGATGGCCTGGACATCTCACCCCTGCTGTTGGGGCGCGTCAAACATCTCCCCGACCGGTTCCTCTACTGGGAATTTCCCAAGCGCGGCTTGAACCAGGCGGTGCGGTGGGGACGTTGGAAAGCGGTGCGGCCCGCCGGACGCCAGACCTTTGAATTGTTCGACCTCAAGCGCGACCCGGCCGAACGGAACAACCTGGCCGCCGAACATCCTGACGTGCTCGCTCGCATCGAGGCCTACGCGAAAACCGCGCGGGTTCCCTCACCCCACTGGCCGGACTAAGCGCACAAACAGCCCTGTCCACGTCAGAGACCCAGCAGCGCAAAGCGCGTGGAGCGTCGGAGCGCGCGAGCCTGGAGCGTCAAAG
>JAOAIM010000222.1 GCA_026414705.1 Verrucomicrobiia bacterium | reverse complement strand
TATAAGAGACAGGAACGGGGCCGTGCGCGCGTCACCAGCCATCGCGTTCCCCGTGGCGGTCTCGGTAATTCCCTCTCCCTCGAGGGAGAGGGCCAGGGTGAGGGTGAGGCACCGCACAGCGGTGAACATCGAACAACGAACATTGAACATCGAACATCGAATGGAGCGTGGAGCGAGAGGCCCGGGGGAATCGCAAATTGCAAATTGCAAATTGGCAATTGCAAATTGGGTTGAGATGGGGAGCGCGCGCGTCTCGCGTGCCGTTTTCGGCGTCCCGCCGAAAACGTCGTTCGATCCCCAGCGGTTAGCGCCGACGGCGCGAGCATCTGGACGCCCTCATCCACAGGACGCGTTCTCCCTCACCCCAACCCTCTCCCGCTGGGAGAGGGAGCGCGGGCGGCGCGTTCCGGGAAACATCGAACACCGGACACCGATCATCGAACATCGTGTGAGAAGGGGGGCGGGGTGTTCAGGCGGTTCGACACGGGCGCGCCGGCGCGCTAGCCTGCGGGCGTGTCGCGTGAATACGTCCTGCAACCGTTTCGCGGCGGGGTGCGCCTGCAGATTGATTACGAGCGGGAGTTGAATCCGCAGCAACTGGCCGCGGTGACGGCGCCGCCCGGCCCGGCGTTGGTGATCGCGGGCGCCGGTTCGGGCAAGACGCGAACGCTCACCTACCGGGTCGCCTACCTGCTCGAACACGGCGTGCCGCCGGAGCGAATTCTCCTGCTCACCTTCACCAACAAGGCGGCGGGCGAGATGATGCGGCGCGTTTCGGAACTGCTCGGACGCGACCTGCCCGCGCTCTGGGGTGGCACGTTTCACGCCATCGGCAACCGCATCCTGCGCCATCACGCGCCGCTGATCGGATTCGAGCGCGATTTCACCATCCTCGACCGCGAGGACGCCAAGCACCTCATCGCCACGTGCATTGCGGAGTCGGAGATTGACGTGAAGGCGACGCGCTTTCCCAAACCCGAAGTGCTCGGTGAAATTTTCTCGCTCGCGGTCAACACCGGAAAAAGCGTCGAGCAGATTCTGGCCGAGGACTACGAGTATTTTGCGCCACTGGCCGAGGCGATGGAGGCGGTGTTCCGTCGTTACGAGGCGCGGAAACGGGCGACCAACGCGATGGATTTCGACGATTTGCTGCGGTTGTGGTTTCGGCTGCTGCGCGAGCACGGCCCGACGTGCGAGCAGTACCAGCGGCGGTTCGAGTTCATCCTGGTGGATGAGTATCAGGATACCAACAAACTCCAGAGCGACCTGATTGACCTGCTGGCGGCGCGGCATCGCAACGTGATGGTCGTGGGCGATGACGCGCAAAGCATCTACACCTGGCGCGGGGCGAACTTCGCGAACATCCTCCAATTTCCCGAACGCTACCCGGACGCGAAGATTTACAAGATCGAGACCAACTACCGCAGCACGCCGGAGATTTTGACCGTGGCCAACGCGGCGATCGCTGCCAACGCGCATCAATTCACCAAGCGGCTCACGCCGGTGCGCCCGCCCGGGGTCAAGCCCGCACTGGTGGTGTGCAACGACGCGGGGGAACAGGCCGCGTTTGTGGCACAGCGGGTGTTGGAGTTGCGCGATGAGGGCGCGGAGTTGAACCGGATGGCCGTGCTCTATCGCTCGCATTTCCACGCGCTGGAGCTGCAACTGGAACTGACGCGCCGCAACATCCCCTTCAGCATCACCAGCGGCATCCGGTTCTTCGAGCAGGCGCACATCAAGGATGTGACGGCGTATGTGCGGCTGGTGCACAACCCGCGCGATGAACTGGCGTTCAAACGTCTGGTGCTCATGCTCCCGGGGGTCGGGGCGCGGGGCGCGATGAAGTTGTGGACGGCCTATCTGGCCCATGCGCCCAAAGCGGAGGCCAAAAGCCGCGCCGGCGTGTCGGGCGCGCTCAAAGCCTGCGCCCAGAGCGTGTCGAGCAAAACGGCGCGCCCGTGGGCGCAATTCACTGAAACGATCGCCCAACTGGAATCGCCCGATGTGCGCGAAGACGCGGCGCGGATGATTGAACTGGCGCTGGCCGGCGGCTACGACGATTACCTCAAGCAGAGCTATCCGAACTACCGCTCGCGGCTCGATGACCTCAAACAACTGGCCGCGTTTGCGGCCACATTTGATTCGGTTGAGGCGTTTCTCACGCAAATCGCGCTGTTGACCAACGTTGAAGCCGAGGACGATCGCCCGGCGGGTCGCGACACCGAGCGGCTGCGGCTTTCGACGGTGCATCAGGCCAAGGGGCTGGAGTTCGACGTCGTGTTCGTGATCATGCTTTGTGAGGGGCTGTTTCCATCGGCGCGCTCGGCGGAGACCGAGGCCGGTTTGGAAGAGGAGCGGCGGTTGTTCTACGTGGCGATCACACGCGCACGCAACGAGCTTTATCTGAGCTATCCGTTGGTGCGCGCCGGCTTCGGCACCAGTGGCGTGGCGCTGCAGCAGCCGTCGCGGTTTCTCGAAGAAATTCCCAAAACGCTGCTCGATGAGTGGCAGTTGCGATCTTACGGCTGAAGGGAAATTCCAGAGGCCTCTCATTAACACCGGGCTTCTGCCCGTGAAAAAAATCGCTGTCCCCACCGGCCAGAGCCGCTTGAGCGGCTTTTCGCAGGGTGTGGCAAGCCGTTGAACCGGCTTGCAGGGTGGGGTCGCCCGGTTCACCGCGCTGAAGCGCGGTGCCAATGAAATCAGACTCAACGCGAGCGCAGGACGCCGGCACAGGGCAAGGTGCGACGCGGGGAATTCAGCCACGGATTCACACCGAAGGACGACGGACGGGAGGTCTTTGCACCGAAACGGTGGTTCACCCGGTGCGCGAACGCTGTTGTCCCCGGAAAACCGTGTTCAATTTGCGTTCCACCCCGGCCCGCAACCGAATCTCGCGGCAGGTGCCCTGTTGAGGTTCAAATCACCATCCCGTGCGGGATCATGCCGTTGCGCGGGACAATGACGACGCCGTCGCGGATGTAATAAAGCGGATGGTCGAGGTTTTCGGGTTTGCCGGCGGGCGAGATGATGACGTTGTTCCCGATGCGAGCGTTTTTATCAATGATGGCGTTTTCGATCCGGCAGCCGGCGCCAATGCCGATGCGGGGCTTGCCCGCGCGTTCGTGTTCCTCGATGGACTCGAGCATTTCGTAGTAATCACAGCCGAGCGCCACGACGCGGTTGAGTTCGGTGCCCGCGCCGATGATCGTGCGCACGCCGATGATGCTGTAACTGATCTTGCAGGGGTTGATGATGCAGCCATCGGCCACGACGGCGTGGTCCACCTGCGCGCCGTTGATCTTGGAGGCGGGCAAAAAGCGCGGTCGGGTGAAAATCGGCGCGCTCATGTCGAAGAAATTGAACCGCGGCAGCTCGCTGACCAGGTCGAGATTGGCCTCGAAGTAGGAGCGGATCGTTCCGATGTCCTCCCAGTAGCCTTGAAACACGTAGGAGCACACGCGGTGGGTTTGAATGGCGCGGGGAATGATGTGCTTGCCGAAATCCGGCAACGTGTTGTCGAGCAGCGTCCGCACGACGTTGCGGTTGAACACGTAAATGCCCATCGAGGCCAGAAACCACTCGCCCGGCTCGCGGATGCCGAGTTTCTCGTGCCATTCCGGCTGAAGGCGCAGCGAATCGAGCAATGCGGCATCCTTGGGCTTCTCGACGAAGCGCACGATGCGGCGGTCTTCGGTGATTTGCATGATGCCGAGCGACTGCGCGGCAGCGCGAGGCACGGGCTTGGTCGCGACCGTCACGTCGGCGTTCGTCTCGACGTGCTGGGCGATGATGCGCCGGAAGTCCATCCGGTAAAGCTGGTCGCCGCTCAGGATCAGCAGGTAATCGAATTCGTGGTTGAAGAAGTGGACGAGGTTTTTGCGGACGGCGTCGGCCGTGCCTTCATACCAGGACGCGTCGGTGAGCGTTTGTTGAGCGGCCAGAATTTCGACGAACCCGCTGCTGAACTGGTCGAACTTGTAGGATTGGGAGATGTGCCGGTGCAGGGAGGTGGAGTTGAACTGCGTGAGCACGTAGATGCGGCGGAAACCGGAGTTGATGCAGTTGGAGATGGGCACATCCACAAGCCGGTATTTCCCCGCGAGGGGGACGGCGGGTTTGGCGCGGTCCTTGGTGAGCGGGAAGAGGCGCGTGCCCTGGCCGCCGCCCATGATCACGCACAGCACGTTGCTGGTGTTGGTGGTTTGGCGGCCGGTGTGTGTCATGGCAATCGTGTCCGTGGCAAACTGCCGCCCCGCTTATAGCGTCCCGCCCAACCGCTTGGCAAGCGCGGCGGAGTGCAAAGTCCCGACCTGAAGGAGGAACTCAAGAACTCAGGAGGCGGGGCGGGGTTTTCATTTGGAAATCAGGAACTCAGGAAAAACGGGATGGGTTCACGACGGTTCATGGCAAGGCAGCCTCCTGATTTCCTGAGTTCCAAATTCAAACCCCGCCCATTTCGTGAGTTCCTGAGTTCCTCCTTCAAGGCCGCGGGCTGGGCGGAAAAATTTTTTGGCTTGGCCCGTATTTGTCCAACCCCTCGGCGTAGGCTGACGACAAAAACTGATCAAATGCCTATGAACACGGAGCAGTTGGAATTGGGACTGAATCAGGAGTCGCGCCCTGTCACGGCGGGGCGACGGGAGTCGCGCATTGCGCGCGCGGCGTGGTGGTTTGCGCAAATGCGCCAGATCGTGGATCGGGCCATGGACTGGCAGCAGACGCCACCGGGTCGCCCCGAACAAACCTGGTTGCCGAACAGCCACCGCGAGGTGCGTGTGTAACCGCACTGTGACGCTGAAGCGCGAATGCCTGAAACGGGCGAAGCGTGGCCGGGGCTTGGGGGAAGTCGGTGATGGGTTGAATGGTGATTGGTTGAATCGGGGTTGGTTGAATGGTGATTCGTTGAATCGGGGTTGGTTGGATCGTGGTGGGTGGCGGGTCGGGTTTCGTGGGGCTTTGGCGTGGTTAACGGGGCAAGGCGGTGCGCACGGTGCTTGGAGGGGTGTGGTTCGGCGTGACGGTGTCGAGACGATTTGAGGCCTGTTGTTGGGCGATGGTCAGAGGGTGTGGCCCGGGGGCGGATGCTGGGTTGCGAAGGGCTGGCTTATTCGGGTTTAACGCCAAGGAGGTCGAGGAGTCGGTGGAGTTCGTCGTCGCTGAAGAAGCTGATTTCGATGGTTCCCGTGCCTTGTTGGTAGTGGAGTTTGACGCGGGTGGCGAGGCGTTCGCGGAGGCGGTTTTCGAGGTTGGCGAGGTTGGGGTCGGCGAGTGCATCGCGGGTTGGGGTTGGTGGGGTGAGGGGGTTGGCGTGGCGCTGTCTCTTATACACATCTCC
>JAOAIM010000221.1 GCA_026414705.1 Verrucomicrobiia bacterium | reverse complement strand
CGGGGAAAGCGATGGCCGGTGACGCACGCATGGCCCCGTTCAAAGTTCAAAGTTCAGAGTTCAAGGTTCAGAGTTTTGAGTGTCGGTGCTGCCGCTTTCGCTCCGCCGACTGTGAGTCGGCGGCACGGCAGATTTCCAATCTGCGCCACGCTTGCCACGCTCCCACGCTCCGACGCTCTGACGCTCCCACGCACGCTTAACGCTGTTGCGCCCGTGTCCCGAATCGCGTATGCACACGCCGCCGAATGAACCGCGCCGGAGCGCAAACCGTGTTGTTGTGTATGAGCCTCGCCACAGCCGTCCACGCTGCCGTTGAGACGCCGTTCGAGCAGGCGTGCGCACGGTTGGCCGCACGCATGGGCCGCGACGCCGCCCGCCTGCACGAGTTGTTCCGACTGCACTGGGACTACACGATGCGCGAATTCCCCGAATTCGCCACCGAGGTCGGTTATCCCGGTCAGAACCATCGCTGGACGGACTGGTCGTTGGAGGCGATCGAGCGGCGCAAACGCGAACTGACCGCGCCGCTGCGGGCGTTGCAGTCCATCCGTCGCGCGCGTCTGAGTGCCGCCGACCAACTCAACTACGACCTGTTCCGGTACAACCTCCAGCTCCAGCTTGACGGCATCCGATTCCCGTCGGAACTGATGCCGCTCACACAGCTCAACGGCGTTCAACAGGATGCTGCGCGGATTTTGGAGATCTCGCCGCGCGCCTCCGTGCGCGATTACGAGGACATGCTCGCGCGACTGGAAGCGTTGCCCACGCTGGTGGATCAGACGCTGGCCCTGCTCGAGCGCGGTCTGGAGCGCGGCATCACCCCGCCGCGCATCACGCTGCGGGACGTACCCCGACAGGTTCAAAATCAGATGGAGCGCGACCCGCAGAGGAATCCGCTCCTGAAACCGTTTGGCGAATTTCCCGAAGCCGTGGCGCCCGGTGAACGCGCGCGGCTGCGTCGCGCCGCCGAGGCCGCCGTGCGGGACAAGGTCATCCCCGCGTTTGCCCGGCTGCACGAGTTTCTGGTGCGTCGGTATTTGCCGGGGGCGCGCGAGTCCACGGCGATGCGCGACCTGCCGGATGGGCGCGCCTGGTATGCCTACAACGTGCGCCTGAACACCAGCACCGACCTGAGTCCGCAGCAAATCCATGAGCTGGGTTTGGCCGAGGTCCGACGCATCCGGGCCGAGATGGAAAAAGTGATTGCTTCGACCGGGTTCACGAACGGATTCGATGCGTTTCTGGAATTTTTGCGGCGGGACGCGCGGTTTTATTACACCAGCGCCGAGGAACTGCTGCGCGCGTATCGGGACATTTGCAAGCGCGCCGACCCGGAGTTGGCGCGGTTGTTCGGGCGGTTGCCGCGCCTGCCCTACGGGGTGTTGCCCGTGCCGGATTACGCCGCGCCGTCACAGCCCACGGCCTATTACCAGCCCGGCTCGCCTCGGGCGGGTCGGCCCGCGTTTTTTTACGCCAACACCTACGCGTTGGACACGCGCCCGAAGTGGGAAATGGAGGCGCTCACGTTGCATGAGGCCGTGCCCGGGCATCACCTGCAAATCGCGCTGGCCCAGGAAATGGAGAACGTGCCGGAGTTCCGTCGCCACGGTGGTTACACCGCCTACGTCGAGGGCTGGGCGCTTTACGCCGAGAGCCTGGGGCTGGAGATGGGTTTTTACAAAGACCCTTACATGGACTTCGGGCGGCTGGTTTATGAGATGTGGCGCGCGGTGCGGCTGGTGGTGGACACGGGGCTGCACGAGTTCGGCTGGTCGCGTCAACAGGCGATTGATTACTTCCTGACCCACGCGAGCAAAAACGAGCACGACGTGACCGTGGAAGTGGATCGTTACATCGTGTGGCCCGGCCAGGCGCTCGCCTACAAAATTGGCGAACTCAAAATCAAGGAGCTCCGCGCCCTGGCGGCGCGCGAACTGGGCGAACGCTTTGACCTGCGCGCGTTCCACGACGCGGTGCTGGGGGACGGCGCGCTGCCGCTCGACGTGCTGGAGGCGCGGATGCGCGAGTGGATTCGCGCCCGGCAGAAGGACGGGCCGAAGTCGGGGCGCTGAAGACTCCCGTCAGCCGGGCCGCGCGCGTTGGCGACCGGGCGCGCCTGTGCTCTTGTCGCGGGCGCCGAAGGGGTTATCTTGGCACAAAGGTTTGCTCGCATGAAACTCGTGGGTCGCTTCTCTGGGAAACGGCACGTCCTGCCGAGTATCCTCGCCCTGAGCCTGGTGACGGTTGCCGAACCGTTTGGCGCCCGTGCCGATTTAGAAGACCGGCTCGCGCCCGAACCGGAAGACCTGCAGGCGATTCTCACGCCGGATGTGCCGCGCGATGTTGTCGCGCCGTCGGTCGAGGAGCCGACCCTTGAGCCGATGGTGTTTGCCGCGTTTGCGTCCTCGGTTCAGCAGCAACAGGGTGCGTTGTCGGGCAAAATTGTCTTCATGAACAGCGGCCACGGTTGGATTTACGATCCGAACTACTGGCGGCTGCAACGGGGTGTTCTCTACGAAATGAACGAGGATTACGGCAACCTCGACCAGTTGAATTTCTTCGCCCAATACTGCTTCAACGCGGGTGCGACGGTCGTCTCGTTCCGCCCGCTGGGCCACCAGACCAACGAGATCATCCTCGACAACGATTCGCCGGGCGTGACGTTTGCCGGCTCGTGGAGCGACAGCACCGGCACGGTGTTCTGGGGCAGTCCGGGCGATCTGCCGTATCGCTTCGCCAACTTCAGTGCCACGGAGACGGCCACGGCGACCTACACGCCGACGTTTCCGGCAGCGGGATTTTACCCGGTTTACACCTGGGTGGTGCACGGCTCGAATCGCGGCGACCAGCTCTATCGCATTCGTCACACCGGCGGGGAATCGTGGGTGCGCGTGCCGCATCACCGCGTCGGCAACGGCTGGGTTTTTCTGGGCGAATACTACTTCAACGCCGGCTCGAATGCCGCCAGCGGCTCGGTCGTCATCAGCAACCTCCGCGCAACGACCAACGGCGCGGTGGTGATCGCCGACGCCATCCGGTTCGGCAACGGCATGGGCACGGTGGACCGCGGCGGCGGGGTGTCGCGCTACCCGCGCGAGGACGAGAGCATGAGATACTGGGTGCAGGCGAATCTCGGCCAGGGTCAGTCGGCCTCCCTCTACGACGGCTCGGGCAATGACGAGAGCGACAGTTGGTCGGCCCCGCCCAAGATGTCCGCCGAGATGAACCGAGAGGCGAGCGGCGACATCTTTGACCGCATCCACATCAGTTTTCACTCCAACGCCGGTGGCGGACGCGGGGTGGTCGCGCTCATCACCAGCGACCCGACGCCGTATCAATCGCAACTGGCGCAGATCGTCGGCAAGGAGGTCAACGACGACATGGTCGCGCTGGGGTCGCCGCCGCTGGAAGTGGCGTGGTTCAACCGCACCACCGTGACCTACAGTGGCGGGTATTCGGAGATTGACGGCAGCCTGTTCAACTACGAAATGCCCGCGACCATCGTCGAGGTCGCCTTCCACGACAGTTCGCTCGACACGCTGCTGTTGCGGGATCCAAAAGCGCGCGCCGGCGTGGCGCGCGCGACGCTCCACGGGGTGATCAAGTTCATGAACACCTATGACACCAACGATCCGCCGCCGCTGGCGTTTTTGCCAGAACCGCCGACGAACCTGCGCGCGGTCGCGCTCTCCAACGGCTGGATTCATCTGGCGTGGACGCCGCCGGTCAGCAGCGGCGGCAGCCAGGCCGCCACCAATTACATCCTCTACCGCTCGACCAACGGCTACGGGTTCGGCCACCCCGTCGCCGTCGGCAACGTTACCAACACCGTCGTGACCAATCTGCCCGCCGGCACCGATTACTATTTCCGCGTCACCGCTGTGAATCCGGGCGGCGAATCCATGCCCTCGGAAACCGTCGGCTGCCGTGCCGCCACCACGCCGGGCGCACGTCGGGCGCTCGTGGTGAATGCCTACGACCGGCTCGACCGCATGAACAACCTGCGGCACGACGTGGTCGCGCAAAGTTACGACCCTCCCGGTAACAGCGGCAGCATCGAGCGGGTTTACGCCCGCTGGAACAACGCCTTCGATTACGTGGTGATGTATGGCAAAGCCATCGCCGCCGCCGGTTGGGCCTTCGACTCCTGCCAGAACGAGGCCGTTGCCACCAATCAAATCGCCCTCACCAACTATGCCGTCGTCATCTGGGCGGCCGGAGTGGAATCCACCGCCGATGAAACTTTCAGCGCCGCCGAACAGGTCGTGGTCTCGAACTACGTGGCCGCCGGCGGCGCGTTGTTCGCTTCGGGGGCGGAGATCGCGTGGGATTTGGATCGGCCCAGCGGGCCGACGAGTGCCGACCGGGCGTTCCTCTACAATGTGTTGCACGCGGCTTACAGCGCGGACAACTCCTCCAACTACACGGTCGTGGCGACCGGTTCGGGCATCTTCGCCGGGCGGCCCAACGGCAGCTTCGACAACGGCAACGGCGGGATTTACTGGGTTAAAACCCCGGATGTGCTAACGCCCATCGCGCCCGCGACAACGGCTTTAACCTATTCCAGCGGTGGGGCGGCGGCCGTGCAGTATGACGGCTCGGCGGGTGGCGGGCGCACGGTGTTGTTTGGATTTCCATTTGAAACGATCACCAGCGCGACGCGGCGACAGCAGTATATGGTGGACATCCTGGCGTTTCTGAGTCCCGCGCCGACCAACCCGCCCGTGCCGCTGCGCTTCACGGACATTGTCATGCTGCCTGACGGGCGATTTGCCTTGAGCCTGACCGGCGCGCCATCTTTTGCGGTGCAAATGGAGACCTCGACGAACCTGGCGACCTGGACGCCGCTGACAAATCTGCCGAACCCGACCGGTTCGCTCACGTGGACGGATGCGCCCGCACCGGCAACACTGCGCTTTTATCGCGCGCGGTATCCTTGAACGGGAGAATTGGTTTCGACGGCAAAACGGCGCGGATTCGAGAGAATTTCTGTGCCGGCATTTTTTTTATTGAAACCCGCCATCGCGCGGACTAGAAAAGAGTTGAAACTTGGACGAAACGCAAATGCGTTTCGCGGCCGAACTGGCACGGCCAAGTTCCAAACCCGGTGGTTGTTATGAAAAACGAAACTCGTTCCGCGCAGCTCCGAATTGTTCTGCCCCTGGCCTTGCTTGCCATCATGGGACTGGTGTCGCAACTGGTCGCAACACCGTATGCGACCTGCCTCACGAACACGGGGTCGTCCATCATCTTCCGCCTCAACGAGGCGGCGGATAACGTCAAAATTGTCTATAACGGCGACACCGTAACCAACGACCTGGGTGCGGTGGCGGCCGGGCTGACGAATGTGCCCTTGGCCATCACCGGCCCCTACAAGATC
>JAOAIM010000021.1:21750-30083 GCA_026414705.1 Verrucomicrobiia bacterium | reverse complement strand
TCGACCGCGGAAAGCCGGCCCCGCTCATCGCCCTGCAACGCGAGCGCGTGTTTCGGAACGAGTTGCCGCGGGTGATTCGGCCGGACCTGCTGATCACCGAGCAGGGCCTGAGCCTGACCGAGCTGGACGCGGTGCCGGGCGGCATTGGCGTCACGGCGTGGCTCAACGAGACCTACGCGGCATTGGGCGAGCCGGCGGGAGCGCGGCTGTTGGGCGGCGCCGAGGGCATGTTGCGGGGGTTCGCCGGCATTTTTGGTGAGGCGCCGCGCGTGCACATCGTGGTGTCGGAGGAGTCGGCAACGTATCGCCCGGAGATGGAATGGCTGGCGCGACGGCTCGACGGCGCGCGGTTTGCGGTGCGGGACACCGCGTTCGACGGATTCGCCGAGGGCGACGCGGTGTATCGGTTTTTTGAGTTGTTCGATCTGCCCAACGTGCCCAACGCGCCGCGCATTTTTGAGCTTGCGCTGGCCGGGCGCATCCGACTGACGCCGCCGCCCAAACCGATCTTCGAGGAGAAGATGCTTTTTGCGCTGCTGTGGAATCGGAATCTGCACGAGTTCTGGCGGCAGAATCTGGGCGAGAGTTTTTTCAACCGGCTCAAACCAATGGTTCCCTACACGTGGGTGGTGGACCCGACGCCGCTGCCGCCGCACGGAGCGATCCCGGAGTTGAACCTGACCGACTGGCGTCAGCTCAAGGGCCTCTCGCAACGGGAGCGCGAGTTGATCCTGAAGGTTTCGGGCTTCTCGGCCCACGCGTGGGGCGCGCGCGGGGTGTGGCTGGGAAGCGACCTGTCCCACGCCGATTGGGCGGCGGCGGTGGAGGAGGCGCTGGCTCGATTCCAGGAGTCGCCGCGCGTGTTGCAGCGGTATCACAAACCGGCCCTCGTTGAGGCGTCCTGGTTTGATTTCGAGCGCGGTCAGCTCGTGCTCATCGAGGGGCGCGCGCGGCTCTGCCCGTATTATTTCGTGCACGGTGAGGGCGACCGGGCGCGACCGGTTCTGGGCGGGGTGCTGGCAACGATTTGCCCTGCGGACAAAAAAATCATACACGGGATGGCGGACGCGATTTTCGCGCCCTGTGCGGCATGAATGTCCACGAACTGCTTGAATTTTCGCTGCTGGCGCTGGGGTCGCTGTTTGTGATCGTGGACCCGATCGCGGCCGTGCCGCTCTTTCTGGCCATGACGCCGCATGACACGCCCGCGCAACGGATCAGGACCGCGCGCCTGGCCTGTGTGGTCATGGCGGGCGTGCTGCTGCTCTTCGCGGTGGCGGGCCGCACCATCTTCAAGTTTTTTGGCATCACGATGCCCGCGTTTCAAATCGCCGCCAGCATTGTGCTGCTGATGGTCGCGCTCGACATGCTGCGCGCGCAGCGCTCGCGCGTGCGCGAGACCGAGGAGGAGACCACGGCGGGCGCCGCGAAGGAAGACATCGCCATCACCCCGCTGGCCGTGCCGATGCTGGCCGGGCCGGGGGCCATTTCGACGGTCATCCTGCTCCACAACCGCGCCGAGGGTGTGGCCGGGCAGGTCATTCTGTATGCGAGCATTCTGGTGGTGGCGCTGGCCAGCTACCTGATTTTCCGGCTCTCGGCGCGCGGGGCGCAGTGGCTCAACCCCATCGCCCTGCGCGTCACCTCGCGCGTGATGGGTCTGTTGCTGGCGGCCGTGGCGGTGCAATTCCTCATCAACGGCGTCAACGAGGTGCGAGCCGATTGGGTGTCACGGGACTGAAGTCAGGATTGAGGGAGGTTGGTTGCGGGGGGTGGATTTGAACCACCGACCTCAAGGTTATGAGCCTTGCGAGCTACCAGGCTGCTCCACCCCGCGTTCCAAAGGCAGCATCAGTATGCTTCCCCGAACCGGCTGCGCAAGCGGTTTTTTGGGAAGTTTGGCCCGTTTTTGGCTTGTGCGCACACGCGGTCGCCGCCGGGCCGGGCAACCCGTCGCTTGGGGTTTTCTTGGAAAAAGTGTCCGGACGCAGCGCCCCGTCCGAGGATTTTGTCGGGTAAAAAACGGACACCGTTAAGTTAAAAAATACTTTCTGAGTGTTTGACAATTGTGCAGCAGCGATCAATTTAGAGACGATACCTCCGAAGAAAACCGTTACGCACGCGACCATCCATGAAAGAAAAATGTCCGACCTACAAGAAAGTGGGCCAGAGTGTCCATAATTCGTTTCTCCTGTGCGCGATGGTGAGCGGGTTGGTGCTTGGAAGTTCCGCGCCCGGCCGAGCGGCGGACGGAACCTGGGCGGTCAACGCCAGTGGCACATGGAGCACCGCTGCCAACTGGCTCGGTGGCGTGATTGCCGACGGCGTGGATGCGATCGCCGATTTTGGGACAATAAACATCACCGCATCGCGGACGGTCACGCTCGACACCTCCCGGTCCATCGGCACGCTGATTTTCGGCGACACCACGCCCAGCGACAACTGGGCGCTGGCCGCCAGCGGCGGGAGCATTCTGACGCTGCAAGTCACCTCCGGCACGCCAACGGTCCAGGTCAACAACCGCATGGTCACCGTCAGCCTGGTGCTCGCCGGGACGCAGGGCTTGAACAAGACCGGCACGGGCACGCTGTTGCTTAGCGGTGCCAACACATACAGCGGCGACACAACCATCAGCGCTGGGGTCTTGCGCCTGGGCGCCACGGGCGGCATTCCCTCCGGTGCGGGTGCCGGCAATGTGATCGTGTCCGCTGGGGCCACACTCGACATCGGTAGCACCGGTGGCAACATCAACGGGCTTTCCGGCGCGGGCACGGTGGACAAGTCTCAGACCGGCTCGCACACGCTCACGGTCGGCAACAACGACGCCACCAGCACGTTTAGCGGCGTGATCACCGATTCGACGGGCACCCTGAACCTGACGAAGGTCGGCGCGGGCACGCTGACTCTGGCCGGTTCGACAGCCAACACCTTCACGGGCACCACCACCGTCAACGGCGGCGTTTTGGTGCTGGGCAAGAGCGCCGGCAACGCTGTCGGGGGCGCCCTGACCATCGGCGCGGCGACGGTGCTGTTGACCGGCAGCAATCAAATCGCGGACGGCGGAGCAATCACGATCAACAATCCGGTCGGCCTGCTCGACCTGAACGGCAACTCGGACACCGTCGGCACCGTGACGATGACCGGCGGCACGATCACCACCGGCGCCGGCACTCTGACCCTCGGCGGCAACGTCACCGGCAACGCCGCCGCGTCCACCGCCACCATCAGCGGCAACCTCAATCTGGGTGGTGCGACCCGCACCTTTACCATCGCCGACGGCACGGCGGCCACCGACATGAGCATCACGGCGAACATTTCCAACGGCGGCCTGACCAAGGCGGGCGCGGGCGTGCTGGCCTTGAGTGGCAACAACACTTTCGCGGGTGGACTGAGCGTCAATGCGGGCACGGTGGTTCTTGGCTCGGACACCGCCGCCGGCACGGGCACGCTCACGATGTCGGCGGGCATCACGCTGGAGGGTGCCGGCGGCACGCGCACCATCACCAACAACCTGACGATCAACAGCGTCACCTTTGGCGGCAGCGACCTGATCTTCACCGACTCGTTTGATCAACTCGCCGCCCGCACCTATACGGTGCTGAATACCACGACGTTTGCAGGAGCGATCATCGGCGGCGACGCGCTAACCAAGGCGGGGTCCGGGACGCTCATTTTGAGCGCAGCCAACACCATCGGGGCCGTGACGATTAACGCCGGTGCATTGCGCGCGGCCAACAGCGGCGCGCTCGGAACAACGGTTGCCGGCACCACGGTCAACGCCGGTGGGGCCCTGGAACTGGCCGGCGGCATCGCGGTCGGCGCCGAACCGCTGACAATCAGCGGCACGGGCGTGGGCGGGGCCGGCGCGCTGCGCAACATCAGCGGCAACAACAGTTGGGCCGGCACCATCACCCTGGCCAATGTCAGCGGGCCACATTCGATCGTCTCGGACTCCGGCCACCTCACCATCACCGGCGGCATCACCGAAACCGGCACGGCGGACAACAAGAATCTCACCTTTGGCGGCGCAGGTCGCATCACCGTCACCGGCAACATCACGGCCGATCCCGGCGACATGCTCGTGACCAAGACCGGCACGGGAACGGTGTCGCTCACCGGTGCGAACACCTGGACAGGTGGGACAACGGTTAATGGCGGCACGTTGCTGGTGAACAACACCGGTGGGAGCGGCCTGGGCACGGGCAGCGTCACCGTCAACAGCGGCGGCACCATCGGCGGCAACGGCTCGTTCACCGGCAGCCTGACTCTCAACGCCGGCGGCGCCGTCTCTCCCGGCAACAGCGTTGGCAGCCTCACCACCGGGGCGGAGACCTGGGCCGGCACCGCCAGCTACGTCTTCGAGATCAAGGACGTGGACCTGGGCGAGGGCACCGGCTGGGATTTCCTCACCATCAACGGTGCGCTCAACATCACCGCCACCACTGCCAACAAGTTCACCATTGACATCCGGTCGCTGACGCTCAGCGACACGCCCGGAGCGGTCCACGATTGGAATCCCTACTCCGTTTACAGTTGGCGGTTCGTCACCACGACCGCTGGGATCACCTTTGCCCCGGGCGAAAACGAGTCCACGGTGTTCCAACTGTTGTTGGGCGACTTCACCAGTTACAACCCCGTGGCCGGGCCGGGGTCGTTCTCCGTCAAGCGGATCGGCAACGATCTTTGGATCTCGTATGTGCCCGAGCCGGGCACGACGGCATTGCTGCTATTGGGCGCCGGTGCGCTGGCGCTGCGCCGCCGTCGTGCCACGTGATCGAAGCGAGCGTTTCCGCACGGGCCGTCGTAATGGCGACGGCCCGTTCTCTTTTGACGGGCAAATCGCCATCCCTTCGATGTGCCGCAGCGGGTGAACGGTGAGTTTCTAGCCCCTTCTGGCACGGCGATGAGCCGTTGAGTCTTGCCGATGACAACGAGCCATTGGGCCGTGCCGGCGCGGCTCGGCCCTCTTGGCTTCGGTGACGCCGCCCGGATCACTCGGAATCGAGGGCGACCTGCTTGCGCTTTTTTTCGGGGCGGGTGCCGGATGAGGGCGCGTCGTCGGGCTGGTGCGCGTATTCGGGAACACGGTAGTCCGTGGCTTTCATCTGCGCCTCCAGTTCGGCCCGGAGTTGGTGCAACAACTCTTTGTGGGCCGGGTCTCGCGCCAGATTCCGGGTCTCATAGGGATCGTTGACCAGATCGAACAACTCGGTCCACTCCTCGTGGCCAGGGTAGGTGATGAGCTTGGCCGTGGTGGTGCGGACTCCCACGGTCATGGGCGTGCCGCGATTGTTGCGCTCAAAGAAGTATTGCGCCAGAAAGGAGCTGCGCCACGGGACGCGCCGGCCTCGAAGCAGCGGCGCCCAACTGCGCCCCTGCATTTCAGATGGAATCGCCAGACCCGCCAGCTCCAGCACCGTTGGCGCCAGGTCCAGATTCAGCACCAACTCATCACGCACCGTCCCCCCGGCCGCGAGTTTCGGATACCGCACCAGCATCGGGATGCGAATGCTTTCCTCGTAGAGCGCGCGTTTGTCGCCCAGGCCGTGCTCGCCCAGGAAAAACCCGTTGTCGCTCGTGTAGATCACGACCGTGTTGGTGGCGAGCGCCAGCTCGTCGAGCGCCTTGAGGAGGCGACCGAGATTCTCATCCAGACCGGTGAGCTGACGCAGGTAATCAAGATGGCCGGGGCGGGTGACGGCCCTGCCGGACGCGCCCTCCGCCGCACCTGAATTCGGCTCGGCGCCATTGCCACTGCGGTAAATTGCCGGCACGGTGAGGTTGGGCACCGGTCGGATCGTTTCACCAGCGTACAGGTTTCGCAAGCGTTCCGGCAGATGCTCCGGCCCGCGCGGCCCGTGCGGCGCCTTGAAACCGAGCGTGAGCAAAAACGGACGTTCCCGATTTTCCCGCATGAACTGCAGGGCAAAATCGGTCGCCACATCGTCCACCCATCCTTTGGTCGGCTTCGTCTGCCCGTTGATTTCAAAGGGGCAGTCGAAGTATCTGCCCTGGCCGATGAAGCTGGCCGAGTAATCGAAACCGGGCCGCGGGCCGCGCTGGGCGTCCATGTGCCATTTGCCGATGTAACCGGTCTTGTAGCCCGCCGCCCGCAACAAGGTGGCGTAGGTGACGCTGTTGGTTGGGAAAGGGGTGCCGTTGTTGGCCACGCCGTTGAGGTGGTTGTAGCGGCCGGTCAGAAACGTCGCGCGGCTCGGTGAGCACAAGGGCGAGGTGACAAACGCATTGCGAAAGCGCACGCCCTCGGCGGCCAAACGGTCCATGTTCGGCGACCGAAACCAGGGAAACCGCGCCCGCTCGCCCATCTCGCGCTGCACCACGCCCAGTGCGTCCCAGCGCTGGTCGTCAGCGATGAGGATGAGGAAATTCGGTTTCCGCTCGGCGGCCATCACGGGCGCAATGAGCGCCGCAGCCACACAAAGGGAAACACACCGCAGTTTGAGCATGCCGTCGGTCATCGGTCGCGTTGTTGGTTTGGGATTGGGTTCGGGTCGGCGGCCCGCACCGGGCCGACCCGGCCGAGCAATGGCCGGAGTTCATTCAGAGCCGAAGCGGTCCCGGGATCGTTCACCAGGTTGCGCGTCTCCTCCGGGTCCTTCGACTCATCGTAAAGCTCGGCGTGGCCGTCGCTCCATTGAATGTAACGCCAGCGTTCGGTGCGCACGGTCTGGCCGTGGTGTCGCCCGCGCGTGACCAACGTGAACGCCGCGTCGCGCCCGCGCGCAGCGGGATTTTTCAGCAACGGTCGGAGGCTGCGACCCGCGAGCGCATGAGGCGGTTTCAGCCCGCAGTAATCGGCCACGGTCGGATACAAATCCACCAGTTCCACCGGCGCGCGGCAAACGGCCCCGCCCTGGCCGTCGGGCGCGACCACGATCAGCGGCACGCGACAGCTCCGCTCAAAAAGAGTGCTTTTGTTCCACCAGTTGCGCTCGTTGTGGTGGTAACCATTGTCGCTCACGAAAACGACCAACGTGCGCTCCCAGAGTTTCAACCGATCCAACGCGTCCATGAGCCGACCCACCTGGGCGTCCATGAACGACACCCCCGCGTAGTAGGCGCGCAAAAACTCCATCCGCTCCGTGTCGGTGAAAGCGTCGAACGCCGCGCGGAACGCGCCCCCGGGAATCGCCAGCGGCGGCAGCGGCGTGGCGTCCGGCGGATCGTGATAGAGCTTGAGCGACCCCGCCGGGTAGAGGTCGAAGTATTTCTTCGGCACCAGGAACGGGTCGTGCGGACGATGAAAGCCGGCGGCGACGATCCAGGGTTTGCCGGCGCGGGTGTGGGTTTCGATGGCGGCGATGGCGGCGCGCGCCGTCTGCCCGTCGGGCTGGTCGTCGTCGGTGCCCGCGGTCATGCCCCATTCGCACCACTTGAGTTTGCCGCCGGTGAGGTTGCGCCCCTCGATGACGCGCCCCTCCGGCGTGGGCTGGAACAGTTTCGCCTCGTCCCACGACCGGCCCAGGTCGAGCCAGCCTTCGCGCACCTCACCCATCGCCTCGCCCACGTGAAACACCTTGCCGTAGGCGACGGCGTGCCAGCCATTCTGACGAAGCAACTGCGGGAAGGTGACGATGTCGGGCAACCGGTCCCGAAACAGAGTCCCGTTGTCCAGAATGCCGGTCTGCTCGCAACGCAAGCCCGTGAAAAAGGACACGCGGCTGGGATTGCAGACCGGATACTGCACGTAGGCGCGATCAAAGCGCACGCCGCGCGCGGCCAACCGGTCCAGGTTCGGCGTCCGGGCCTGCGCGTTGCCGTAACAACCGACCGTGTCGCGCAAATCGTCCGAGATGATCAGCAGGACATTCAGCCGCTCCGCGCCGGTGGCGGGCAGCAATAGTCCGAGCAGCAGCAACACGACGAACCATGCGGCGGCGCGCAAGGCGAGCGCGCGTGCACGCCACGGAGCGTGGCGCTTCCAGGCCCGCAAGCATCGCAGCGGCAGATCAGCAACCACAAGCGCGCCGAGGGGAAGCCGGCCGTCTGGCGGACAGAAAAGCCGCGCAGCGATTTGCAACTGGCGATTGCCCATGTGCAATTTCCCGCCTCGCCTTCGTTTCATGCCCTGACGCTCGGACGCTGCCGCTGCTTCACGCTCGAAATTTCGGATTCACCGCCGCGGCCGGCCCTCAGCCGCCGGCGCCGGGTCGCGTGAACCCGCGTTCGCGCGCCTCATTGAGAAGTTTTTTCATCTTCGCCGCCAGTTCGGCGTGCTCGGCACGCACGTTGCGCGTTTCCGACGGATCGGTCTTGAGGTTGTAAAGCTCGTCGGGTTTGTCCGCGACGGCCCGGCGCTTTTTCTCGGCAGC
>JAOAIM010000021.1:0-21651 GCA_026414705.1 Verrucomicrobiia bacterium | reverse complement strand
CGCGGCCTTGCGCGGGTTGCGCGCCGATTCAAACTCCGGCGCGCCGCTGCGCTCGACGAGCTTCCAGTCGCCCATGCGAATCGCGTAGGTGGCGTTGGCGGCCTGCAAGATGACATGATCCCGGACCGGCGGGCCGGGTTTGGCCTCGGTGAAGGCACGCAGCACGTCGAAACTGTCCTCAGCCTGACGTTTGGGCAGTGCGACGCCGAGGAGGCTGGCGAAGGTGGCGACGAGGTCGTTGAGGCAAATGACCTGGTCGCTGACGGTGTTGGCCGGCACCTTGCCGGGCCAGCGCACCAGGAACGGTTCGCGGAAACCGCCCTCCCACTCGCTGTGTTTGCCGCCGCGCAACTCGCCGTTGATTTTGAGGCCGGCCTGCATCGCGGTGCTGGCGTTGGGATTGTTCGGGTTGACCACGCCGCCATTGTCGCTGCTGAAAAGGATCAGCGTGTTCTCGGCGAGTTTGAGGCGATCCAGCGTCGCCAGGATTTCGCCGACGCTCCAGTCCAGTTCGCGGATGAAATCGCCGTATTTGCCGTAGCGGCTGCCGCTGAAGCGCGGATGCGGGCGGATGGGTTCATGAATCGCGTTGGGCGCAAAATACACGAAAAACGGCCCGGCGCGATTCGTCTCGATCCAGCCGGTCACCCGCCGCGTGAGCGTTTCCATGACCTGCTCCGGTTTCCAAGCCTCCCGGATGCCGCTGGTCGTGTCGGCGTCCCGACTGCCGCCGCGCACCAGAATCGGTTCGCCGGGAATCCGTCCGGTGACCTCCTCGTTTTCGATGAAACTGTGCGGGCCGCTGCCGAGGTTGGCCGCCATGCCGAAGTAGTAATCGAACCCGACCTGCAACGGCCCGGGCGCCAGCCGCACGCTCCAATCCCGCACGCGCTCGGCGGTCCAGCCCAGATGCCACTTGCCGAACCCCGCAGTGCGATAGCCCTGGCTCTGGCACAGAGAGGCCAGCGTCAGGCGGTTCGTCTCGATGATCAACGGCGCGTTGGCCGGCAGCACCTTGCCGTCCTTGATGTGCGTGCGCCAGTAGTAACGACCCGTCAACAATCCGTAGCGCGTGGGCGAGCAGACCGACCCCGCCGCGTAAGCGTGCGTGAACCGACGGCCCTCCCGCGCGAGCCGATCCAGATTTGGCGTTTCCAAATCCTTCGCGCCGTAACAACCCAGGCTGCCCCAGCCCAGATCGTCGGCGAGCACGACGATGATGTTGGGTTTTTCGGCCGCGCGCACTGACGACACTGCGGGTCCGCAACCGAACAGGAGCGCGACGACGGCGAGGATGTGGAACGCGACCGGCGGTCGGGCGTGGGGGACGGCGCGTGGAGCGTGGAGCGTGGGAGCATGAAGCGTGGGAGGGTCAGGGCACTGAAGCTTAAAATCCTGCCGCGCGCGGGCGGAGACCGCCGCTGCGCCGCGTCCCGGATGGGGAATCGGCTGCTGCGCGCAGTCTGTTGCCACGGCTTTTTGCATCCTGCGCAGTGTGCGACCGAACGCACGCAAAAGAAATCACTCAGATGAGTGATTGGTGAAGCGTGCGCCGCCCGTTAGATTCCGCTCCATCATGGCGCACGCCCGTGTCCGACACTTCGCCACGCCGGGTCGAATCCGTCTCACCGGTCGGGTTCTGGCGTTGGCGTCGTTGGCACTGGGGTTTTTCGTCGCCGCGCCACCCGGCCGCGCCACACCGACCAACCGGCCCAATTTTGTAATCCTTTGCGCCGACGACATGCGCTGGGACAGCCTCGGGGTCGTCCAACGCGAACGCGGCCCCCACGCGCGTTTCCCGTGGTTTGAGACGCCCAACCTCGACCGGCTCGCCACCGGCGGCGTGCGATTCCGAAACGCCTTTGTCGTGCACTCGCTCTGTTCGCCCAGCCGCGCGGCGATGCTCTCCGGGCGATACGGGCATCTTAACGGCATCATAGACAACAGCACGCCATTCCCCACCAACACCGTCACGTGGGCCACGTTGTTGCGCGCGGCCGGCTACGTCAACGGCTACGTCGGCAAATGGCACATGGGCACGCAGCTCGCCCGGCCCGGTTTTGACTGGGTCGCCACCTACCTGGGCCAGGGCGATTACGAGACCAACAACTTCATCGTCAACGGTGTCACCAACCGCATTGTCGGGTGGGTGGACGACGTCAACACCGACTTCGCCACGAACTTCATCACGCTGCATCGCTCCAACTCCTTTGCGCTGTTTGTGGGATACAAATCGCCGCACAACCCGATCACGCCGCCCCAACGGTTTGCCAATCTCTATTCAACCAACGTTTCCGGGCCGATTCTCAACTCCAACGCCGTGCCGCCGTGGGACCCCGACCCCTCCTACCCCAGCCCCGCGCGCATCCGTAATTATCACCGCTGCGTCTTTGGCGTGGACGACAACGTCGGGCGCATCCTCAATCTGCTCGATCAACTCAACCTCGCCTCGAACACGGTCGTGACCTTCTTGAGCGACAACGGTCGCTTTCTGGGCGAACACGGCCAGGGCGACAAACGCTCCGCCTACGAGGAAAGCCTGCGCATCCCGTTCCTGCTGCGTTACCCGAAGCTCGTCGGGCCGAGCAACGTCAACGACCACATTGTGCTCAACCTGGACCTGGCGCCGACGATTCTGGACCTGGCCGGCCTGCCGGTGCCCGCCGAGATGCAGGGCCGCAGTCTCAAGCCGATCTTGTCGGGCCAGACCAACGGTTGGCGCACCGCCTTCTTCTACGAGTATTTCCTCGAAGGCACCTCGATTGTGCCCAACCTCTATGCCTTCCGAACCACCACCAACAAACTGGTCATGTATCCCGAGCATCCCGAATGGGCCGAGTTGTATGCGCCCACGAGCGATCCCTACGAGACCAACAACCTCATCACTCATCCCGCCTGGGCCGCCACCCGCGCTCTGCTCGAGAGCGAACTGGTGCGGCAGATGAACGAACTGGGCCTGCTGGCGCGGCTCATCGGCCCGGTGCGCTCCGGCAACACCGCCCAACTCCTCCTGCGCGGAGGCTTCGGCCCCGGCTGGCAGGTGCAAAGCTCCCCCGACGCCGTCACTTGGACGACCTTTGCCACGGCGCGAATGACCAACGCGACCGGCGACGGCGCCGAAGCCCTCGTGACCGACACGGCAGCCACCACCGCGCGGCGATTTTACCGCGCCCGGCTCATCGCCAACGAATGAGCTCGCGCAAGGCGGGCGAGCTGTCTCCGGCGGTGCGCCGTCGAACTGGCCGTTGGCGTGTGGCGGGTCGCCGTCTCCCATCGCGCATTCTGTTCTCCCACGCGGTAACATTCTCGCGCTCTGACCTGCATCCTTCACAGAATCTTTCGCACACACCAACGCTCAGCCTAGCGCAAACGTGAAGCAACCCTTCGGGGCCGGTTCAGCGGTTAGATGACCTGTCGCATGCTGTCGAAACGGCTTGCCCCACTTTGCGAAAAGCCGCTGAAGCGGCTTTGACCGTTGGCGGGCGTTTGTCACCGGGCTGAAGCCCGGTGTTAATGAGAGGTCTGTGAGCGACCCGCCCTAACGCTTCTGTCCTTCAAGCCTCAAGAGCGCGCCCCCGCCGGCCGGAATCCACCGCCGCGCGCCCTCAAACGGCACCAGCCGTCCTGTCTCGGGGCAGACCATCTGCAACCGCCGCGGCGGCGCGCGAAACTGCGGTTCGCACACATGCGACCACGTCAGGTCCTTGTTCACGATGAGCACGTAACGTGAGCCGTCCCGATGCGTGAAGTCGCCGACCATGAACTGCGGGTGGTTGACGCCGCTGACCAGGCTGTCGGGCGGCGGGCCGCTGCAACCGATTGGGGGCTGGCCGAAATGATAGACCGCATCGGATCGCAACTGCAGCAGTGTCGGCGCCAGGCGCAACACCTGTCGGTTGACCGCCTGCATTCGATACCACACCTCGGTGCGTTGCCCGTTGGTCGTCAGCGCGCTGGTGTGCGGATTCCACCGTTTGGCGAAATAGACGAAGTAGTTGATGCCCCGCCCGCCGCAAGCGAGCGTGCTGTAAACCTGAAACCGGAAATCCGCATCCGTCGGCACCCGATAATCGTAATGGGCGGTGCTCAGCACGATGTTCCAGAAGGGCAGCCGATGCCGCAGCGCCAGCGCGCGAATTTGCTCCAGATTCTGCCAGTAGCCCGCGCGCAGTGTGCCGTCGTTCATCAGCGCGTAGTGGTCGTAACTGATGATCGGCGGGCGGCAGGTCTGCACATACTGCTCCAGGTAATCCTCGTAACGGCTCGTGCCCAGTTGTTCGGCCGTGGCGTAGTTGGGGAACAGATTGATGTAGGGCCATTTGCCGGGCGACAGTTCGCGCAGGATTGCCGAGGCCCGGCCCAGTCCCGGAAACAAATCCGCGCTCGGCTCATCGAGCAGGTAATACCCAAACAACGCCCGATGTCGCCCCACCTCCGCCACCACCGACGCCAGGTTCGTCCAAGCCGCCACCTCATCAAACTGCTTCCAGTTCAGGGACGTGATGCGCCGGTCTTTGACGATGGCCTTCAAGCCCACGGCCTGACAGGCATCGAGCGTTTTTGGCTCCACAAACCCGGCCAGTGTGAACCCGCATTCCTTCAGCTCCCGCAGCACCGCCGGATCATTGGGCGCATCGTCCCAGGGCATGATGCCAAAAAACGCCTCNCCCGCGGGCGCGCGCAGCACCGACCGCAACACAACTGTCAGCACCAGAACCGAGGCGAGAAAACCAACGCGCTTTTGCATAAGCTGATCCTGACCCGCTGCCCACCTGCCCAACCGAGAACGCCGTGGTGCTCATCCCGGTCTCGCGCCCGGAACACTGGGCGCTCCCACGCCCGTCCGACCGACCGCGCGGGCGGCGCACCCTGCTCACGGTCGGGGCGAGTCCAAATCCAGCTTCCGCCACGCAGCCAGCGATTCGGCCAGGTGTTCGCGCGCATCGCCGCCGATGCCGTAGCACTGGAGGCCGACCGGGCCGGTGTAGCCCAACTGGCGCAGCGTGCGCAGCAGCCCGGCTACGTCGAAGTCGCCCCGGCCCAGCGGCTGGATGTAGCGTTTCCAGCCCGGCTCGGGATCCAAGGTGTCTGCGCCGTTGATCGAGACCGCCCAGAGCCGCGGCCGGGCTTTTTCGAGCAGCGGTCGGTAGTCGCGGCTTTTGTCCACGCGCAGCCAGTGGCAGAGGTTGAACATCACGCCGACGTTGGGGCGATTGACCTTTTCGGCGACGCGCACCGCGTCCTCAATCCGCTCAATCCAGTCGCTGACGTGCGGGTAGAGCAACAGTTGGACGTCGGTGTCGCGCGCCAGGTTGGACATGTGCCGCAGGACTTCGACGCCGCGCGCGTCGGCGGAGGGATCGGAAGGTTTCGCGCCCCCGACCAGCAGGCAGAACTGCACGCGGCGCCCGTTGACCAGGCGCAACACGTTGGTGAACCGCGCATCGAACGGCGGTTGGCCGTTCAGGTCCACCTTCATCGTGATCTGAAACAGGCGCAGGCTGACGGCTTCGAGGGACCTGAGCCGTTCCTCAACCCCATCGAGCCAGATGTGGCCCACGCCGTCGTAGCCAAGTTCCTTGAGCATGTGCGCCTGCTCGGCGTAGCCGCGTTTTTTGGCGTCGTGCCAGTCAATGCAGAACGGAAAAAAGGCGTTGGTCGGCCCGGCGGCATGGCTTTCAAAACCGGGCCACACAAGCGCCAGCACCAGCGCCGGAAGCAGGTGGCGTTTCATGGGCGTTTGGGTTGGCCGATATGGAGTCGAAATCGCCCCCGGCCGTCCGGCTGGCTCGCTCAGTGCGCCGGAGCGCGTTGAGCTTTGGCGGCGGGACGGCGCGGTTTGACCGCTTCTTTCATCCAGCGCACGCTCGCGGCGATGTTCGGGTCGGAGCCGTGACATTCAATGGAGACGACGCCGTCCCAGCGGGTTTGATTCAGGTAATCGAGGCAGCGGCGGATGTTCTCGGCGTTGACGCCGCCGCCGACGGGCACTTCAGAACTGCCAATGCCGGTTTCCTCCCCGCGCACGGCGGCAGCCAGCGCCGGGCTGACGTCCTTGATGTGGCAGTGCGTGACGTATTTGCGGAGGGCCTTGAGGTATTCGAGCGGGTCGTGGCCGGCGATGAACGTGTTGCCGGTATCGAAGTTGCAGCGCAGCCATTCGGACTCGAAGTGCCGGAAAAGCCGCAGCATGAAGTCAATGTCGTTGGTGTAGGGGCCGTGCGGCTCGACGTTGATGATGACCTTGTAGTCCTCGGCCCAGGCCAGGCACTGGCGGTAGTTGTCGCACGTGATGCGAAAGACCTCTTTGCGCGTGAGGCCGGGCGTCTCGAACGCGCCGTCCACCGTGTCCACCATCGGACAGTCCAGTTCGGCGGCGAAGCGGATGGACTGCTGCACGTATTGGACGCCGTAGGCCGAGCCGTTGGGCCCCATCATCGGATACGAACCGTCAATTTGCGAAACCCGCAGACCGAGCTTGTCGAGAAACCGCCGCAACGCCCGCGGGTTGGACTGGAGCGAGACGCCGGGGTCGTAACCCAGCGCCGCGATGAAGTTCTGGCCGTGCATGACGGCGAACTCGACGTGTTGGAGGCCGGTGGCGGCGATTTTTTCGCAGGCCGCCTCAAAGCCCACGCTCAGCGGCCGCCAGTTGTCCGTGTGCAAACCCAGGTGGATCATCGGTTGATTTCGGTTGTGGAAGACTCGTTTCGTTGCTGCGTCGCGGTCGCGCCCCCGGTGGGTGACGGTGTCGGGCGCGCGTCGGCGCACGTCCCGCGTGCGCGGCGTCGGGCGAACCATTCATCGGCCATCACGCCCACCAGCACCACACCGCCCATGACAGCGAAATTCAGCGAACTGTCAATGCCCAGCAGGTTGACCAGGTTTTGCAACACCTGCAGCAGCGCCGTGCCGATGAGGATGCCCGCCACCGAACCTTCGCCCCCGCGCAGGCTGCAACCGCCCACCACCGCCGCCGCAATCCCGTATAGCTCGTAAAAGTTCCCGTGCGTCGAGGGCGAAATCGAATTCGTATAAAACGCAAACAAAATGCCCGCCACGCCCGTCAGCGCGCCGGCGATGACGTAGGAACTCACGACAACGCGTCGCGTGTTGATGCCCGAAAGCCGCGCCGCCGCCTCGTTCCGCCCCACCGCGAACAAATACCGGCCATACACCGAGCGATGCAGCACCACCCACATTATCGCCGACACGACCAGCAACACCACAAACGGGGCCGGCAACCCCAGCACCTTGCCGCGCGCCAGGGTCTGCAACGCCTCAAAACCCGCCGCGTCCCCAAAGCCTTTCGTGCTCTCGCCGGCGACGAATCGCGCCAGCCCCCGATACAGCAACAGCCCGCAGAGCGTGACGATAAACGGCTGGATGTTCAGCCGCGTGACCAGCGCGCCGTGCACCCAGCCCAGCGCCATCGGCAACGCCACCGCGCCCGCCGCGGCCCCGCCCTCCTCGGCCCCCCATCCGGTCAGCGCCATCGAGAGCAACACGCCCGTGAGCGCGAGCATCGAGCCGACCGACAACTCAATGCCTCCGGCAATGATCACCACGCCCAGCCCCAGACTCAGCAGGCCGAAGAGGCCGACCATGTTCGCGGTGTTGAGCAGGTTGACCGCCGAGACAAACCGCGGGTTGAGCGCCGTCGTCACCGCGCACAGCGCCAGCAACAACACCAGGATGCTCGACTCTTTTCGCATCGGGGCGCGACGCGGTCATTTCAACCCTGACGCGGCGCGACTGCACACAAAAAATCGCATCGGACCGGACTGCCCGGTGGCAACCCGCGCCCCGGCCGGGGTTTGACGATTGCGCCCGGTGTGCTACCCTGTCGGTGTTCTATGAGCGCAAGAAAATCGGGTGACCTGGGGTCGCCGCAGCCGTCGGTCTCGATGACGGCGCGGCAGGCGCAACTAACTCTTCCTCGCGAGTCGGTTTTCATTCACAAAAACGGCATTGAGTTCCACAGTCCCACGCCGTTTCCGGTGTGGCGGGAGATGACCGTGGCATTGCAAACGCCGGGCAACGGCCAGGTGCATTGCACCGGCGTGGTGGTTCAATGCGCGGGCAACCGGCACGCCGGCTACCACGTTTCGATGGTCTTTACCGACCTGACGCCCCAGGCGCGGGCGCGGCTCAGCTCCATTGCGTCGGCCACGCGGCTCTGAACCGGGCTGCCAGAGGGCAAGCGAACCGACCGCAGGGTGAAAAGCGCGCGTTTGAACCGCGCGATTCGGCTGAGCGGCGGCGCGCTCACTCGCAGTTCGGATACGAGCCGAGCACCTTCACGAAACTGCATTCCCGCTCCAGTTGCGCGATGGCGCGGGCGACGGGCCGATCCTGAATGTGCCCGTCGCAATCAATGAAGAAGTAGTATTCCCACGCGCGACGTTTGCTGGGGCGGGACTCGATTTTGGTGAGGTTGATGCGGTTGCGACGGAAGGCCGCCAGGGCGTGGTGGAGCGCGCCGACGCGGTCTTGAATGCTGATGATGAGGCTGGTGCGGTCGTGGCCGGTCGGCGGCGTGCACTGGCGGCCCAGGACCAGGAAGCGCGTTACGTTGGTCGCGTTGTCCTGGATGTCGCGCTCGAGCACGCGCAGGCCGTATTTCTCGGCGGCGAGCACGCCCGCGATGGCAGCGGCGTTTTTCTGCCGTGCCGCCAGTTCCGCCGAACGCGCGTTGGAAGAGGTCTCGATGATTTCGACCCCGGGCAGATGCGTTTGCACCCAGCCGCGACACTGGGCGAGCGATTGCGGGTGCGCGTAAAGGCGTTTGATCCGGTTGCGCGGCGCGTTGCTGAGCAAACACTGCTGCACCGGCAACACGATTTGCGAGACGATTTTCAGGTCGCTGTCCACGAACATGTCCAGCGTGTGCGTGACCACGCCCTCGGTGGAGTTCTCCACGGGCACGACGCCGTAATCGGCGCGGCCCTTGGCAACCTCGGTGAAGACGTCGGCGATGGTTTTCTGCGGCACGTAGCGGAGGCTGGAGCCGAAGCGGCGGATGGCGGCCTGATGCGTGAAGGTCGCTTCCGGGCCGAGGTAGGCGATGGTGAGCGTTTTTTCGAGCGCCAGCGCGCCGGACATGATTTCGCGGTAGATGGCGCGGAGCTGTTCGTTGGAGATCGGGCCGCGGTTCAGTTCGCACACGCGCCGCAGCACGGCCAGTTCCCGATGCGGCGCATAAATTTCCTCGCCGGCCTGGCGCTTGAGCCGCCCGATTTCGAGCACGTGGCGCGTGCGCTCGTTGAGCAACTCCACGATCCGCGCGTCTATCCGATCAATCGCCTTGCGATGCTCCGAGATGCTCACGCTCCGGCCAGCATGATGAAGTTTTCGGCGCGAATCAAATGCCTTTGAGCGCCGTTTCGGCCTCGCCTGCTGATCGCGCTGGCGGCACAATGCGCCCATGCCCAAGGCGGAGATCGGATGGGAACGCACCACGGCGGAGGGCGTGCGCCTGCAGGTTTACGCGCAGCGCGTAAGCCGCGACTGGCGCTTCTTCGTGCGCCAGCGCCGCTACGAGCGCTGGCAACCCCTGCCCGAACCGCCGCTGGAAGACTGGCTGATGTTGCTCGACGCGGTGCGCCGGCTGGTCAACCGCCGCCGGTTGCACCCCGACGACGAGGCACGCCTCCGGCGGCGCATCCGCGAACGGTTTCCCGAGGAGGCGGTGTGACTGTCGGCTGACGAAACCGGTTGCCGGAAGCGGCGCGGTGTCCCGCGAGTACGGCGTGCCGCGCGGCGCGGCCCGGCGCACGGCCGATCAGACGTGAAACGACTTGCCGCATCCGCAGCTTTCGCGCGCGGCGGGAATGTGAAGACGGAATCCGCCGCCGGTCAGCGCGTGGCTGTAATCCACCGTTGAGCCGCGCAAAAACTGCGCGCTGAAACCATCCACCAGCACACGCAGCCCGGCCTGTTCGCTGACAAGATCCCCGTCCCGTTGCTCGTCAAAGGTCAGGGCATACTGCATCCCCGAACAGCCGCCTTCCTCGACGTAAACTCGCAGGTGCTTGCCCGCGTATTCGGGTCGGGCCAGCCACGCGCGCAGTTCGGCTTCGGCCGAGGGCGTCAGCCGGATCAACGGTTCTGGTGCGATGGTTTCCGACATTGGGACTCACCCAGAGCTTAAGCGCCGCCGACCTCGTGTCAAATCCGCCCGGCGCAACCCTCGTCAATGCACCACCATGAGGGTGAGCGGATAAACGTAGGCCTGACCCAGCACGAGCAACCCCATCAACACCGCCAGCGCCACACTGTGGAAGAAGACAAAGCGCAAAATCTGTCCCTCGTGGCCATACCAGTTGGTTGCCGTGCTCGCCACGACGATGCTCTGCGCGTCAATCATTTTGCCCATCACGCCGCCGGAACTGTTCGCCGCGCCCATGAGGATGGGGCTGATGCCCGTTTGCTCGGCGGTGATGCGTTGCAAGCTGCCGAACAGCACGTTCGAGGCGGTGTCGGAGCCGGTCAACGCCACGCCCAACCAGCCCAGCAACGTCCCGAAAAACGGATACAACACCCCGGTCTGCGCCAGCGCCAGCCCCAGCGTGGCATCAGTGCCCGAATACTTCGTCACGTTGCCCAACGCGAGCATCGCCGCAATCGTCAGCAGTGAAAACCGCACCCGCCAGAGCGTCTCCAAATAGACCCGCGCCAGCTCGCGCGGACGAAAACCCATGCACAGCCCCGCCGTCAGCGCCGCGCACAAAATCCCCGTGCCCGTGGCCGACAGGAAATTGAGCTTGTAAATGGCCTCCTCGGGTTTGGCGTCCGGTGGAGCGACCGGCGGCACGCGCTGCACCGCCCCGTGCAAGTGCGGCATCGCAACACGCGGCGACGCAATGCGGTCAAGCACCGCTTTGAATTGTGGCGTGCCCCAGAACAGAATGAACACCGTCAAAATCGCCCACGGCATCCACGCCTGCGCAACGGAGCGTCGGCTCGCGGGCGTCGGCGCACCGGCGGTGTGGGGTTGCGGCCCGACACCTTCGCACGCGAGGGTTTCGGTCTCCCGGCCTTGGCGGGGATCAACGGTCGCGTTTTCCCCGTTGGGCGTCCAGACCGTGCGCGGTTGCCAGCGGCGCGACAGCGCGACCGTTGCGCCAATCGAACACGCCCCCGAAACGATGTCCACCAGCCACGGGCCGTGAAGGTTGGAGATCAGAAATTGCGGCACGGCAAAGGCCGCCCCCGCCGTGAGCGCGACCGGCCAGACGCCCAACATCCCGCGCCAGCCCGCAAACGCCGCCACCACCCAGAACGGAATCAACAGCGAGAAAAACGGCAACTGCCGCCCGACCATCGCCGAAACCTTGTGCGCGTCCAGCCCGGCGACCTGTTCGAGCGTGGTGATGGGGATGCCCAGCGAGCCGAAGGCGACCGGCGCCGTGTTGGCCAGCAGCGCCAGCGCCGAAGCGTGCAGCGGCTTGAACCCCAGTTGAATCAGTATCGCACCCGTGATGGCCACCGGCGCGCCGAAGCCGGCCATGCCCTCGATGAACCCGCCAAACGAAAACGCGATCAGGATCACCTGCACCCGCGCGTCCGGCGCCACGGTCGCCAAACTGTCGCGCAGCACGGCAAACAACCCCCGCCGCACCGTCAGTTGATAGAGGAAAATCACGTTCAGGATGATCCAGCCGATGGGAAACAGGCCGAACGCCGCGCCGTAAATCGCCGTCGCCCCGGCCAACGTGGCCGGCATCCGATACACCGCCAGCGCGACCAGGAGCGCCACCGCCAGACCGAGCACCGCCGCGAAGTGAATCCGAATCCGCAGAAACGCAATCGCCACCAGCAACACCGTCACCGGCACCGCCGCCACCAGGGTGGAAAGCACCGGACTGCCGAGCGGATCGTATTGCTGAACCCAGACCATGCCCAACGCCGCCACAGGAAAAACCCTTCCCCCCTCCGCGTCCAGCCCGTGCCCGTTGCCCGGATGGCATCAAACCGATGCCGGCGGCGCATCGCAGGGTGAATCCGGCGTCTGGCTGCCGCCGGCCCCGGCCACGGCCGCTGCCGACTCGCCGAAAAACGAGCCGAACACGGGCGGAATTTCGCGGGCCAGACACCGCAGGCTGCTGCCCTGCCGGCGCAATGCGTCATCGAGTTCGCGTTCTGACGCGGTGGATTCCAGCAGCCATTCAATGGCGGCGCGATGCTGGAGAAAGCGTTCGCGATACGGATGACGGGGATCGAGCCAGTGCGCGAGCAGACGCGCGCGCATGTCCGGGTGCTTCCAGAGCCGTCGCCCGTATTCAAAACGCGCGATGTCGTCGTAGTTGGGATACGGGCCCCAGATGGCCGTCGTCTCGCCGGGCGGCTCGGTGCTCATACGCTCAATCCAGGAGGCCGACGCGTTTGGCCCACGCCGCGTGCGCGTGGTCGCGCGGCTCACCGCGCTTGAGTTTCGGCGCCAGCAGGTCGGCGGGCGACGGAACCACGACTTCCAGGCAGCCGTAGGTTTTGCGGGCGGCCCGCTGTTCCCAGCCGGCGGGAAGTTCGCGCAACACCGTCCCTGGCATCAGGTTCACGTGCCAACCGTGCGTCTGCTCGAATTCGCTCCCGATCATCGCCTCGTAGCACAACCGGGCGATCTCATCCGAGTCGGTGATCGGGTCCACGTCCACGCTGTTCTCCGGCAGGGGATCCGTGATGCCCCGTTGCGCCGCATGCCAGAGCAGGGCGCCCGAACCGATGAGCGTCAGCCGGCCGGGTCGGGTCAGCCGACCGGACCATTCTCCGAGCCACGCTTCAATCTGTGCCGGGTATTTCAGTTCGCGGCGGGGCATGAGACCGGGCGATCAGAGTTTCTTGAACGCTGCCGAGGCCGCGCGCACGGTCATTTCAATGTCCGATTCGGTGTGTGCGGTGGAAATGAACCAGGACTCGAACTGCGACGGAGGCAGCAAGACGCCCAACTCCAACATGGACCGGAAAAATGTTTTGAACCGCTCAAGGTTGCTTCGCATCGCATCCGCCAGATTCCACACCGGTCCGGGCGTCAAATAGAGGCACAACATCGAGCCGCAGCGATTGAGCGTTACCGGCACACCGGCCAACCGGGCCGCGTCACGCAGACCGGCTTCCAGCGCCGCGCCGAGGTGCTCGAGGCGGGCGTAGGCTGGCGGTGCAGCGGGGGGGGAAGGGGGAAAAGGAGAAGAGGAGAACTTGCCTTCGTGCGCACCCCGCTCCTCTTCCCCTTTTCCTCTTTTCTGCTTTTCACCGGTGTTGTCACCGTGGCCTGAGGCACTGAGGCTGCCGCACAATTCCTCGATCGTCGCAATCCCCGCTGCCATCGCCAGCGGATTGCCGCTGAGCGTCCCGGCTTGATACACCGGTCCGAGCGGCGCCAGAAAGTCCATGACCTCAGCCCGCCCGCCCACCGCCCCCACCGGCAGACCGCCGCCGATGATCTTGCCAAGCGTCGTCAAGTCCGGCCTCACGCCGAACCGTTCCTGCGCCCCGCCCGGCGCCAGTCGAAATCCCGTCATCACCTCGTCAAAAATCAGCAACGCCCCATGCTCTTGGGTGATCTTTCTCAGGAACTCCAAATACCCGGGCTTGGGCAGATACAACCCCGCGTTGCCGGGCACAGGTTCAACAATGACAGCGGCGATTTCCCTGCCGTGAGCGTCAAACGCCGCCTGCACCGCATCCGGTTCGTTAAACGGCAACACAAGCGTGTGTTTGGCAAAGTCCGCCGGCACCCCGGCGCTGTCGGGATGGCCAAACGTCAGCGCGCCACTGCCCGCCTTGACCAGAAGGGAATCCGAGTGGCCGTGATAGCAACCGGCGAACTTGATGATTTTGTCGCGCCGGGTGTAACCGCGCGCCAGCCGCACCGCGGTCATGCACGCCTCGGTGCCGGAGTTGGTCATGCGCACCCTTTGCACGCTCGGCACCAGCGAGCAAACCAGCCCGGCCATCTTCACCTCCAACGGACACGTCAGGCCAAAGCTCGTGCCCTGCTCGGCCGCCGCCCGGATGGCAGCGACCACCTTCGGGTGCGCATGGCCCAAAATCGCCGGCCCCCAACTGCAGATGTAATCCAGGTATTCGTTCCCATCCACGTCCCACAGCCGCGCCCCAGCGGCGCGTTCCACAATCAACGGCTGCCCGCCCACCGCCCCAAACGACCGCACCGGCGAATTGACGCCCGACGGCATGCACACGCCAGCCTGACCACTTATCATCCAACTTCTGGTCAACATGCTCCCAGCATAATCCGGGCGGCGGGTGCTTAAAACC
The DNA here is from genome assembly GCA_026414705.1 of Verrucomicrobiia bacterium. Taxonomy (GTDB): domain Bacteria; phylum Verrucomicrobiota; class Verrucomicrobiia; order Limisphaerales; family JAOAIM01; genus JAOAIM01. The sequence continues at coordinate 7,374 of JAOAIM010000021.1, read as the reverse complement.
CTAATTGCGCTCCGCTCTGAATCTCCGGCGTGCGCTTTGCGGGCCCGCGTTCTTCGCTCGCACCGTCGGCCTCTCCGGCGCTCAACCCCCGTCGGCCAGCCTGCTGACATCCGGCTTGGCCCGGACCGCTCTGGGCGCGACACGGCGCGGGGATGCGCCTGAGCGAGTCGAAAGCGGACGCGCCCCCGCAGCTCTGAGCGGGCGGCGTCGAATCCCGCCCCGGTTCACCACGGCATCGTTCGACGGGTGTGGCGGCGGCCAATCTCGGCGGCTTCGCGGATGCCCCCGGCGCAGATCATGATCCCGGCGTCGAGTTGGGCGATGACGTTTTCGGGCCGGACATTGTCGAGGATGAAGACGTTCGCGGCTTTGCAAGCGCGAATGACGCGTTGGGCCGCAGCCCGCAACGGCGGGGGTTCCACCACGCCGGGCTTGCGCCCGTAGTCAAACGCCACGTCGAGGTAACCGCTGGCATAGCTGGTGTCGCGCGGGCCCCACTCGGCAAAGGCAATGCCGGGCACGCGGACGATTCTTTCGGTGTGACGCCGTCCAATGTGGTCTTCGATTTTGACGCCGAGGAGCAGTTCGCCCCCGGGATTGAGCGGCCAGACGTCGGCGATTTCGTAGTAACGTTTGGGGGAGACGCCCCAGATTTCGGCGGCGAATCGGTGCGCCCCGAACATGCGCAGGCCCTCGGGCAACCCGCGACCGACGGCCTGGCGATGGATTTCAAATCGCGCCGCCGCTACAAAGGCCGCCACGGCCCGCGGATCGCGCGCGTGGCACAGGTGCAGTCCGTGAATCCCGCAGGCCAACGCCTGCTGGATCATCCAGTGATTGGCTCGCACCGTGGCCGCGTCCAGGCCGTAAACCGGCAGCGTGACAATCACCGCCGGCGTGCGATGACCACTGGGCGTTGGCCCGCCATCGGCCAGCCCTTTCATGAACGCGCGCAGTTGCGTGAAATCCAGCGCTTCGCCCTCCATGTCGTAGAGCAAAATGTCCGCCCAGGTTTTTGCCGCAGCCCGCCCGGCCTCGTAGCCGCCCGCCCCGTAGTCGTAATACACCGGTTGACCCGCCTCGAGCAGTTCAATGGCTTTGTTAACGCGCCGGGGTTGATTCGCGGCGCCGTTCGCCGCGGGCGGCGCGGCCGTCACCAGCGCCAGTGCGATGCCAACGCTCACCCCGAAACCCGAGGCCTTTCGCCACGTTGCTTTCATCATTCCGCAGCAATTTTCCCGAACCGGACGCAGCGGCCCGCCGCCGCCCGGAAACGGTGGGTTTCCGGGGGCCGGAGCGAAGCGAATTTCCGTTGCCATCGGGGCACGGCGCGGGCCGACGCGCCCGTGCCCGAACGGTTGGCTCGCGTCGCCGCCGGTCCTCGCTCCGGTGCGGGAGAGTCGCGGTCACTTTACGCGGGTCGCGGCGGCGAGGGGAGCGCGAAGCGCGCGGACCGGCTCGGCACCTTGGCGCACGCGGCATTGGAGGCAAACGGGCGGGTGCCGGCCTGTTCGGCATCGGCTCCATGCTGCAAAAGCATCGCGCAACCGGTCTCAATCACTTGCCCGGTGGCCGATGCGCTCCCTACGTTCACATCAGCCTCGCGGCGTTTCCCATGAACAACGTCAACTCAACCGGGGCCACGAGACCCGCAGCAGGCGGTCACCGGACGGGATCAGGTCTGCGACTGGCTGTGGCGCTGGCCGTTGCGGTGGCGGGCGGTTGGAGCGCGCCTGCCGCTGCACCGCCGCGCAACGTGCTTTTCATCGTGGCCGATGACCTCAACACCGCGCTGGGCTGTTACGGGCATCCGGTTGTGCAGACGCCGCATCTGGATCGGCTGGCGGCACGCGGGGTGGTCTTCGAGCGCGCCTACAATCAATACCCCCTGTGCCAACCTTCGCGCGTCTCGTTCCTGAGCGGGTTGCGGCCCGAAACCACGCGCGTTTGGACGCTCGACACGCCGACGCGCCAGTTCATTGGCGACGCGGTGATGTTGCCGGAACTGTTTCGCAAAAACGGTTGGTTCAGCGCCCACGCGGGCAAGGTCTATCACACCGGCGAGGCGTGCGAAGACCCGCGCTCCTGGGACGAAGAACTGCGCGAGTTCGGCAAAACCCCCCCGGCCGGGGAGGTCCTCCAACAAGGCCGCTCCCAGGGGCCGAAAGGTCACTCCTTCGACTGGATGATTCTCAAAACCGCCGATGCCGACACGCCCGACGGCATCATGGCGCGCAAGACCGTCGCGTGGATGGAACGTTGCGTGCGCGAGGGCAAACCGTTTTTCCTGGGGTTGGGCTTCCGCCGACCACACGCGCCCTACGCCGCGCCAAAAAAATATTTTGATTTGTATCCGCCGGAGCGCATGCCGTTGCCGAAAACCTCCCCGGAGGAGTTTCAAGGGTTGTTGCCCGCCGCGATCAATCACGATCCACCCGAACGCCCGCTCACCGACGCAGAGGTTCGGCGGTATCTCTCGGCGTATTTTGCCTGCGTGACGTTCCTGGACGCGCAGGTGGGTGTGGCGCTGGAGGCGCTCGACCGGTTGGGGTTGTGGGAACGCACCGTGGTGGTGTTCACCAGCGACAACGGCTATCACCTGGGCGATCACGGCGGGCTGTGGCACAAGAGCACCCTGTTCGAGGAATCGGCGCGCGTGCCGCTGATCGTCGCCGCGCCCGGCCTGCGCGCCGCCGGCAAGCGCTCGCCCCGGCTCGTGGAGCTGGTGGACCTGTATCCGACGCTGGCCGAACTGTGCGGGCTTCAACCGCCGGACAATCTGGAGGGCACGAGTTTCGTGCCGCTGCTGCACGATCCCAAACGGCCCTGGAAACGCGGCGCATTCACGATGCAAGGGCGCGGCCCGCAGCGTGCCGAGGCCGCGCGCGAAATTCTCTTCACCGGCACCTCGGTGCGCACCGAGCGGTGGCGTTACACCGAATGGGACGGCGGCCGGCAGGGCGTGGAGCTTTACGATGAGCGACGCGATCCGCGCGAGGTCCGCAACCTGGCCGGGAGCGCGCGTCACCGCCGCGTTCGCGCCGAACTGCAAGCACTGTTGCGCGGCGGTTGGCGCGCGGCGCTGCCACCGCTGAGTTCAATCCGTTGAGCGCCAATTCCATCATGAGAGCCGATCGTTTCGAGCGGGGAGAGGTTGGTCCGATCCGAAGCGTCAGGTTGCGCCGGTTCGGGTGGTGGTTCGCGGCCGCCGGACTCGCTGCGGCGCTATCACTGCCCGCCGCCGTTGCCGCGAAGATGCCGCCACCGATTGAAATCTCGGCCGCCGAGCCGGTCAAATACGTCGGCTCGGAGCAGCCGGACAAATGGTTTTACGACGGCGCGCTGCGTCATGCGGTGGGTGTTCATGCGCGGCAGGTGTTTCGGGCCAACCGCGCGCGGCCCCCCGAGGGCGGGCGGGTGGGCTGGACCTACAATCACCAGCCCTACCTCGCGTATTGGAACGGGCGCTTCTGGCTCCAATACCTCAGCGATCTCCAACACGAACACGGCCCGCCCGGACGCACCCTGATCCTGCACTCAGCCGACGGGCGAAACTGGTCGCGCCCCAAAGTGGTCTTCCCGGAATATCCGTTGCCCGAAATCCGGCGCGGCGACATTTACATCCCGGCGGGCACGCCCTCGGTCATGCACCAGCGCATGGGCTTTTACGTCGCGCCCAACGGGCGGTTGCTGACGCTGGGTTTTTACAGCTATTGCGCCACGCCGCGCCACTCGCCCAACAAGGGCCAGGGGCTGGGTCGCGTCGTGCGCGAGGTGCGCCCCGACGGGTCGTTCGGCCCGATTTATTTCATTCGCTACAACCGCCACGCCGGTTGGAACGAAACCAACACGCGCTATCCGTTTTACAAAACCAGCCGCGATGCCGGCTTTGTGGAGGCGTGCGACGCGCTACTGGCCGACAAGCTCATGACGTTGCAGTGGTGGGAGGAGGACCGCGCGACCGACGGGTTTTACACCATCCAGCTCAACGGCGAAGAACCCAAGGCGCTCTCGTATTGTCGGCGCCCGGACGGCGTGGTGCTCGGCGTTTGGAAAGGGCAACTGGCCGCACTCAGCCCCGACAACGGGCACACCTGGACGCGCCTGGTTCGCTGCCCGACGATCCTGGAGTGCAACGCCAAGACGTGGGTGCAGCGCACCGACGACGGCCGCTACGCGCTCGTTTACAATCACTCCGCCACGCGCCGCAACCGCTTCCCGCTGGTGGTCATGACCAGCGAGGATTGTCACGCGTTTGACAACATGCTCGTCGTGCACGGGGAAGTGCCGCCGCCTCGGTATCAGGGCTGGCACAAAAATATCGGTCCCCAATACGTGCGCGGCATCCTCGAAGGCAACGGCAACCCGCCCGGCGACCACCTCTGGCTCACCTACAGCGTCAACAAGGAAGACCTGTGGGTCACACGCGTGCACGTGCCCGTGTCCGGTCGCGTCGAGCAACACGTGGCCGAGGATTTCGACGCCGCGAGCACCGAGGCGGACCTGGAGTTGTGGAACTTGTATATGCCGGAATGGGCGCCGATTTCAGTGGTCGCCGCACCCGGCGGCGGACGATGTCTGGAGTTGCGCGACGAAGAGCCGTATGACTACGCGCTGGCCGAACGCGTGTTTCCCGAAAGCCGCCGCGTGCGGGCCGAATTTCGGTTGCGGGTGGAGCGCGCCGGGGCTGCCGCGCTGCATGTGGAACTGCACAACGCCCGCGGCGTGCGGCCGCTCCGGCTGCGCCTGGACGGCGAATGGCTCATGGCCGACCTGGGCAAACACACCGTTGAACCGTTCCGCATCGCGCCGGGGCAATGGCTGCGCGTGCGACTGGACGTGGATTGCGAAGCCGGGCGCTACGATCTGACCGTCAACAACCAAACGCGCGCGGCCATCCCACTGGCCCAGGCGGTCGAATCTCTGGAGCGACTTGTCTTCCGCACCGGGCCGTGGCGCGGTTTTGTGAATCCGACGTTTGTGGACGGGCAGCCCGCCAATCTGGGCCTGGACGCCGAGGACATGCCCGGGGCCGACACGCCGATGCCGGCAGGCGTGTTCCTGGTGGACGACGTCCACACAGCGCGCCTGGATTGAGCGTCGCGCGCGCGTCAGTTGACCCCAATTTTTTTGAGGAACGGCTCGATGGACCAGGGCCGCCCCAGGAAACGCTCGATCGAAACGTTCACGTCGCGCGAATCGCCCACCGCGTAAATCTCATCGCGCAGCCGTCGCCCGACCGTCGCGTCGAAGAAGCCCTCCGGCGATTGCTCAAAGACCGTTTCCATGTCCGCCGCAATCGCGTCGGCCCAGGCGTAGCCGTAGTAGCCGGCGTCGTAGCCGACCAGGTGGCCGAAGTAGGCGGGCAGAGCCGTCCCCTCGGGCATGGGATAGAAAACCTCACTCAAAATCCGGTTGGCCAGCGGGAGCGTCTCGGAGGCGTTGGCCTCGGTGATCTGGGTGTGGAGCATCAGGTCCATCATGCCGAAGGCCAGTTGGCGGCGGTAGCGCGTGGCCTCGACGGCGAGCCTGGCGGCCTTGAGCTGCGCGAGGATGTCCTGGGGAATTTTGCGCGACGGGTCACGATAATCGGCCGCGAAACTGTCGAGCACCTTTTTGTCCCAGACCCACGCTTCGAGCATTTGGGAGGGGGCTTCGACGAAATCGCGCGGCACGGCCGTGCCGGCAAACCGGCCATACGTGGCGCGGGTTAGAATCACGTGCATCGCGTGGCCGAATTCGTGGAAGATCGTTTCCACGTCGCTGTGCTTGAGCAGTGAGGGCCGCTCGGCCGAGGGCGGCGGGAAGTTGCAGACCAGCGCGCACACCGGCCGTTGATAAAGGCCGTTGCGCAGGCGTTTGCCGTCAATGAGGCCGAACTCGGCGAAGTGATGGTATTTGCCTTCGCGCGGGAAGAGGTCCAGGTAGAACAGGCCCAGCGGTTCGCCCGTGGCGGCGTCGCTCACCGCCCAGAGTTGCAGATCGTCAATCCACTTGTAGGGCGGCTCAACCCGCTCGAATTTCAGGCCGAAGATGCGCTGGTAGATGGCAAACATGCCGTCGAGCACCCGCTGCATCGGGAAGAACACGCGCAACTGCTCGGCGTCCACGTTGTAACGCTCCTTCTTGAGCCGATTGGCGTAGTAACGCCAGTCCCAGAGTTCGACCTTCGCGTTGGGATCACCGGTCTCGGCCACTTTCATCTGGCGGAACTGCTCGCGTTCAGCGGTGAATTTCGGTTCGAGACCGCGCGCAAGGCGTTCCTCAAATTCCATCGCCGTGCGGGCGGTTTTGGCCATGCGGACCTCGATCTGGTAATCGGCCCAGGAGGCATAACCAAGCTTGCGGGCGATGGTGGCGCGCAGGCCGAGGATTTTTTCGAGCAGGGGCAGGTTTTCCTCTTTGGCGAGGGTGTGCTGGGCGATGAGCATCCGGCGGCGGACGTCCTCGCGGCGGGCGTTTTCCATGACCATGAGGTATTGCCAGGTGACGTTGGCCAGGATGGTGAATTCGTCCGGGCCGGTTTTGATTTCAGGCAGGTTGAGGAAATCCTCCGGCAGCCCCTCCAGCTCGGCGCGGGTGAATTTGAGGGCTTTTTTGGCTTTGGTGATGTTCGTGTCGAAGTCGGTGCCCAGCCGTGCCAGTTCCTTGCGCAGGCGCTCGACCTCGTCGCGCTCGGCTTTGGGCAGGTGCAACCCGGCGCGGCGGTAATCACGGAGCGTTTCCTCCAACAGCTTGGCGGCCTCGCCGTCCAGACGCGGCTGCTTGTCCGCAAACGCCTTTACGGCGCGATACACGTCCTCGCGGTAATCCAGGCCCACCGCCCATTCCTGGAATTTTTTGATCGCGTCGGTGGCAGCGTCGCGCAACGCGGCTTGGGTGCTGGTTTCCTTGATGAGGCTGAGCCGGTTAGCGAGCAGACCCGCCTCGTAAAGCGCGTCATCGAGCGCCAGTACCGTGTTTTCGAACGTCACCTCGGCGGGCGCGAGCGCGCCGATGCGGTCCAACGCCGCGTTGGCCGTGGCGATGGTGTTGCTGAGCGAGGTTTGAATCGCCTCGGGCGTCGTCTCGAACTGCGGCAGAACGATGACGTTGCCGAAGCGTTGGGCGCGCCGCTGAAACTCGGCGAGTGTCAGGCCGGTGGACGCAGGGGGCACGTCGGTGAACGCTGGCGGGGCATCGCGGCGGGCGCAGGAGGTCAACATCGTGGCAGTCATGAGCATTAACAACAGGCGCTTGAACATGCCTGCAGCGTAGGCGCGGTGGGTGGGGGCTTCAAGCGCGGAGCCCCACGCACTGAGGTTGCCGTCTGGAGCACGTTGGCCGCAACCGAGCTCATCGGTGCGCTGGAGAGCCCGCGCCATTGCGCTCCAC
>JAOAIM010000220.1 GCA_026414705.1 Verrucomicrobiia bacterium | reverse complement strand
GAACCGGGGCGCACGGGCGTCAGGGATCATCGCCTTGCCCCTTGGCGGCCTGGGGAATTCCCTCTCCCTTGAGGGAGAGGGAAAGGGTGAGGGTGAAACTGCGCAAAACATCGAACACCGAACACTGAACATCGAACATCGAAGGAGGGAGGCGAGCGCACGCGTCTCGCGTGCCGTTTTCGGCGTCTCGCCGAAAACATTTTTGAACGCAACGGCGCAGACGGTGTGGAGCGTCAGAGCGTGGAGCGTTGGAGCGTAGCGCAGGCTTCCAGCCTGCTGGTTCGCCGACTTCCAGTCGGCGCAGCGAAGGCGGCGACAAGTCGCTGCACTCCAAGACGCTGCCGCGCTTGCAGGGCGCGGGTTGGGAATTCCCTCTCCCTTGAGGCAGAGGGAAAGGGTCAGGGTGAAACGTCGCAAGCAGTTGGACAGCTCATGCGCACGAAGCATTCTCCCTCACCCCAACCCTCTCCCGCCGGGAGAGGAAGCACTGCGCCGCCAATTGCCGAACAGCGAACAACGAACATCCAACATCGAACATCGAAGCAGAGGAGGGAGCACGGGAGGCTGGGCGTGTGACAAGGCGGTTGCTTTGAGTGGAGTTTTCGGGTTTTGTCAGCCCATGCGATTGAAACTGCGTCGGTATGATCTGAACCTGGCCCACACCTGGACGATTGCCCGCGGCAGTGCGCGAGTGTGCACGGTTTGCCTGGTGGAACTGACCGATCGCGATGGCGTGACAGGCCTGGGCGAGGCCGCGCCGATCACGCGCTACAACGAGACGGTCGAAACGGTGGAGGCGTTTTGCGCGCGGGTGGACGCGGGACGACTCTCGTTTGATGACGTGGCGGGGAGCATGGCGTATCTGGAGACGGTGGCGCCGGGGAACCATGCGGCCAAATGCGCGTTGAACGCGGCGCTGCTGGACGGGGCGGGCAAGCGCGCGCGTCAGCCGGTTTACGACCTGCTGGGACTGGGGTTTCGAGAGGGGCGGCATGTGACCTCGTTCAGCATCGGCATTGACACGCCAGAGATGATCCGGCGGAAGGTGCAGGCTGCGGCGGGCTATCCGGTGCTCAAGCTCAAGGTGGGTCTGGGGGATGATCGGGCGAATCTGGCGGCGTTGCGCGAGGTGGCGCCGAACAAGCCGGTGCGAGTGGATGCCAACGAGGGTTGGAAGACGCGCGAGCAGGCGCTGGAAATGATCGAATGGCTCGCGCGCGATGAGCACATCCAGTTTGTGGAACAACCGATGCCGGCAGACAGCGACGTGCGCGACCTGCGCTGGCTCAAGGAGCGTTCGCCTCTGCCGCTGTTCGCGGACGAGAGCTATCATCAGGCGCGGGACGTGGAGCGATGCGCGGAGTGTTTCCACGGCGTGAACGTGAAGCTGGTCAAGACCGGCGGCATCAGCGGCGGACTGGAGGCCCTGCGAGCGGCGCGGGCGGCGGGTCTGAAAACGATGCTCGGTTGCATGATCGAAACAAGCGTGTTGATCAGTGCGGCGGCGCATCTGGCCGAGTTGTGTGATTACCTGGACCTGGACGGCAATCTGCTGGTGACCAACGATCCGTTTGTGGGAGTAACTGCGGAAGGCGGCATCCTGTCGTTCGCGCGCGCGCCCGAACCGTATGGGCTGCGCGTTCGGCCGCGAGCCGGTTCGTTTTAAGCTCGAAGCGGCCGGGCCTCACGGGGCCATCACGAGCCACGGATGAAACTCGGATTCAATTCGCGTTCCACGGGGAAAACCGTGTTCGCCCACCGGCCAAACCGTCGTTCCTCCGGGAAGCGGAAACGGTGCGCGACCGCCCTCAGCCCGCCAAGAGTTGTTGCAGCTTCGGCTCAGAGCCGGCCTTCGTCGGCGTCAATGAAGTCCACGAAGGTTTTGATGTCGTCGCGGTGGGCGAGGCCGGCCTGCTCCTTGCGCATTTTGAGTCGCGCCTGCATGGCCGCGTCGTCGGGCGCGGGGTAGTTGAGCATTTTTTGGGCGTGAGCGGCTTTTTCGGCCGGGGTTTTTTTGACGTTGCGGCGCACCCAGTCGCAAACCTGGCCGTCGGTGATGGAGTTGCGAACGACCTCGATCATTTGCTCGTGGGTGACCCCGGCGGCTTGCAGCCACATGCCGTCGAAACCCTTTCCAAAGTTGTCCTGGTAGTCGGGATGCAATTTGCCGGCGAGCCAGAGTCGAATTTTGTCAATGTAACGGGGCAGATGCATCCAGCCGTCCATGGTTTCTCGGGGGCTGCGGGGATAAATGATGTCGCTCATGGCGGCGAAGATGTTGACGGCGGTGGGCCGTGTCAATGCCGTCGGCGTGCGGTGGCGCGAACGCTCGGCAGTTTGCCGTTGCCAACCTTCCGGTCAAACCGCCAATTCTCCGGGCGGCGATGACCGTGAGATGGGACGAACGTTGTGGCGGGAGCGCCGCGCTGGCGGACGTGCCGGAGGCGGGCTGCGACGTGGTGGTGCTCAGCGTGGCCGACCGGCCCGGGTCGCCTGCTGGAGAGGCGGAGGCGCTGCTGGCCGAATGTGCGCGCGTGGTGCGCGCGGGCGGGTGGTTGTTTGTGTACGGGTCACCGCGCGTTTTGCCCGACTGGGGCGTGCGGTTGGTAGGCCCGGACGGCGTGGCCGGGGCATGGATTTTCAAATACTGGATCGCGCTGGAGTTGAATGCCGCGCCGCGCGGCGATTTCCTTCAACCCGCGCACCAGGGTTTGCTCATGTTCCTGCGCAAGGCGGCCGGCTCGACGCGCCAGCCGAGGTTTCGTTTGAACACTGACACGGTGCGCGTGCCGCATCAGTTCTGCGCCGCGTGCGGAAAACACCTCAAGGACTGGGGCGGCAAGAAACATCTGATGCATCCGCTGGGCACGGCGCTCTCGGACGTGTGGCGGGATTTGCCGAGGCTGGAGTTGCGATCGCACGCGGCGCCGGCGGTGGTGTTGGAGCGGATTCGCGCGCTGACGTTGCAGGAAAACTGGCACGGGCTGCACGTGATCAGTCCGGTGGCGCGGGGCGTTTCAAGGCCGATGGAAGTGGATGGTCGGCTGCGGGCGGAGGCGGTGGAGTCAACGGTCGCGGCGGGCGACCTTGAGTTCGACCAGGTGATTGAGGCCGACTGCGTGGAGTATCTGGAGCGGTTGAATCGGATGCATCCGGGCGGGGTGTTTGATCTGGTGTTTGCGGACCCGCCCTACAATCTGGCCAAGAGCTACGATGCCTACGCGGACGCGCGGGCCGAGCGCGAGTATCTGGAGTGGTGCGAGCGGTGGTTGGACGGCGCGGTGCGGGCGCTGCGGCCCGGGGGAAGTTTGTTTGTGCTGAACCTGCCGAAGTGGGCGTTGCATCATGCGGTGTTTTTGAATGCGCGGATAGAGTTCCGGCACTGGATCGCGTGGGACGCCCTGTCCGACCCGCGGGGCAAACTCATGCCGGCGCATTACGCGCTGCTCTACTACACCAAACCCGGAGGCGCCCCCGTGTTCAACTACTCGCCGCTCGGTGCGCCGCCCGATCCCGAATGCGTGCCGCCGCCCGACGCGCCGAAGTATTGTTTGCGGCCCGCGTGTGTGCGGCAGCGCAAGCGCCTGGGCGATGATGCGAAGGTGGAATTGTCCGACATCTGGTTTGATGTGCACCGCATCCGGCACAAGCGCGACCGGGATGCGCACCCGTGTCAGTTGCCGGAAAAACTCCTGGAGCGCATCGTGCGGCTGGCCTCGCCGCCGGGCGGGCGGGTGTTCGATCCGTTCTGCGGCGCGGGCACGACAGCGATTGTGGCAGCGCGATTGGGGCGGCGGTTCATTGTCGTGGATAGCGACGCGAATTACGTGCGAATCACGCGGGCCAAGCTCGCGGCGATGCGTCAACATTCGGATTTGTTCGGGGTCGCGGCGGTGCCGCGCGAGCGAACCCGGCGGCCGCCGCGCGCGTTCCGGAAAAAGGACGTGGAAACGCGCCTGCAAGCCCTGGCGCGGCAACTCGGGCGCGTTCCGACCGAAGCGGAGATTCAGGAGGCTGACCCGGCGTTGTTGGAGGCGATCGACCGGCTGTATCCGTATCGCAGCGCGGCCCTGAAACGGTGTCGGCTGGCGCTGGCGCCGGCGGGGCAGACGGCCGGTTGATCCTGAAAACGGGTCAAGCCTCCGATAAAACACGGCAGGGCACGGCTCGGAAGTCTTTGCCCGGAAAAGGCGTTTCACCTGGTGGGTGAACGCGCATTTCCCCGAACGGCCAGTGTCGAACTCGTGGTTTAACTGCCGTTTTCAAAATCAATAGGCCCCGAAATAAAGCGAGCTGTCGTAGGTGCGGTCGTCCTGGATGTTGGGGTTGGGGCCGGTGGCGCCGTCGTGTTCGCAGTGGAAGAACCCGTTGTCGAGCATGGGCCGGGGCAGACGGTCGGATTTGCCGTCGAGCGCGGCGGCCAGATGCAGCAACGCCAGCGGCACGGCGTCGCCGGTGCGCCCCCATGCGTAGCGGGGACGCGGGAAGAGTTTGGTTTGGGTTTGCCAGCGGAGGAGGTTGTCGCCGATGCGAGCGGCGAGGCGAAGGAACGCAGGGTCGCGCGTGGCCTTGTGCAGATCGAGGAGCGCGTAGATCAGGCGCCAGTCGGCAGCGGCGGTGTTGAAGTTGAGGTTGCGGCGGCGGGCGCGAGGTTTTTGACCGAGGTCACCGAGGCCGAGGTTTTGGGCGATTTCGCGCAGCATGTCCCAGTGCGCGCGGTCGCCGGTCAGGCGGAAAGCGAGCGCGTAGTTCCAGAGGTTCAAGCCGTCCGGGCCGTAGGGCGCGAAGGAGGAGGCATCGTAGTAACCGGCACGCGCTTCCTGCCAGCGGATGGGCGTGCCGTCGGTCATCATGCAGATGAATTTGCCCGAGGCGCGGTCGTAACAGTGGCGGGCGTAGGTCTTAAGGTCTTCGGAGGCCCAGCGGATGAGTTCGCGAGCGAGTTTGGCGTGGTGTCCGCCGGCGGCACGGAGTTGTTCGGCGGCTTGCAATTGGGAGATGGGAATGTCCGCGTAGCGCCCCCGGGCGTGGTAAGAGGCGACGATTTTGGCTTCATTGATGTTTGGGTGGACGTGGCCGAGGGCGTCCTGAGCGCGGTCTTCCTTGCGAAAGCTGAGCTGGCCGCCGCTCAAACCGGTTTTGGGATCGCGGGCCTGTTGCCAGCGCCAGGCGAGTCGGCATGTCCAGAGCAGTGCATTGGTGTCGTTGGCCAGGACGGCCAGCGCGGTGGCGGCGGCGGTGAGTGAGGGCGTCGAGAGCGCGAAGGAGAGATTGCGCGCCTCGGTGGCAAAGGGCACTTGGATGGTTTCGCGGAAGGGATGGTGCCACTGAGGCGGCGAGGGCAGGTCCGTGCGCGCGTGGCGATTGTAGTCGAGCAGTCCCCAATCCACGACGTGCCCGCCCCAAATCCCATCGAGCAGACGTCGCGTGGCGGCAGGGTCCACGCGCCAGAGGCTGTCTCTTA
>JAOAIM010000219.1 GCA_026414705.1 Verrucomicrobiia bacterium | reverse complement strand
GCTCCGACGCTCTGACGCTCTCACGCTTCCAAAAACTCAGCCCCTTTGGATCTTTGCGCCTTTGTTGTTTACCAGACCTCATCAGTTCAAATCCTCAGCCCGCGCGCGATGCACCAGCGCAGCGAACGGCGCATCCCCTCCTCCAGTTCAACCGTCGGGCGATAGCCCAATTCGCGTTCGGCGCGGGCGACCGAGCACGCAATCGTGCGGTTCATCTCCGCCAGCACGTGGATTTTCGCGTTGTAAAACCCGAACGCCTGCAGGATCGCGTCTGCCATCCACGCCAGCCGGCTCACGAACCCCGGCAGGCGCACCCGCCGATGTGCGCATGGCAGACCAAACTCCCTTTCCAGCAGCCGCTCCACCGTGTCCACGATCTCGTTCATGGCGTAGGGTCGGCGGTCGGCGATCCAGAACACGCGCCCTGCCGCCTGCGGATGCGTGGCCGCCAGGAGCAGCCCCTGGCAGAGATTGTCCACATACGCCATCGAACGCAGATTCGCTCCGCCGCCGACGATGGGCACGCGACCCGCGCGAATCATGCGGAAAAACAGCGTCTGGCGCGGCGGCTGGTTCGGCCCGTAAAACCACGGCGCGCGCACAATCACCGTTTCCATCCGCCCGGCCCGCGCCCGCACCGCCAGTTCCATTTCCATCTTCGAGCGCCCGTAATTCAGCCAGGGCCGATACGGCGAAAGCTCGTCAAACAAATGGTCCGGATGCGGATTGCAACCGCAGGGCGAGTTCGAGGAAACCACCACGGCCCGCCGCAGCCCGGCGCGAATCGCCGCCTCCAACATGTTCACCGTCCCGTCGCGGTTGACCTGGTAAAACTCCCGCACCCGACGCGGATGAATCACGCCCGCCGTGTGAAACAAAATCGCCCCACCCGCCCCGGCGCAAAACCGCTCGCAATCCCCCGCGCGTCGCACGTCGCCCGTGACGATGTCCACCCGCTCGGAAAGCTCACGCAGCACCGTGGCGTCCTCACCCGGCAACACCAGCGCGCGCACGCGCAACCCGCCGGGCGGCTCGCGAAAGCGCTCATCGTCAGCCAGCCCGCGGATCAGCACCTCAACCAGCCGCGATCCGAGCCAGCCGGTCGCGCCCGTTACCAGCGCAAGCGAGGTGTCGAGCGCGTTCATCCGAGTTTGCCCAGAAAGTGCAGCGCGTTGCGCCGCGCCACGGCCAGAATTGTGCCCTGCGGATTCACCCCCGGCGCGCCCGGCAACAGACTCGCATCGTTCACGCGCAGATTGTTGAGGCCGCGCACGCGCCCGAACGAATCGGTGGCACACCGCGCGCGCGCCTCGCCCATCGGGCAGGAGCCGAACAGGTGAATCGTCATCAGCCGCGCGACGCCGTGGTCGAGCGCCTCGGGCAGTTGCGCCAGGTCCGCCTCGCAACGCCAGATCGGCCCGCCGCTCAACGACGGAAACAGTTCCGTCGCGCCCGCTGCGAAGAGCGTTTGCGCCAGCCGCCGCAGTCCCTCGACCAGCGCGCGCCGGTCGGCTTCGGTCAGTTCATAGCGCACCAGCGGATCGCGGAAGCCCGGCAGCGGGCGCACCTGCCCGCGTCCTTCGCCGCGGATCATGGCGTAATAAACCGCGCAGCGTCGCCACGACTGCAAAACCTCCGGCGCGCGCGGCCCGTGATCGCTCAACCCCAACGCCAGGAACGGCGGCGAACTGATCGAGCAGCCCAGGCCCAGACGCGGCGCGAACTGGCGCACCTGTTCGGGCGGCACACCCATGCCCGGCGTGTTCACCTCCTCGGCAAAGCGCGCGATGAGCTTCGCCGTGGGATGAACCTGCAGGCTGTTGCCGACGTGGTGTCGGATGCCGCTGCGCCGCAGCAGCACGGGTGTTTGAACCGCGCCGGCGCACACGAACACGTGCCCGGCCAGCACGCGCACGCGCCGCCCGTCGCGTCGCGCCGCCTCGACCATCCACCGCGAGCCATCGGCACGCAGCCGCAGCGCCCGCGCCTCGGCCAGCAGCCGCCCGCCCGCGCGAAGAAATCGCGGCACGAAGGTCTCCGTCATGGATTGACGGCGACCCGGCGCGGCGCTCCCGTCGGAGGCCGACTCGAATCGCACCCAGCGCGGCACTTCGACCGATGCCCAGCCGAGCCGGGTTGCGCCCTCGCGCAATTTGAGCGCCGCCGCCGGCGGTTTGCCCGGCGCGCGGCTCACACACAAATCTCGCTCGACCGCTTCAAAGTGCGGGCGCAGGTCGCGCTCGCCAACCGCTTCAACCTGAAAGTCCCGTTGCCAGCGTTCGAGAATTTCCGGCGGCGTGCGGTGGTAGAGCCCGCTGTTGATCTCGCTGCCGCCGCCAACGCAACAACCCTCGGCGTAGGCGATGTTGGTCCGCCCCAACGCGACGGTCTGGCCGCCGTTGCGATACTTCCGCGCGAGTTCTGCCAGCGAAAACGGCGGGCACGAATCCAGCGGCAGACACGGCCCCTCCTCCAGCAGCAACACGTCGCGTCCCGCCTCGGCGAGCAGGCAGGCCGTGAGCGCGCCGCCGGGCCCGGAGCCAATGACCAGCACGTCAACGCGCAGCTCGGACGCCGCCTCCAGCTCCCGCGCCGCGCGCCTCAGAACCTCGGCACCATACCCCGGCTCTTCCGGCGTGGCCTCACCGCCGCGACTGTAAAGCGCCATCAGCGCCAGACTCTCGCAGTAGCGAATGAACTCGCGCTGGAAGGCAAAGCGCCCGTTGCGCCAGCCGGCGAGCAGCCGTTCGCGTTGTTCCGGCGGCAGGTGATGAAACAGCCGGCCGCTGCGGAGCACGCCCGCCAGATCGAAGCCGGCGATCAGCGCCTTCATCGGCGCGCGCAGCCAGTCCGGCAACCGCGCCTGCTGGCTCAGGAGAAATTGCGTCAGGTCGTTGTGCGGGCGTTGTCGCTCGGGCGAGGTTTCGTGAGGCCGGGCGGCCGAGTAGGCCAGCGCCGAGGTCACGTCGTGCAACCACCATTGCCACGGGCCGGTCATGCGGTTCGGGGCGCGCCGTTCACGAGGCCAGCCACATGATCAGCAGCATGAGCGCGCCGATGGCGTAACTGATCGGGTCTTTGAGCACGAACAACACCGGGTCGGCCGCCATCCGCCCGCGATGCGCCAGCAACCACAGCCGGCTGATCCAGAACAACAACAGCGGACAGCCCGCCAGCAGAAGCGTCGGATGCCGATAGAGCCGGGTGACCTGCTCGCTGTTGACATACAGCGCCATGACCAGCACCGCCAGCGCGCCGCACATCAACCCCAGCGTCGTCACCAGCTCGATGTCGCCGACCGCATAGCCGCGTCCCTCGGCGCGCGCCTGGTTCTGGCGACGCAGCTCCTGCAGTTCAGGAAACCGCTTCAGCAACGCCAGGCTCAGGAAAATGAACATCGCAAACACCAGCAACCACGCCGACCACGCGATGCCCGTCACCACATGCCCCGCCGCGAGTCGCAACGTGTAAAGTCCCGCCAGCACGAACACGTCCAGCAACGCCAGCCGTTTCCACCAGAGCGAATACGCCGTGGCCACGATCACGTAACCGAGCAGCAACCCCGCAAACGCCGGCGCGAGCATCCAGCCGAGCACAAGTCCGGCAACCAGCAACGCGGCCGCCAACCCCGGGCCGAGCGCCAGCGGCAAATCGCCCGCCGCAAATGGTCGCCGCCGCTTGAGCGGATGCCGTCGGTCGGCGTCCAGATCGAACAGGTCGTTGAGCACGTAGCCGCCGGCGGCGCAAAGGCAGAGGGCCACGAACGCGCCGCTCGCCGCCAGCAACGGCCAGAACGTGAGTTGATGCGCCGTGACCAGCGGCACGAACACGATGAGGTTTTTGAGCCATTGATGCGGGCGCAGCAGGCGCAGCAACGCGCCCGCGCGCGAGCCGCTGCGCTCAAACACCGGTCCCAGCTCGGCGCACTGCGCTGCGCGCGCGGCCAGGCGCGCGTTGGCGTTCACGACGATGGCGCGTCGGGCGCCGGCCCACACGTCGAGGTCCACCGGCGAGTTGCCGGCGTAATCGAAGCCGCGTTCGCCGAAGCGGCGGGCGAGCGCGTCGCGTTTGGCGCGGTCGCGCAGGTTGGTGCGGCCGTCGCTGGCGAGCAGTTCATCAAACAGTCCCACGTGGCGGGCGACCGGTTCGGCCATGCGCACGTCCGACGCGGTGGCGAGCACCAGGCGGCGGCCGGCGCGTTTTTGTTCGCGCAACCAGTCGAGGAATTCCTCACTGTAGGGCAGCGTGGTCGGGTCCACCTGCACGCGGGCGGCGAGTTGTTGTTTGAGGAACGCGCGCCCGCGCAGCCACCAGCCCGCCAACGCGAGCGCGGCCAGCGGTCGTTGCCGCAGAAATCGCAGCAGGTATTCCCAAATCAGATCGGTGCGCAGCAGCGTGCCGTCCATGTCCACCGCCAGCGGCACCGGATCGGCCCGCACGCTCTGGCTCGCGCCTGGCATGGCGGCAGCCTGTCGGAAGGCTGACGCGTTGACAAGACGGGCCGATGTGAAAAGCTGCGCGCTCATGGGCCGCCTGCTCGACCAACCCGCCACCGTGCTTGCGCTGGTGCTGGCGTGGAAGCTGGCGCTGTTTGTGGGGACGACGCAGCCCGTGCCGGGGAACGATTCGTTCTTTTACGACGGCGCGGTCGTGAACTTTCTCAACGGCGGCCGCTACTGCAATCCCACCCTGGCAGCGGCCTTTCCGATTGCGGGCCACGAGGTTTTCGCCGCCTACCCGCCGCTGTATCAGGCGGTGTTGCTGGCCTGGATGCGCCTGTTCGGCACCAGCGCCGTGGCCGCGATGGCGCTGCATCAGGTTTTGTTCGCGGTGTATGCGCTGGCGGTGTTCGGCGGGTTGCGGCGGTTGGCCGTGCCGGCGCGCGTGATCAACCTCGCCCTGCTGTTCCTGCTGGTAAACACGTTTCACGACCGGCCCGACAGCCTGGCGCACGCGCTGGGCATGGCGGCGATTTGGGCGTGGGTGCGCGGGCGAACGGGCGTCGCCAACCGCCGGGATGCGAAGTCAGCGGGGAGTTTGTCGGCCGAGTCGCCCCTGCGACACGAACCGGAAACGAACCGGGCCCGCGCGACCTCTCGCGGTTGGGACTGGCTGGCGGCAGCGCTGGTGGTGCTCACACTGGCGACGAGTTTGCAACTGGGCCTGGTGTATCTGGGCTGCGTGGGGTTGATGGCGTTGGGCAACGCGGCGCTGCGCGGCGAACGGATCGCGTGGGGGCCGCTGGTGTTGATGATTATGCTGCCGCTGGCGCTGGTGGCGGTGGTGCGTTTCGGCGCGCCGCACTGGTGGGCAGGATTCCTTGAGCACGTGCGGGAGACGCCCAGTTACACGGGTTTTCGCGTGCCGTCGCCAACGGAGATTTTGAAGGCGTGTCGCACGGTGCCGGCGATGGGGGTGATTGCGCTGGCGCTGGTGTGGTTTGCCTGGAAGCGGCGCGAGGCGTTCTGGTCAGCGGTGCGGGTGCCGGCCGGGATTGTGGGCGCGGGCGCGCTGGCGGG
Organism: Verrucomicrobiia bacterium; assembly: GCA_026414705.1. Taxonomy (GTDB): domain Bacteria; phylum Verrucomicrobiota; class Verrucomicrobiia; order Limisphaerales; family JAOAIM01; genus JAOAIM01. The sequence goes on along the minus strand of JAOAIM010000219.1, from coordinate 8 downwards.
CGTGGGCG
>JAOAIM010000218.1 GCA_026414705.1 Verrucomicrobiia bacterium | reverse complement strand
ATCCCGGTGTTGCGCGCGTTCGGCGCCGAACAATCATCCCACCCACTTGTGCAACGCGCCTGGACGGTCTATTCCGTTTACCACGCCCGACCGCGAGCGTTCGAGCCGGTGCTTCGCATCCTGCCCCGGGACGCCAATCCCCTCGGGTTCGTTACGTTTGACGACCCGGAAACCTCCCTGTGGCGGCCGTTCGGCACGCGTCGCATCATTCATGTGCGCAAGCCCGACACCGCTCAAAGCTTGCGCCCACGCGGAATCCGTTACGTGCTGGTCACCCAAGACCGGCTTCAAATGCTCCACGGCGAAACATTGACCCAGTTGCAGGAGCGATTGGACGCCGAGGTCTTCACCGAACTGACCTTGCGCCTGCGTGCCGGACGAGCTGCGGAGCGATGGTATCTGCTCAAAGTGCGCGCGCCCCAAAACGGCGGTTGAACGGCCACAAATGCCCCCAGCTCACGAAGAACCCGGGAAAACGCCCTTGCGCGCGGTCGAGCCGGTCCGCTCTGCCAAGCGGCTCTGAACGTGAGCAAGACCCGATCTTTTTCGTGTCTTTCGTGTGTTTCGTGGTTGCCACCGCTTCCCACGGCGCAGGCCGCGTCAAGCAGGTTGCCCGTCCGGTGACGGCGGCCGGCGCGTGTCGGTTTTGAGTCCGAGCACGCTCAGAAAGAAGCTCGAAAAAACAATCTGCAAACCCGCCATGACCAGCGTCGCCGCCGGAATCAACCGGCGCAGGTTTTGCGGGTAATCCAACAGCCCGTAACCGGTCTTGCCCCAGAGCCAGAAGGCATACGCCAGCAATGCGAATCCCAACGCAAACAGTCCCAACCCGGCGAGCACGCCCTTTTCCAGGGTGAAAAACCGAAACCACCGCGCGAACTTTGCGTCCTGCGGCAACAACCCCTCCGCGATGGCAAACACCTTGGTGAAAAACGCAAAAGCCACCAACTGAAGGCCCACCATGAACGTCATCGCCGCCACCGTCAACGTGCCCACGTCAAAACGCACCCCGCCCAGCCGCACCGGCCCCGCCGCCAGCACCGCTCCCAGAACAAAGCCCAACGCGCTGAGCGTCAGCCCCGGAATCAAAAACAGCCAGCGCGGCGAATAAATCAGCATGAACCGCAAATGCCGCCAGCCGTCCCGCCAGGGCTTGAGGTGCGGCGGACGCGACCGCCCGTCCTTGTGCAGCGTGATCGGCACCTCGGCAATTTTCAGCCCGCGCAACGTCGCTTTGATGACCATCTCCGACGCGAACTCCATCCCGGTCGTTTTGAGGTCCATCACCTCAAACGCCTTCCTGGTAAATCCGCGCAGGCCGCAGTGAAAGTCATGCGCCGGGCATCGAAAGAACAACCGGCCGATGAACGTCAGCGCCGGGTTGCCGATCCAGCGGTTCTTCCACGGCATTGCTCCGGGCGCAATCGTGCCCCCGCCCGACGGCAGCCGACATCCCATCACCAGATCGTAGCCCTCGCGGAACTTTTGCACGAACCCTTCGATACGCGAGAAATCGTAGCTGTCGTCGGCGTCACCCATGATGATCCACTCGCCGCGCGCGGCCCGCGCGCCGCCCCGCACCGCGCTCCCGTAGCCCCGCTCGCTCACGGGCACGACACGCGCGCCCTCGCGTTGGGCGATCTCAATCGAGCCGTCGGTGCTGCCGTTGTCGGCGACGATGATCTCGCCCGACACCCCGGCCGCTGCCAGACCGGCCCGCGCCTTGCGGATGCACGTGGCCAGCGTTTCAGCCTCGTTGAGACACGGCATCACAATCGAGACCTCAACCTTCGGTTCCATGAGCCGAGAGTACCCGCCGCATCGGCAAAATCGAGTCGCAACCCCGTTCGCTCGCGCAACGTCACCGTCCGGCGCCCGACACGCCCACCATCTGCGGCGTCACCGTGAAGGGCCGACACCGAAATCCCAGCGACCGCGCCAGCGTGAAATCCGGACGCGGATTTTGATAGACCATGCTGATGAGGCTGTCGCTGCGGAAGGGCGGGCGCAGACCGAGCAGTTCCAGCGACTTGAGCGCGACCCAAACCAACTGCCAGGGCACCGGCACGAACCGAAGTCGCCGGTTCTGCGCAGCGGCCAGTTGTGTGAGGATGTCTCGCAGTTCCCAGCCCTGTTCGTGCGCGACGGTGATCGGTTCCGTTGGCGGGACAAAGCTCTCTTCCAGGCAGCGCAGGATCACCGTCGCCAGATCGTCCTCGTGCAGGAGGTATTGCGTCTGCAGCCCGCCCCGAATCAACGGCACCACGCGTGCCGACCGCGCCTGCTCAAGCAGCTTCCCAAACACTCCGCCCGGACGCTCCCCGTAAACCAGGCCCGGGCGAATGATCACCGCGCCGACCGACTGCGCTGCGCGCTCCATCGCCAGCTTGGCCCGACCATACAGTGCGCGGCACCCCGGAAACGCGCTGATCGTTGAAATGCAGATGATCCGCCGCACCTGCGCCTGGCGCGCCGCAGCCAAAAGACGCTCGGAGCCGACCACATTGACCGCGTGAATGTCGCGCCACCGGTGCAGACCAAAGTCGTAGGCGCAATGGATCAACGCTTCCACGCCGGCCAACTTCGCTGCCTCCACCTCCTCGCCCAAACGAAATGAGACCGTTCGGCCGGCGGGGCCGACGCGGCGCGTCCAGTGCACGACCTCCCAGCCGGCTCGTTGCAGCGCGGCGGCCAGACGGCTGCCCACGTATCCGCTACCACCTGTGAGCGCGCAAACGCGAGGCCCGCCGCCACTGTCTCCAGAGTTCGTTTGCATCCTTCAATCCTCCGCTCCCAATTGTGCGGCCTGCCAGCCGATGCGATGCGCGTTGGCCATCGCCAGCAGCGTGATCGTCGTGGGCGGAATGCTCGGAAACACCGTCGCGTCCACGGCGTGCACGTGGCGCAGCCCTGCCGGCCGGCCCAACCAGTCGGTTTCAAATCGCCCCGGTTGCCGGCGCATCGGGAAACTGCCCCCCGAATGAAAACTCCGACCCGGTTCAGCGATCTTGAGCATCGGCAGTGCGGGCAGTGCCCCCAACGAACGCCAAAGCCTGCACAATCGCCACGCCAACCGCCGTACCGCCCGCGCCGTGGCCGGATTGACCTCGCCCCGCAATTCCACCCGTTCGCCTCCGTCACCGCCGGGCCGGCACAGTCGCACGGCGATGCGTGAACTGAGGGCCGAATGCAAATAACCCTGCGCCACCAACAACCGTTCCTGCAACTGGCGGATCAGCGCGCCCAGAGGACGTTGCAACGGCCCGAACATCCGTGCCACCGCTTCGTTGATCAAATCGCTGTTCGAGTAAATTTGCACGTGCGCAGCGCGTTCCGGGCCGCCCGGCGGTCGCCATTCCAGAAAAAGCTGGCACAACGCATGAAGCGGTTCCTGAGTCGCCCCCGCCACGCGCCGCGTTTGCAACAATGGTAACAGGAAATACTGACTGTCCCGCAGCCACACCGTTTGACCGTGCGCGCCCAGCGAGCGCAGCAGGATGGCCGTGGTGGGGATCGCCCCGGCCGCCAGAAACACCCGGTCGCAATCCCAACGGCGGGGGGCGCGCGTTTGCAGGTCATAACCGCGCACCACAGCGCCGTGGCCTGCGTCCTCCACCGCGGTCACCACCACGCCGCTTTCGTAGCCAAATCCCGCTTGCGCCTTCAGCCGTTCCAGCGATTCGGCCGCGTTGTAAATGTGACCGTAGGGACAGCCATACATGCAGAGCCGGCAGTAAATACAACCGCCGCCCGGCGCGTCTTCACCCCGCACCGCCAGGCGCGAGCGTCCGAAAATAAATCCCTGCGCCGCGAGCCGGTCACGATGCTGCTCCAAACGCGCCAGCATTTGTTCACACTGACGACTCAACCGCAGGCGCGTCGGCTGCGCGCTGTAGAGGGGGAACACTGTTTCCAGGTCATCGTGGGCCGCCGCAATGCCCGTCAATTCGAGCACGCGCGCGTAGTGCTCATCGAGCGTCGAGGCTGGAAACGGCCAGTCCGGCAGGTCGGTCGCCGCTGCCGGCAGCATTGCGGCACCCCACACGTTGCTGAGCCCACCGCGCGCAAACGAGGCACGCAGCCCCACGCGCTCAAATCGCGTGCCCAGGTGCGCATCCGCCTCCCGATAGGCGAAGTCCGACCCGTAAACCAGCTTCAACGGCACCCCGCCCACGTCCGGATTCATTCCGGCCCGATACGCCGCAAGGTCGGCTGCCGACCAACCATCCGGCCGACCCACCCGAAGCCGTTCCACCAGGGCAAGCCTTTCGGATTCAAGTGTCAGGCCGGCATCCAGCATCAACACCCGCGCGCCCCGCGCCAGCAACGCCTGCGCACACGCCACGCCCGCCGGGCCGGAACCGACGACGCAGCATTGCCGCGCGGCGGATGAACGGAGCGTTGCGGTCTGGTTTGAGGCGCCAGCCATGAACTCGCTGTTGCGGCCTGATGCTAACGAATCGAACCGCGCGGGCAACGGAATCATGCGTCCGCCAACCGGGCGCAATCCGCGCGACGCGCGCCGTGGCGGCGGGATTCTTTGAAAATGGGTTGACGAGCCGGCGGCCCGGCGGCTTTCTGCCCTCATGCGTGTGTCGGTCATCACGCCCAGCTTCCGCCCCGGCTCCTGGCTGCGGCTCTGCATCGCCTCGGTCGCCGATCAGGGCGTGGACGTCGAGCACATCGTTCAGGATGCCGGCTCTGATGACGGCACCCTGGACTGGCTGCGCACCGACGCGCGCGTGCGGGTTTTTGTCGAGAAAGACGCCGGGATGTATGACGCGATCAACCGCGGGCTGCGGCGCGCCACCGGCGAGATTCTCGCGTGGCTCAACTGCGACGAACAATATCTGCCCGGCGCGCTGGCCGCCGTGTTGGAACGCTTTGAGCGCGAGCCTGCGCTCGACGTGCTCTTCGGTGACATCGTGTTCGTGGACGCGCAGGGCCGCTACGCCGGGCATCGCAAAGTGCAGACGCCGTTGCTTTGTCACACCTGGACCTGCCACCTCTCGACGCTCTCGTGCGCGATGTTTTTCCGTCGGCGCGTCATTGTTGAGTATGGCGAATGGCTCGACCCGCGCTGGCGCACCAGTGGCGACGGCGAGTGGATGGTGCGCCTGTTGCGGCGACGCGTGCGGATGGCCGCGCTGGGCTGCTTCACCAGCGCCTTCACCCTCACCGGCGTTAACATGAGCCGGGGCGAAAACGCACGGCGTGAGGAACGCGCACTCCATCGGAGCGCGCCGCTCTGGATGCAATGGGGCAAACCGCTCTGGATTGCGCATCACCGGCTGCGGCGGTGGCTCGGCGGGATGTATCGGCAGCCGCCGTTTAGCTTTGCGATTTACACGCCCGCCAGCCCGGCCCGGCGCGAAACACAACACGTTACACGACCTCGTTTCCGTTGGCGCATGTAAATCATCCTGCCCGATTTCCCGGCACGCTTCCCCGCGCCGCCTTCATTATTCGATGTTCGATGTTCGTTGTTCGATGTTTCGCGGCGCGCCCGACCGCGCTCCCACTCCCGGCGGGAGAGGGCCGGGGTGAGGGAGAACACGTCGTGGGGCGCGAGGGTGTCCAGATGCTTGCGGCTTCGGCGCTCACGGCGGTGGGTGGAAC
>JAOAIM010000217.1 GCA_026414705.1 Verrucomicrobiia bacterium | reverse complement strand
GTTGGTTGTTCGATGTTCACCGCTCTGCGGTGCGTTCACCCCCTCCCTGGCCCTCTCCCTCAAGGGAGAGGGAATGCCCAAGCCGCCTTTGGCGTGGAGGTTGGGCCTGTGCTCACGCGCGACCTTGTTCAACGTTGAGAGTTCCGTTGCGCAGCGGCGTTTTTCTGGTTGCCCGACGCGACGCGCCAAGGGTCGTTGCGGTTTTGCTCTTGGCTTGCCGGCGGCCTTACCGCTTCATTGCCCGCGCATGAAATCCAGAGCCTACGCGGCGGCGGGCGTGGACATCGAACTGGCCAACCGGCTCAAGGCCGAACTGCCCCGGCTGCTGGCGCGCGCGCGCCGACCCGAAATGCTCGGGCGCATCGGCGGCTTTGGCGGTCTGTTCGCGCTCGACCCGCGCCGTTACCGCCAGCCGGTGTTGGTGAGCAGCGTGGATGGCGTGGGCACGAAACTTAAAATCGCCTTCGCGCTGGATCGCCACGACACCGTGGGTCAGGACCTGGTCAACCACTGCGTCAACGACATCGCCGTGCTCGGGGCGGAGCCGCTGTTTTTTCTCGATTACATCGGCACGGGCAAACTCCAGCCGCGCGTGTTCCATGAACTCCTGTCGGGCTTCGCGCGCGCGTGCGCGCAAAATCGGTGTGCGCTCATCGGCGGCGAAACCGCCCAGATGCCCGGTTTTTACCGGCCCGGCGAATACGACCTCAGCGGCACGATCGTGGGCGTGGTGGAAAAGTCCCGGATCCTCGACGGTCCCAAAACGGTGCGTCCGGGCGACGCGCTCATTGGTATCGCCTCCAGCGGTCTGCACACCAACGGCTACTCGCTGGCGCGAAAAATTTTCTTCGAGCGGCTGCGGCTCCAGCCCACCAGCTACGTGCCGGAGCTTCAAAACACGATTGGCGAGGAGTTGCTCAAAATCCACGTCAGCTACGGCCCGCTGGTGCAACGGCTTCTGGCCCGGTTCAATCCGCCCGGGGGCGCGCCGCGCGACGGTGCCGTGCGGGCGTTGGCGCACATCACCGGGGGCGGGTTTGTGGACAACGTGCCGCGCGTGTTGCCCGGGCGCTGCGACGCGCTCATTCGCAAGGGCACGTGGGAGGTGCTGCCGATTTTTCAGCTCCTCGCCGAGCGCGGGCGTGTGGCCGAGTCCGAAATGTATCACGTCTTCAACATGGGCATCGGCATGGTGGCGATTGTCGCGCCGGAGCGGGCCGACGCGGTGCTGCGATTCATTCGCGCCCGGAAACATCGCGCCTGGATCATCGGCGAGATCGTCAGGGGTCAGGGTCGGACGCGGTTGGAGTGATTGGCTTTTTTCAAATGTCGGTGTGGCTGCGGTTGGGTAGCATGGCGCCATGAACAAATCCTTCCCCGGGGTGGTGGCGATGGGCCTCTTTGGGGCGGTGTGCATCTGCCCGCTCGAGTCCTGGGCCGATTCGAACTCGCGCGTGCCCGTCTTGCGCGTGGGCGCGGCGGCGGTGGAGCTCGAAGCGGATGATTCGATGATCATGGCCGGCGGCATTCATGCCGGGCGGGTGAGCGGGCAGGAGGGCAAGCTGCGCTGCGTTGCGGTGGTGCTGGAACAGGCGCCGACGACGTTGGCGATTGTGGCGTGCGACGTGTTGATGATGTCGCGCGAGCGGCTCGATCCGGTGGTGGCCGAGATCGAAAAAACCACCGGCATCCCTGCCGCGCACGTCCTCATCAACTGCACCCACACGCACCATGCGCCCAGCACCTGTCGCGTGCACGATTACGGGCCGGACGAAGTGTTCACGCGGCGCGTGCAGGAGGGCATCGTGCGGGCGGTCAAGGACGCGCACGCGCGTCTGGCCGAGAGTCATTTCTTTTTCCACCTGGGGGAGGAACGCACCGTGGGGCAGAACAGCCGCCAGTTGCTCGACGACGGCATGATTTACTGGATCGGCCCCCGGACCAATTTTGTCCGGGCGACCGGGCCGTTTGATCCGGAACTGCCGGTGCTGGCCTTCAAGGACACCAGCAACCGCCTTCAGGCGCTGATCTTCAATCACAGCACGCACACCATCGGCCCGCGCACGCCCGGCAAACGTTCGCCCGCCTTCTACGGCCTGGCCGCCCAGGAACTCGAAGAACAATTCGGCGGCATCGTCTCGTTCCTTCAGGGCGCCAGCGGCTCAACGCACAATCTGGAACTCAGCGGCGATGAGTGCGCCAAACGCATCAAAGCCGCCGTGACGGATGCCTTCAACAAGGCCCAACCGCGCCCGGGCAGCCCACTCGCCGCCGTCAAACGGGCCGTCAAATTCCGCGTTCGGCACTTTGACGAAGCCGCCGAGGAGGCCGCGGTGATGCGTTACTGCGGCAAATACGCGCCCGCCCACGCCGAGGCCATCGCCAGCGTCTTCCGCAAGATGCGGGCGGAGTTGAAATCGCAGCAGGGTCAGGAGCGTGAGACCTGGGTGCAGGCCATGCGGATTGGGGACGTGGCGCTGGTGGGCATCCCGGGCGAATTGTTCACACAACTGGGCCTCGACATCAAAAACCGTTCGCCGTTTCGCCACACCTACATCGCCGCCCTGGCCAACGACTGGATCGGTTACCTGCCGAACCTCGAAGGCCACAAGCTCGGCGGCTACCAGGTCTGGACCGGCTTTCACAGCTACGCCGAACCCGGCACGGGCGAACGCCTGGCCGACATGGCGGTGGAGTTGTTGAAGGAACTGGCACGCCGGTGATCCGCTTGATTCCCGGGTGAACTCTGAGTCGGCCTTGTCCGCACGCCGTCGTCTTGAATCGCGGGAGAGCTCGGACGCGATCCGTTCGAGGCCACGGTTCAGGGCGGCTGTTCGGTGCGGTTGGCGATCACGCGGTCGGCCCGGTTGGAAACCCTCATGCGTTGCTCGAGTTTCAACCTCGGGCCCGCTAAGCTGACCGCGTCGCACGGATTGAAAGTGCAGCGCTGAAATGAATCTCCTGGTCATCGGCTCGGGTGGACGCGAACACGCCCTGGTGTGGAAGCTGGCACAATCGCCGCATGTGACGCGCCTCTGGTGCGCGCCGGGCAATGCGGGCATCGCCCAAGAGCGCCTCGTCCGCAACGGCGAGCCGGTCCAGTGCGTGCCCATCGGCGCTGAAGACCTTCCGCGCCTGCTCGCCTTTGCGCAGGAGCAACGGCCTGATCTGACGGTCGTCGGCCCCGACAACCCGCTGGCAATGGGGATCGTGGATTTGTTTCAAGAGCGCGGCCTGCGCATCTGGGGGCCGAACCGGCGCGCCGCGCAGTTTGAGGCGTCGAAAGTCTTTTCCCAGCAGTTCATGGAGAAATACGGCATTCCCACGGCGCGCGGCGCGGTGTTCACCGATCCGGCTGAAGCGCGGAAATTTGCCGTCGCGCTCGGCGGGCGCTGCGCCGTGAAGGCCGATGGCCTGGCGCTGGGCAAGGGCGTGCTCATCTGCCGGAGCGTCCCGGAGGCCGAGCGCGCGATCGAGGAGGTGCTTGTGAAGAAGGCGTTTGGCGAGGCGGGCCGGCGCGTCGTGATTCAGGAGTTGCTCGAGGGCGTGGAGATTTCGCTGCACGCGCTTTGCGACGGCACGACGGCGAAACTGTTTCCGACCTCGCAGGATCACAAGCGCGCCCTCGACGGCGATCAGGGCCCGAACACCGGCGGCATGGGCACGTATTCGCCCGCGCCGTTTCTGGACGAGGCCGGGCTGGCCGAGGCGCGCCGCTGCATCCTCGAACCGTGGTTGCGCGGCTGCGCGGCCGAAGGGATTGATTATCGCGGCATCCTGTATCCGGGCATCATGCTCACGCGCGAAGGCCCGAGGGTGTTGGAGTTCAACGCGCGGTTTGGCGACCCGGAAACGCAGGTGTATCTGACGCGACTCGAAAACGACCTGCTCGAGCTGCTGGAGGCGAGCGTGAGCGGTTCGCTGGGCAGGATCGAGTTGCGCTGGAAGCCGGCGGCGAGCGTGTGCGTGGTGATGGCCAGCGCCGGTTACCCGGGGAGTTACGCCAGGGGCAAAGTCATCACCGGACTGGACGCCGCCGCGGCGCGGCCCGACACGAAGGTGTTTCACGCCGGCACGGCGTGGCGCGACGGGCAAATCGTCACCAACGGCGGGCGGGTGCTCGGCGTCACCGCGCTGGGGCGCGACCTCCCTTCCGCCGTCGCCGCCGCCTACGCCGCCGTGGAGCGAATTCATTTTGAAGGGGCGCACTACCGGCGGGACATCGCCGCCCGGGCGCTGAATGTTCAATCGCCATGAACGCGAGTGACGCTCCCGAGTTCTTCAATTTTGCCACCGACATTTTCGACGCCTGGGCACGAACCCGGCCGCAGGCGAGGGCGCTCTGGTGCGTGGACGGTCGGACCGGGGCCGAACAGCGCCTGACCTTCGCCGAACTGGCCGCCGCGAGCCGTCGCGCCGCAGACCTCTTCGCCACCGCCGGAGTCACCCGCGGCGACCGCGTGCTGGTGATGCTGCCGCGGCTGCCGGCGTGGTGGACCGCAATGCTGGGACTGATCCGATTGGGCGCGGTGCCGATTCCGGCGACGCCGCAACTGACCGCGCGGGACATCGCCTACCGCGTTGAAGCCGCCGGCATTCGCGCGATGCTCACCGACGCCGACGGCGCGCGTAAAGCGGACGGATTCGACGGGTTGCGATTTTGCGTGGGAGACGCGCCCGCCGGCTGGGCGGAATGGGACGCGGCGTTGCGCGCGGCCCGGGACACGTTCGAGGCGCCACCGACGCGCAGCAGCGATCCGGGCATCATTTATTTCACCAGTGCCACGACCGGCGCGCCGAAGATGGTGTTGCACACCCAGGCCAGCTACGGCCTGGCGCATCGTCTGACCGGCCAACTCTGGCTGGATTTGAAGCCCGATGACGTGCACTGGAACATTTCCGACGTGGGCTGGGCCAAGGCGGCCTGGTCGAGCTTCTTCGGGCCGTGGCATCAGGGTGCGTGCGTGTTCGCGTTCGACTCCCACGGCAAATTCGACCCGGCTCGCGCGCTCGACGTGCTCGAAGCGTTTCCCATCACGACCTGGTGCGCGCCGCCGACGGCGCTGCGGTTGTTGGTCCGGCAGCCGTTGGCGAAACGCCGGTTCCGGCATTTGCGCCATTGTGTGACCGCCGGCGAGCCGCTCAACGCCGAGGTGTTCAAGCTCTGGCGCGAGGCCACGGGGCTGGACCTTTACGAAGGGTACGGCCAGACCGAAACCGTCATCCTCGCCGGCTGGTTTCGCTGCCTGGGCGACCGCATCCGGCCCGGCTCGATGGGCCGGCCCACGCCCGGCATGAGCCTGGCACTGATTGACGAAGCGGGCCGCGAAGTGCCGCCGGACACCGAGGGCGAAATCGCGCTGCGCCTCAAGCCGCACCGGCCGCTGGGATTGTTCGCCGAATACTGGCGCAGCCCGGAGGAGACCGCCGCGCACTTCCGGGGCGAGTGGTATCTGACCGGCGACCGCGCACGGCGCGACGCCGACGGTGGCCTCTGGTTCATCGGACGCAACGACGACATCATCAAAAGCTCCGGTCATCGGATCGGGCCGTTTGAAGTTGAAAGCGTGCTGCTGGAACATCCGGCGGTGCTGGAGGTCGCCGTGGTGGGCAAGCCCGATCCGCTCCGCAGCCAGATTGTCAAGGCGTTCGTGGTGGTGCGCGATGGCTTCACGCC
>JAOAIM010000216.1 GCA_026414705.1 Verrucomicrobiia bacterium | reverse complement strand
GTTGGTTGTCGTGGCGGCGAGGAGGTTTGCCTGAACGACGTTTTCGACGTGGCAAAAATCGCGGCTGGTCTCGCCATCGCCGTTGATGAAGACCGTCTGGCGGCGGAGGAGGGCGGCGATCCATTGGGGGATGACAGCCGCGTAAGGGCCTTCCGGGTCCTGACGCGGGCCGAAGACGTTGAAGTAGCGCAGGCCGACGGTCTCGACCCCATACACGCGGGCGAAGGTGTCGGCGTAAATCTCGTTCATCCACTTGCTGGCGGCGTAGGGCGAGAGTGGTCGGCCGATGCGCTCTTCGATCTTGGGCAAGTCGGTCGAGTCGCCATACACGGCGCTGCTGGAGGCATAGACGAAGCGTTTTGCGGCGGCGTCGCGCGCGGCCAGGAGGATGTGAAGGAAACCGGTGACGTTGGCGGCGTGGGTGTCGAGCGGGGCTTCGAGGGAACGGGGCACGGAGCCGAGGGCGGCCTGATGCAACACCACGTCAACGCCCTCGCAGGCGCGACGGCATGTTGCCAGGTCGCAAATGTCGCCCTCGATGAACGTAAAGCGTGCCCATTGCCGGGGCGCGACGAGCGCGCGGACCTGATCGAGATTGGCGGGTTTGCCGGTGGCGAAGTTGTCCAGGCCGATGACGCGCTGATCGAGACGCAACAGGGCTTCGAGCAGGTTCGAGCCGATGAAGCCGGCGACGCCGGTGATGAGCCAGGTGCGGGGGGCGCGGCGCAGTTCGGCGGCAATGGCGTCAGTGGAGCGCATCGGCAGGTCGAGCGGGTTGGTTTGCGCGAAAAACACTCAACCACGAAACGCACGAAGTGACGCGAAAACCAGGGGAGGTTCTGGCTGCCGATGAGTTGAGCTTTGGAACGATCACGTCCCTGCCTCCGGCGTGTTGAAGCTGTCGTTTCGAGAGTTTCGATCCTTTGGCGGTTGGGCGGCGGCGGTTTGGGTCACATGCCCATGATCTGGTAGCCGCAATCCACGTAAAGGGTCTGACCGGTGATGGCGGCGGCGCCGTCGCTGGCCAGGAACACGCCGGCGGCGCCGAGTTCGTCGGGCAGGACGTTGCGTTTGAGCGGGGCGTGTTCCTCGTAGTGCTTGAGCATGTGGGTGAAGCCGGAGATGCCCCGGGCGGCGAGGGTGTTGACCGGGCCGGCGCTGATGCAGTTGACGCGGATTTTTTTCGGGCCGAGGTCGTAGGCCAGATAACGGGCGGAGGCTTCGAGCGCGGCCTTGGCCACGCCCATGACGTTGTAGTGGGGAACGACCTTTTCCGCGCCGTAATAGCTCATGGCGATGATGCTGCCGCCTTCGGTCATGAGCGGCGCGGCGGCGCGGGCCAGCGCGACCAGCGAATACGCGCTCACATCCAGCGCCACGCGGAAGGCCTCGCGTGTGGTGTTGATGAACTCGCCCTCCAACGCCTCGCGCGGCGCGAACGCGACCGAGTGCAGGAGCAGATGCAGCTTGCCGAATTTTTCGGCGACGGCGCGGAACACGTCAGCGATCTGTTCGTCCTGCGAGACGTCGCAGGGCAGGATGAGCGTGTCCGGGCCGAAGGTGCCGGCGAGTTCGGCGACGTTTTCCTTGAGGCGTTCGCCCTGGTAGGTGAAGGCGAGTGTGGCGCCCTCGCGCGCCCAGGCCTGAGCGATGGCCCAGGCGATGGAGCGTTTGTTGGCGACGCCGAAGACCAGTCCGATTTTTCCCGCAAGCAACGACATGGTTGAGAGTGGTTCAGGAGTGATGGGTTGAGCTGTGATCGGTTAAAACGTGATGGGTTGAAAGATTGGCGTCGTCATGATTGCGAATCGGGCAATACGACTACGGCAGCGGCGGGACGCGGGCAAGGATTTCGTTCCATCGGGCGGGCGATGGTTTCGCGGCGGCGGAGCGCGTCCGGGCGCCCTCACAAGCCCTCCAGCCCACGCAGATACGCGAGGATCAACTCCGGCAACTCGTTGCTGTAGCCGCCCTCCAGCACGTTGAACGTGGGCAGGCCGAGTTTGCGCACCTGCGCGCCCAGCCAGTGAAAATCCTCAACCTCAAGCGTCTCCTGGGCGATGGGGTCGCCCGCGTAGGCGTCGAATCCGGCCGAGATGCCGAGCAGGTCCGGTTCGAATCGTTTGACGCCCTCGAGGGCGCGCCGGAGGACGCTGCGGTATTCGTCGCGCGGGGTTTCGGGCAGCACGGGGAAGTTGAAACAATTTTCGCCGCGGTTGGCCGTGCCGGTGCCCGGATAACACGGGTATTGGTGGACCGAAAAGAAGGCCGTGCCGGGTTGGTTGAGGAGGATGGCTTCGGTGCCGTTGCCGTGGTGCACGTCGAAGTCGAAGACCGCGACGCGCTTGACGCCGTGGGCGCGCGCTTCGAGCACGGCGATGGCGATGGAGTTCAGATAGCAGAAGCCCATGGCGCGGTCGCGGGTGGCGTGGTGGCCGGGCGGGCGCATGAGGCTGAAGACGGTTTCACCCGCACGGGCGCAGCGCATGGCTTCGAGCGCGGCGCCGACCGACAGCCGCGCCAGATCGGCGATGTGGGGGTAATAGGGCGTGTCGGCGTCGAAATCTTCCGGCATGCGCAACCGGGCCAGGTGTTCGGAGGAATGCGCCCGGAGCAGGGAGGCTTCCTCGACGGGGCCGGGTTTTGCCCAGGTGATGGAGAGGTCTTTTTGCTCGCGCAGTCGGGCCAGCGTGGCGGTGATGCGGGCCGGTCGTTCGGGGGGACCCAACCGCCGGTAGCCGATGCAGCGCTCGTCGGTGACGATTTTCACGGGCGGATTCAAGCACGCGCCGCGCGCGGGGGTCACGAATTTTCAGCGGGGTGTCGGGCAGGTGGGTTGCTGAGCGCTGCGGGTGCGGCGTCCATGCTCTTCAGGCGGGCCAGAGGTTCGAGGCGACCGTCGGGGCAAACGCGATACCATTCGCCGCGCCATTCGATGCGGTTGCCGGCGAAGGCACACAACCAGAGGGCGACCTGGAGCAGGTCTTTGAGCGGCACCCACCAGGCGTTGGTTGGAGTCACGGGCCGCCGGGTGAGCCGCCGTTGGAGGTCGCAGGCGGTGAGGACGCGAGTTAACCAGAACCACAGGCCGCAAATCAGGGCGACGCCGGGCGCCGTGGTGACAGCGCTGGCGCCGGTTGGGGCGGCTGACGTGCCGAGGGAAATGCCCATCCACAACAGCGGCCAGAGGGTGGCGTTGCCCAGGATGCTCAGCGCGTAAAGACCCGGCTGGCAGACGCGGATGGTTCGCGCCCAGCGCAATTGATGTCGCCACACCTCGCGCCATCGGGCCGGGGGCGAGCAACATTCGACCGTGATGGGGCAAAGGGCGATGCGTCGGCCGGTGCGGGCGATGCGCCGGCCCAACTGGAAGTCGTCGGCAAGATAATCCGCCAGCGCGCGAAAGCCGCCGATGTCCTCCAGGGCGTCACGGCGCACGGCCATGACCGCGCCGAGAGCGAAGTCCAGCGGGCGGAAGGAGAGGCCCTGCAAGACCTGACTCCAGAAGTCGGCGTTGACGGCGACGGCTTCCCAACGGGTGGCGGCGGTGGCGTCGGCCGGCTCGGCGATGCGGTAAAAGCACGTGACCAGTCCCACGGGTTGAGGCTGCGGGCCGGAGGCCGGGTCGGGCTCGAGCATCGCGACGAGGTTGCGCAGGAGGTTGGGCGGCGCGCGGACATCGGCGTCGCTGACGACCAGCAGCTCGTGTTGGGCGTGGGGTTGGAGCTGGATGAGTTGTGAGACCTTGGCGTTGGCGCCGGCGCGTTCGGGGCAGACGACCAGTTTGGCGTCACGATGTGGAAACGCTTCCAGGAGCGTGTTGACCAGGGCGACCGCCGGATCGTCGGGGTCGGCCACGCCAAAGAGCACCTGCACCTGGCCGGGATAGTCCTGTTCGAGCCAACTGCGGAGATTCGCTTCCGTGAAGGCGTCCGCTCCCTTGAGCGGTTTGAGCAGCGTGACGGGCGGATGGCGGACGGGTGGCGAGGCGGGTTGATGGAGGGGAAAGCGCGTCGCGGCGCGCCATTGCCAGAGCGTGGACAGAAAGCTCCCGGCCGCCAGGGCGCCCGCGATGCCGTCCAAAATCACGGGCCGTTGACTAGACGCGCGCAGGGCCGGCTGCAAGCGCAGAGTTGGGCGGCAGCAGAAGGAGGGAGTGGACCGGCCGGCGGCGTGGCCCGGGCGGGCGTTTCGGGAGCTTGCGAGCCGCGAGGGATTGCCCTTCCATGCGGGCATGAGCAAGGCATTGAATCGCCGGAGTTTTCTCAAGCACACCACGATTGCGGCGGCGGGCGGGGCGGCGCTGGGTTCGTTTCAGTTGTTGCGGGCGGGGGAAAGCCCGAACGCGCGGCTGCGCGTGGCGGTCATGGGCTGCCACGGACGGGGCATGGCGCACATCGAATCGTGGCTGGGCGTGCGGAACGTGGAGATCGCGTGGGTGTGCGACGTGGACCAGCGCGCGGTGGAAAAGGGCGTGGCCGCCGCCGAACGCAAGCAGGGCCGCAAGCCCAAAGGCGACAAAGACATCCGGCGCGTGCTGGAGGACGGGGAAGTGGACGTGCTTTCGATTGCGGCGCCGAATCACTGGCACGCACCGGCGGCGATACTGGCGTGTGGCGCGGGCAAGCACGTGTATGTGGAGAAGCCCGGCAGCCACAATCCGCGCGAGGCGGAGTGGATCGTGGCCGCCGCCCGCAAATACGGTCGCAAGGTGCAAATGGGCAATCAACGGCGCAGTTGGCCGTGGGTGATCGAGGCGATGGAGCGGTTGCGCGCGGGGGAAATCGGCCCGGTGCGGTTTGCGCGGGCGTGGTATAACGCCAGTCGCGGTTCGATCGGGCGCGGGAAGGTGGTGCCGGTGCCGGAGTGGTTGGATTTCCAGTTGTGGCAGGGGCCGGCCCCGGATCGGCCCTATGTGGACAATCTGGTGCATTACCACTGGCACTGGCGCTGGCACTGGGGCAACGGGGAAATCGGCAACAACGGCGTGCATTTCCTCGATCTGGCGCGGTGGGGATTGCAACCGGGCGCGCCCCGGCGCGTGACCTGTGGCGGCGGACGTTACCGCTACGACGATGATTGGGAGACGCCCGACACGTGCGCGTTGACGGTGGATTTTGGCGACAAGGGCATCGTGTTGGAGAGCCACAGTTGTCATCCGCATCGTGAAGCGGGCGGGCGCAACGGGGTGACTTTTTATGGGGACAACGGCACGATGGTGATCAGCGAGCTGGTTTGCCGCATTTACGACCGGGAGGAAAACCTGCTTCACGAGATTCGGGGCCAGCCGGTGGACGTGCCGCATTTTCAGAATCTGGCCGATGCGATTCGCGAGGGCGCGCCGCTGCGGTCGGAAATCGGGGAAGCGCAAAAGGCGGCGCTGCTGTGCCATGTGGCCAACATTGCCTGGCGGATCGGGCGGACGATTGATTTGGACGCGGCGACCGGTCGGCCGAAGAACAACCCGGAGGCCGACGCGCTGTGGCAACGGGAGTATCGGCCGGGCTGGGAGCCGAAGGTTTGAGCGGTTTGCTATCCCGGCACGGACAGGGAGCGCGTCGCCACCGCGCGTTGGGATGCGAGGCGGTGTTTGGCCTGCAGGGTTCACACCGGTTGAGTCTGATTTCATGAGCACCGGGCTTCAGCGCGGTGAACCAGGAAAAGCTGCGCCGCAAGCCGTTTCAACGGCTGGGGACACGCTGCGAAAAGGCGCTGAAGCGGCTCGCAGCGGTTGATGGGCGTTTGTCGCCGGGCTGAAGCCCGGTCTGAGCGAGGGGTCTGCGAACG
>JAOAIM010000215.1 GCA_026414705.1 Verrucomicrobiia bacterium | reverse complement strand
CACCCGGACACCTTTATGCCCACGATACGTTCTCCCTCACCCCAACCCTCTCCCGCTGGGAGAGGGAGCGCGGGCGGATGCGCTGCACAACATCGAACATCGAACACTGAACAGCGAACATCGAATGGGTCGTAGAGCGTGAGAGCGTCGGAGCGTGGGGAGCGTGGAGCGTAGCGCAGGCTTCCAGCCTTTCGGTTCGCCGACTTCCACTCGGCGGACCAAAAGCGGCGGCAAGCCGCCGCACTCCAAAACGCTCTCGCGCACGAGTTGAGCGGCTTGAGCAATTCCCTCTCCCTCGAGGGAGAGGGAGCGCGGCCGGAAGCCCCGCAAAACATTGAACACCGAACATTGAACATCCAACATCGAATGGCGAAGGGAGCGCGTGTCTCGCGTGGCGTCACCCACGTCCCGCCACGGCGTCATTTCACCGCCGAGGTGGAGTGGCGCGGGAGGTGAACCGGGCAATCTGGCCGGCGCAGGCCGTGTCCGCTGGCCGCGCGGTTCGCCACGGCAAAGCGCTCAGCGCACCGCCCAGGCGAGAATCGCCTTCTGCACGTGCAGCCGGTTTTCGGCCTGGTCGAATATCGTTTGCGCGTTGGCCTCGAAGGTTTCCTCGTCAATTTCGCGTCCTCGATACGCGGGCAGGCAGTGCATGACCAGGGCGTCTGGCCGGGCCTGCTGAACGAGCGCCGCGTTGATTTGGTAGCCTTCAAACGTCCGCAAGCGTTGGGCAGCCTCGGCTTCCTTGCCCATCGAGACCCACACGTCGGTGTAAAGCACGTCGGCATCGCGGGCTGCGGCGCGCGGGTCCTCGGTGCACATCACCCGGCCGCCGGCACGCGCCAGGAGCTCCGGGGCGGGCCGATACGGGGCGGGAGCGGCGATGCGCAGTTCAAAGCCGAGCTTGCCGGCGGCAAAGAGCCAGGAGTGCGCCACGTTGCACGCGCCGTCGCCAATGAACGCGACCACCTTGCCCGGCATCGGGCCGCGTTTTTCCTGAATCGTGAACAGGTCGGCCAGAATCTGGCAGGGATGTTCCTCGTCGGTGAGCGCGTTGATCGTGGGGATGTTCGCGTAACGCGCGAACTCTTCGACGTCACTCTGCGCGAAGGTGCGGAAGATCGCCCCGTGCACCATGCGTCCGAGCACGCGCGCGGTGTCCTTGATCGGTTCGCCGCGGCCCAACTGAATCTCCGCTGCGCTCAGGAACATGGGCCGCCCGCCCAGCTCGCTCACGCCAACCTCGAACGACACGCGCGTGCGTGTGGAGGACTTCGAAAAAATCAGCGCCCAGGTCTGGCCCGCCAGCGGTTGCGCGCCGTGCCGTCCGCGTTCGCGCTTCATCACGGCGGCATCGGCCAGCAGCGATTCAATCTGCGCGCGCGTCAGTTGCTCGATGCTCAGCAAATGGTTCATCCTCAAAACGCCGGTTGATCAACCACGAAATACACGAAACACACGACACGACGCGAAAACAAGGCCATCTTCAATCCAGAGACCTCAGGCCGCAAAGAGCGGCCCGGCGCGCCCATGACGCCCGGGGCGGGTTTCCAACCCGCGGCATTGCCGACGCCGAGTCGGCAGGCCGTTCGCAGAACCACGCAACCGGCGCAGTGGAAATTCGCAAGCCGACAGACTACCGGTCTGCGCTCCCACGCCCCGCGCCGTCCGCACCTCAAATTGCCACTCCGATGTCATGCGTCCGGTGCGGGAGGCTTCGGGGTCTCGAAGCCGCCGGCGATTTTGGCAATCACCGATTCGAGCCGCTCCAGCCCGAACTGCGCTTCATCGCGCGAGAGATTCAACGGCGGCAGAAAGCGAATGACGTTCGGCCCGGCGGGAACAGCGAGCACGCCCGCCGCGTGAAGTTGATCCACAAACCGCAACGAGAGCGATCGCGCCGGGTCGCCGGGCAGGCCGGGCAGAGACGGCCGCAACTCGATGCCGATCATCAGCCCCAACCCGCGCACGTCGGCGATCACGCCCGGGAATTTCGTCGCCAGTTGCCGGAGCGCGTTCAGGAGAAATTCACCCAGCGCGCGGGCGTTATCGGCCAGGCCTTCGTGTTCGATGACCTCCAGCACCTTGAGGGCGACAGCGCAGGCCAGCGGTGTGCCGCCGAAGGTCGAAGCGTGCGTGCCCGGCCCGAGCAGGTTTGCATACGGCTCGCGCACCCAGAACGCACCAATGGGAAACCCGCCGCCGAGGGATTTGGCCATCGAAATGCCGTCGGGCAGGAACGCCTCGCCGCCGGCCACACCCTCGAGGATGCGCTGAAAACTCTGAAACCGGCCGGTGCGAAAATGGCCGCATTGCACGCCGTCCATGAGCAGCAACAGGCGATGCTCGTCGCACAAGGCCCGCAGCCCCAGCAGATAGTCGGGGCGCGCCGCCGTCACGCCGCCCTCGCCCTGCACGCCTTCGATGAGAATGGCGACCGTCGCCGGGGAAATCGCCGCGCGCGCCGCGTGCAGGTCGTTGAATGGAATGTGCCGAAATCCGGGCGTCATCGGCTCGAAACCGCGTTTGACCTTGTCCTGTCCGGTGGCGGCGATGCCCGCGAGCGTGCGTCCGTGGAAGGAGTTGAGCGCGGTGAGGATTTCAAAGCGGCCCTCGGCGTGGCCGAACTTGCGCGCCAGTTTGAACAGGCCCTCGTTGGCCTCGGCACCGCTGTTGGCAAAGAAAACCTTGCCCGGCCCGATGCGCCGCACCAGCTCCGCCGCCAGCCGCCCCTGCGGCTCGGTGTAGTAAAGGTTCGACACGTGAACCAGGCGGCGCGACTGCTCAATCAGTGCCCCGGTGATCGCCGGATGCGCGTGGCCAAGGCAGCAAACCGCGATGCCACCGCCCAAATCCAGGTAGCGACGGCCTTCCGTGTCGTAGAGCCAACTGCCCTCACCGCGCACAAACGCCAGAGGGAATCGCCCGTAGCTGGGCACGACGTGGCATTCATAAAGCGCGCGCAGCGCCTCGAAGTGCGACGTCGAAGTGGCCGAATCTGCAACCGTCGTGTGCATGTGCCGCCTTGAAAAAGCACCAACCGCGCGCGCGAGTCCAGAATCGAATGCGCTCCAAGCTCACGACCGGATCGGTGAGCCGGGATTGGTGATTCGGAGTTCGTGTTTGGTGATCCGTGAGGGGTGATCCGTGATGGGGCATAGGTGATGGGTGATTGCTGATTCGTGGGTGTGGTTGGCACCCGGGGTGGGCGGTAACGCGCAGGCAGCAACAAAGCCGGCGGAGGAATCGGCCAGTCGTTCAAACCGGTCGCGCCGCGCGCGTTCGACAATTTTCCTGACAGCTTGTCGCCCACCGAATATGGTTCGCGCCGTGGCGAAACCACCGGTGATTTTGATCAGCCCTTCAATTGAACGTCAGGGGGAGGGATTTCGTGACCTTTCACTCTGCCTGGCGCAGCCCTATCAGGACGCGGTCACGCGCGCCGGGGCCGTGCCGATGATCCTGCCTGCAACCACGTCGCGCCAGGTCATCGCCGAGTTCGTGCGGCAGGCTGACGGTGTGTTGCTGACCGGGGGCGACGATGTGAATCCGGCGCTGTATCGGCCCGACCTGCCGCCCCGGCTTGAGCGGACGGTCAAGGTCACGCCCGACGATGGCGCGCGGGATTTGCGGGAGATGATCGTGGTGGCGGAGGTGCTCCGGCAGCGCAAACCGCTGCTGGCCATTTGCCGCGGCCATCAGTTGCTCAACGTGGCCCTGGGCGGCACGCTCATCGTGGACATCCCCACCGAACTGCCCCGCGCCCGCAACCACAGCCGGCCCGACCGGCGGTACGACATCGTGCATGATGCGCATTTGACACCCGATTCGCTGCTGGCCAAGATAACCCGGACGCAGACGTTGGGCGTGAACAGCACGCACCATCAGGCCGTCGGGCGCGTCGCCCCGCCCCTGCGGGTCACGGCTCGGAGCGAGGACGACGTGGTGGAAGCGATGGAACTCAAACCCGAAGCGGCCCGGTGGCTGCCGTTTCTGTTGAGCGTGCAATTCCACCCCGAACGGCTCGCGGAACGCCACCCGGAGCATCGCGCCATCTTCGATGCGTTCGCCCGCGCCTGCGCCCGAAACCGAAACACAAACCCATGAAAGGCAAAGTGCTCATTGTGGACGACCAGGAAGACCTGCGCGGCCTGCTGCGCCTGGTGTTGGAACGCGAGTTCGACGTCGCCGAGGCCGAAAGCGGCGCCGCGCTCCACAAAGCCTTCCAGCAGGAACAACCCGACGTGGTCGTGCTCGATGTGGTGTTGCCCGACGCCAACGGTCTGGAATTGCTGCCGCAGATCAAGCGCCGCTGGCCTGACACCGAGGTGCTGGTGCTCACCGGCCACGGCACCTTCCAGATGGCCGTCGAAGCCACCAAGCTGGGCGCCTACAATTTCATCTCCAAACCCTTCGAGAACGAAAAACTCCTCATTGACGTGCGGCGCGCCTACGAGCACCGCCGCCAGGGCGAGGAAAACGTCCGCCTCCGCGACGTCATCGGCAAAATCAGCGGCAATCTCTCGCCCATCTTCGGCAGCCCCGTCATGCAGGAGGTCGTTCGCACCGTCGAGCGCATCGCCCCGAGCGACGTGACGGTGCTCATCACCGGCGAAAGCGGCACGGGCAAGGAAATCATCGCCGACCTGCTCCACGCCATGAGCCATCGCCGCAGCGGGCGCATCATCAAAATCAACTGCGCCGCCCTGCCGCGCGAACTCATCGAGAGCGAGCTTTTCGGCGCCGTCAAGGGCGCCTACACCGGCGCGCACACCGACCGCGAAGGGCTGTTCCGTCAGGCCGAGGGCGGCACGCTGTTTCTGGACGAAATCTCCGAGATGCCGGTGGACACGCAGAGCAAACTCCTGCGCGTGTTGCAGGATCAGGAAGTGCGCCCGGTCGGCGGCAAAACCAGTTACAAAACCAACTGCCGCGTCATCGCCGCCACCAACCGCAAACCCGAAGACGCCATCAAAGAGGGCAAACTCCGCGAGGACCTCTACTACCGCATCAGCACCATCTCGGTGCACCTGCCGCCGTTGCGCGAACGGCGCGAGGACATCATGCCCCTGGCCAACGCGTTCCTGAAGCGGTTTGCCGCGCAGGCCAAGCGCCCCATCACCGGCTTCACTCCGGCCGCCATCGAACGGCTCATGGCCTTCGACTGGCCCGGCAACGTGCGCCAGTTGCAAAACGAGGTGCAGCGCGCCGTGCTACTGTGCGAAGGGCCGTTGGTGGACGCCGCCGACCTTTCGATCACCGCCGTCAAAGTGCCCGGCGCCACCACCGAGGGGCAGGACACCAACTTCACGCTGCTCGAAGCCGTCGAGCGCAACGCGATCATCCAGATGCTCAAGGAAACCGGCGGCAACAAACTCGAAGCCGCCCGACGCCTGGGCATCGGACGCCAGACGCTCTACAACAAAATCAAGGCCTACGCCATCGAGGTGTAGTCCGCAGCCTCATTGGCACCGTCCGGCCGGGGCTTTTCAAAACCTTCCTTCTGCGGGCTGCGCGCTGCGACTGCGCGCGATTGGCTTCTTCCATACCTCCACCCTTGCCACCCTCCTGAACCACTGATTCGACGTTCAATGTTGAACGTTCGGTGTTCGATGTCTTCCAACGCGTGCGGTCGCGCTCCCTCTCCCAGCGGGAGAGGGCTGGCGTGAGGAAGAACGCGTCGTGGGCAGGAGGGTGTCCACTTGCTCGCGGGACCCTTTTGCGCCCCTTCGGGGCTTGAGAGGGTTGGGGGGCGTCGCCAACCCAAGGCGCTGCCCTGGGCTACCGTTGTGCTCGCGCCTTCGGCGCTCAAAGCGGTGCGCGAAACGGTGTTTTCGGCGAGACGCCGAAAACGGCACGCGAGACGCGTGCGCTCCCCCTTTCATTGCCAATTTCCAATTGCCAATCTGAAATTTGCAATTTCCAATCCCCCA
>JAOAIM010000214.1 GCA_026414705.1 Verrucomicrobiia bacterium | reverse complement strand
GCCAGGAGGTAATGCGCGCGAGCCTGCTCGTTGTCGGTGCGGGCGATCTTGAGCGCGTTGTCGAGGACGCCGATGGGAATCTGGTTGCCCCAGTAACCGTAGCCGAAACCGCGCGCCATGCCGGGCGGTTGGGCGCAGCGCCAGACGATGGCGAGGTAGCGTTCGCGGGCCAGCTCGATGTCGCGCGCGCCGGCCCACCAATCGAGCGCCTGCTGGTAGCACGGCCAGGCCGCGCCCCAATTTTGCTGGCCGCGGCGCGTCCACCAAAAATCGCCCAGCGACTCCTGCGCCTCGGCCCAGGTCTGGTCGCGGTCCTCGACGCGCTTTGTTTCGCGGAGCAGTTGCTCGAGCGCCTCGCGCGCTTGATCGAGCCTGGTGGTGTCGGCACGTTGCGACGCGGCCTCGCCGCGCCATTGGGTGTCGGCATGGCGGAAGAACACCCAGCGCGCCTCGTTCGTGGTGAGGTTCGACATCACCATCGCGCGGGCGTAAAGCTCGTGGGCCTTGGCGTAGGATTTCTCCGCGTAGAACTTTTCCGCTTCGGTTTTGAGTCGGAGGTATTCGTCGGGCAGGCGCGGGGCCGGCTCAACCGGCGCGGCCGGCACGCCGGCAAGAGAACTCCCGAACAGCAGCGCGAGCAGCGGAATCGCAGGCCATTTCATGTTGTCCCTCGATTGGACGGGTTTGGCGGCAAAATGCTCCGACGCTTGCGCGCGGGCGAGAGGTTTTTGGCGACCGGCTTTGGCGGGGTCCAACTCAGCGCCGTTCGCCGGTCATGGGCACGAACCGCACGGGCAGGACGGCCCGTTTGTGGACGCGATCGCCTTTCTTTTCCAGGAGGTAAAGCTCCTGGTTGCCGGGCGGACCGACGGGGATGATCATGCGCCCGCCGTCCTTGAGTTGTTCCACGAGCGGTTGCGGCACGTGATCGGGCGCGCACGTGACCATGATCGCGTCAAACGGCGCGGCTTCCGGCCAGCCCTTGTAGCCGTCGCCCACGCGCACAAAGACGTTGGTGTAACCGAGGCGTTTGAGGTCGGCCTCGGCGCGGCGGGCGAGCGGTTCGATGATTTCGATCGTATAAACGTTGCTGACCAGGCAGGCGAGCACGGCGGCCTGGTAACCGGAGCCGGTGCCGATTTCGAGCACACGGTCGGTGGGCTTGGGTTCGAGCTTCTCGGTCATGAACGCGACGATGAACGGCTGGGAGATCGTCTGGTCATAACCAATGGGCAGCGGGTGATCGCCGTACGCGCGGGCGCGGAGCGGTTCGGGGACAAACTCGTGACGCGGCACGCGGCTCATGGCCCTGAGCACGCGCGCGTTGGTGATGTCGCGTCCGGGCGCGGTCAGTTGCTCGCGCACCATCCGGGCGCGCGCCAGGGCGTAATCCGCCTCGGCGCGATTGGTTTGACAGGAAACCGGCTGGCAACCGACCAGCAACCCCGTCACCCAGGCCCACGCCAGTCGCGTCCACACCATTCTCATGCTCCAAGAATAAACCGCCGGTGCGCCGGGGCAATGGCGAAAGCCTGACGCGCGTGGCGCAGGTTTCCAACCTGCCCGGAGCGCCGGCTTCCCGTTGGCAGGCTGGCCTTCGGCTGCGCGGGGCCGCGGATTGGCAATCCGCGATACGGCAGACTGGCAGTCTGCGCTACGGGCGGCGTCCGTCCGCATGGGAAATTTTCGGGTGAGGGTTTTGCGCGCCGCCCGACCAGGCCGTTGAAACGGCTTGGAGCTTGGGCGCGGGCCATCACCCGGCGAGAAAGTGACATGCGCCCGCGGATGGGGCGGAGGGGTTTTTTCTTTCACGTCCGCCGTCTTTGGAGTTGGCTGGGCGCGTGGAACGGTTGCGGGTCATTTTCATGGGAACACCCGAACTGGCCGTGGTGTGCCTGGAAGCTCTGCGCCGCGCGCCGTTTGTTGAGCTGGTGGCCGTGGTCACGCAACCGGATCGTCCGAAGGGCCGCGAGTTGAAGCTGCAACCGCCGCCGGTCAAGGAGGCGGCGCAGCGCGCCGGGCTGCCGGTGCTCCAGCCCGAAACGGTGCGCGACGCGGCGTTTTTGGAACAGGTGCGCGCGTTGCGACCCGACGTGATCGTGGTGGCGGCGTTTGGGCAAATCCTGCCTCCGGCGTTGCTCGCCCTGCCGCGGTTGGGATGCGTGAACGTGCACACCTCGCTGCTGCCGAAGTATCGCGGCGCGGCGCCGATTCAGTGGGCGTTGCTCAACGACGAGCGCGAAACCGGCGTGACGATCATGAAGATGAACGAGGGGCTGGACACCGGCGACATCCTCGCGCAACGGGCGACGCCGATTTTGCCCGAAGACAACGCGGCGACGCTCCACGACCGGCTCGCCCAACTGGGCGCGGAGTTGCTCGTCGAAATCCTGCCCGCTTACGCCGCCGGGCGCGTCCAACCGCGTCCGCAGCCGGCCGAGGGCGCCTCGCAGGCGCCGAAACTCCGCAAGGAAGACGGGCGCATTGACTGGCGTCTCGGAGCGCGCGCGATTTGGAATCGTATTCGTGCGTTCACGCCCTGGCCGGGCGCGTTCACGTTTTTGCCGGCCGAGCCGCGCCCGCACCTGCTCAAAATCTGGGAGGCCACGGTGGCCGAGGGACGCGGCGCGCCGGGCGAGATTTTGAGCGCCGACCGCACGGGCATCGTGGTGGCGTGCGGTCAGGATGCCTTGCGGGTGATGATCTTGCAGCGCGAGGGCGGGCGACGGCTCACGGCGGAGGAATTTCTCCGGGGCCATCCATTGCGACCGGGGGCGCGGTTTGTGGCGTGATTGCCGTTGGGCAGGGCGCGGTTGGCGCTTCGACGGTGTTGGGGCGCAAGCGATCCGGCGCGGCGCGCCGGGCTTTGCGCGGTCGCGCCTCAACGTTTCAGACCACCGGGCGGCAGCGCCCAGCGGCCGGCAATCAGGCTGGCGCCCACCGGGCCGGTGTGATGCACGGCAGCCTCGAGGGCATCGCGTAGAGGCCCCTCGAAGGGAAGGGCGATCGCGTCAGCCCACGCGCCGGGCTTGAACTGGCCGAGTCGGCCCGCCAACCCGAGGGCGCGCGCGGGGTTGACGGTGACCATGCGCAGGAGGGTTTCCGGCGCGGTGTGCGGATGCGCTGCCGCAAAGGCGCGCATTTCCGCGAACAAATTCAGTTCGACCTGCGCGCGGGGCGGCTTCCGCACCGTGGCCAGACTGTCGGTGCCCAGGCACACGTTCACGCCGGCGCGCGCGAGGGTGCGGAAGGGGAAGGGTGCGTGGCCGAAGTAGTCGTGGCTACGGGGGCAATGCACGACGTGGACGCGGCGGCGGGCCAGCAACGCGGCGTCGCCGGGGGCGAGGTAGTTGACGTGAATCGCCAGGAGGTTCGGGCCGAGCAGGCGGCAGCGTTCGGCGTGCTGCACCGGGGACACGCCATCGCAGTCGGCCATGTCGCGCTCGTTGCGGCGCAACCAGTCAAACATGTCGCCGCGGGCGTGGCGGAACATTTCAAATTCGGGGGCGGATTCGGCGATGTGGGTGACGAGTCGCCAGCGGTGCCGGCGGGCGAGCCGGGCGCTTTCACGCAACAGGGCGGGTGTGGTGGAGTAGGGCGCGTGGGGTGAAAGGCCCGCGCGACAGCGGGGGTCGCAGGGCAGCGAGAGAATCTTGGCGGCGGTTTCGCGGAGGATGGCTCCGGGGTCGCGTCGGCTGCGCACGCCGGTCATTTCGAGAAACGAAAACACGCGCAACGGTGTGGCGTGCCACAGGTCCGGCAGGAGCGCGGGGACGGTTTCGACGTCGGCCACGGTGGTGGTGCCGTTGCGCAGGAGCATTCCGGCGCCGTCGCGCCAGGAGGCGGCGAACTCCTCTGCGGACCAGAGGCTTTTCTCGAAGGTGATGCTCTTGATCCAGTCACAGAAATTTTTCGGCGGGGGGAACAGCCCGGCCATGTGGGTGTAGTCGAGGTGACAATGTGCGTTGATGAGGCCGGGCAACAGCAACACCTCGCCCAGGTCGGTGACCGGGCCGGTGTGCACGCGGCGGATGTTGCGCCAGCGGCCGAGGGCGGTGATGCGTTCGCCCGAAATCACGAGCGCGGCGTCGTCCAATGGCGGGCGACCGAGCGGCGCGAGGGTGCGGGCGCGGAGAATCCAGTTCACGGTTGCGTCGGGCCCGGCTGGCGACGGTGCGGGGCCGGGGCTGCCGGGAGGCCGACGGCAAATGGCGCGTTGTCAGGCCGTGCGGCTTTTGGCGCGTTCCTTGGCGCGGGCGGCCTGTTTGTGCCAGCGTTCGATCTGCTTTTTGTGGCGCTTGCGAAGTTGCTGCTCGATTTTTTTGGCGACACGATCAATCGCGGCATAAAGGTCGTTCTCGCGGTCCTCGGCGAAGAGGTCGGGCCCGCGCACGCTCAGGCGGATGGAGCAGGAGAACTGCTTTTCCGGCGCGCGGGTGTGGTCGTGTTCGAGGGTGACGCGCGCGTCAATGGCCCGGGGATCGAGGTGATCGAGCTTTTGGAGTTTGGCGACGACGTGGTTTTCGATGGCCTTGGTGAGGGTGAGGTTGTGCGTCGAGAGAATGAGCTTCATGCTGTTGTGTCGTTTCGGGGCCAAAATAAGCGCCGCAAAAGCGATTGCAAGTCCGGGGCGTGAAGCTTGAACGGGTGCGCGATTCATTTTTAATCTGGCGCGTGCCTGGCAACGTCATCGCGGTCGCCAACCAAAAAGGCGGCGTCGGCAAAACCACCACGGCGGTGAATCTGGCGGCGTGCGTGGCGGCGGCCGGACGACGCGTGTTGTTGTTTGACCTGGACCCGCAGGCCAACGCCACCAGCGGCCTGGGGGTCGAAAAACTCGAGGGCGCGAGCGCGTATCGGGTGCTGCTGGGCGAGGGCAATCTCCTGGACAAAATTCGCCCCACGGCGTTTGAGCGGCTGGAACTGATACCTGCGGAAGTGGACCTGTGCGGGGCGGATGTGGAATTGCCGCGCACCGAAAACCCGTTGCTGCGGGTGGCGACCGCGTTGCAACCGGTGCGGGAGTCGGGGCGGTTCGACCTGGTGCTGATGGATTGCCCGCCGTCGCTGGGCGTGCTCACGCTCAACGCGCTGGCGGCCGCCGACGGGTTGTTGGTGCCGTTGCAGTGCGAGTATTACGCGCTGGAGGGGCTGACAATGCTCCACCGCGTGCTGGGCCAGTTGCGCGAAGCGGGCATCAACCCGACGCTGGAGGTTTTTGGGGTGGTGATGACGATGTTCGACGCGCGCACCAAACTCTCGCACGAGGTCGTCAACGAGGTGAGGGCGCAACTGGGCGAGCGGGTGTTTCAGACGGTGATTCCGCGCAGCACGCGCCTGGCGGAAGCGCCCAGCTTCGGCAAACCGATCATTCACTACGATCCTTACAGCGCCGGGGCGGCCGCTTACGAGGTGCTCGCGCAGGAAGTGCTGGCGCGATTGAATTCGCGCTGAGGCGTTCCGGTCTATTCTTTGCCCATGAAACGTCAATTGCTGGTGATCATGACGGCGCTCGCGTCGGGCGCGGGCGCAGCGGACTGGCCGCAGTATCGCGGTCCGAATCACGACGGCTCGACACCGGAACGGATTCTGACGGTGTGGCCCAAAGACGGCCCGCGCGTGCTCTGGCGCGCCCCGCTGGGGCCGAGTTTCGGTTCGTTTGCCGTGAGCGGCTCGCGCGCCTTTGCGTTCATTCAGCGCCCCGTGGACGGCACCGACCGCGAAGTGGCGGTGGCGTTTGACGCCGACACGGGCCGCGAACTCTGGGCCGTGCCGCTCGGCCCGCCGACCTACGACAAACAGGGCGGCGACGGCCCGCGATCCACGCCAACGGTGGACGGCGACCGGGTGTATTTTCTGGGCGCGCACCTGACGCTCAGTTGCCTGGACGCGGCCACCGGCAAGGTGCTCTGGCAGCATGACCTGGTGAAGAAATTCAACGGCCGCGTGTTACGCTGGAACAGCGCCGCGTCGCCCGTGCTGGACGGCGACCGGATTTTTG